>NZ_JAWZSR010000032.1:0-502 GCF_033949965.1 Gracilibacillus pellucidus | reverse complement strand
GCTCCGACAAAACACTTCGCTTTCCTAGGGTACGGCTTCAGCTAATTTTCATGAAGAAGACCGCTTCATGAAAATGGATCTTCAGCTCGTACTGTTCCCTAAGGAGTCTTCGTGTTTTGTCTCCGCTATATGATGTGTTCTGCAGTTTGTGAATGGAAATATGATAAAACTATTTCCCGAGTAGGATGATGCTTTTTCTCCATATGATACGGACATCTCGCTCCTTAATACATACGTTATATGTGCTCTATGGAAATAGAACCTTAGTATTTTTCTCTCGAACAAAAAAGCGTGAATCCAGCGAAGGCAGAATACGCAGACTCCTATGGGAACAGCGCGAGCTGAAAATCCACTTTTTCAACCGTTCTTGTTGAAAAAGTTAGTTGAAGCCGTGCCCATGGAAAGCGGAGTATTCTGACGTAGCGATTACCTACTACTCACTAGAAGTAGAATGGGTGAGCATATTTCATGGAGCAGCCAGCATGGACCAACGTCTACTATC
>NZ_JAWZSR010000031.1:0-612 GCF_033949965.1 Gracilibacillus pellucidus | reverse complement strand
AATGAACTAYACCGGCACTGAAGTGCCGGGTTTCTGGGAACACTGAGTAGTGTTTAGGATCTTACATTGAACTAGTCAAATACCTAACTCACGGAACTCAGCTTGTTACCATGGCCAGTCCCTGACCATTTAGCTTTGTACTTCCTTTATGCAAGATATTAACTGCCGCATTAATATCTCGATCATGCTTGGTTTGACACTTAGAACAGGTCCATTCACGAATCTCTAATGGCTTAGCGCCACTGTTATAGCCACATTTTGAACAAATTCTGGAAGTGTTCTTGGGATCAACTGCAATTAGTTTCTTGCCATACCATTCGCATTTGTATTCTAGCATTTGTCTAAACATTCGCCATGAAGCATTGGCAATTGACTTAGCCAAATGATGATTTTTCTGAAGATTCTTGGTTTTCAAATCTTCAATCGCAATTACATCATATTGCTTAACTAAATGCGTAGTTAGTTTATGCAGATAATCTCTGCGCTGATTAGCTGCTTTTGATTTTTCTGAAGATTCTTGGTTTTCAAATCTTCAATCGCAATTACATCATATTGCTTAACTAAATGCGTAGTTAGTTTATGCAGATAATCTCTGCGCTGATTAGCTGCTTT
>NZ_JAWZSR010000030.1:0-866 GCF_033949965.1 Gracilibacillus pellucidus | reverse complement strand
TTATTGATTAATTGCCGGAGAAAACACGGGATTTTAATCCCGTGATGAATCCGGCCTTTTTTTGTTTTTTTGCTTGTTCCCCCCTTCTTTCTTAAACATATGTTTGATATAATCTTAAAAAGAAAGGAGGGAACAAATGTGCTAAAAGGGATCAAATTAAGACTCTATCCTAATAGAACACAACAAAACCAGCTTGAGCAGATGTTTGGCAATGATCGCTTTGTTTGGAATCAAATGCTGGCCATGATGAATGAGCGCTATCAGAATAATAAAGCTTTGCCTTTTTTAGGCAAGTTCAAGCTGAATTATCTGCTTAAGCCGCTTAAAAAAGAATATCCTTTTTTGAAAAACAGCGATTCTTCAAGCTTGCAGGTAGTTAATGAATTCCTAACTCAATCTTGGAAGAACTTCTTTCAAGATAAAAGTGGTCAAATTGGCAAGCCTCGTTTTCATTCACGCAAGTATCTGAAAAAGTCTTATACAGGCAAGTCAATCATAAAAACTGCAGGTAAAAGGTACTTGAAGATTCCTAAATTAGGCTATGTCAAAACCAGCAAGACTGGAGTTTTGCAAAACACTAAGATTAAGCGCTACACTGTTCTGCTTGAACCAACAGGAAAGTATTATTTGTCTCTACAAGCTGAAATACCTGAACCAGAGAAGTACAGCTTAACTGGCAAACGAGTTGGGATTGATGTTGGCGTGGCTGATTTAGCAATTCTGTCTAATGGGCTAAAATATCCTAGTTTTGACAGTTCTTATTTTGAAAAGAAAGCCAAAGTCTGGCAAAGAAAATATGCTCGTCGCAGACATTTAGCTAAATTATTAGTTTTGCAAGACAGGAATAAAAAGGTGCTTTGTCCTAG
>NZ_JAWZSR010000029.1:0-944 GCF_033949965.1 Gracilibacillus pellucidus | reverse complement strand
TAAATGAGAATGTAATTTTTTAAACAAAATTACATTAATGTCAAACTGGTAATAATCAGCAAGTACAAGAACTAACCCTTCAACTACATTAAGTGCATTAGAATAGGCAAGATATAATTCTTCTTTATCTAATTTTGACGTAATTGAAGCATACTCACCATACGCCTCATCTGAAAGGTCAACTTCTAAGTTCTTTGTAGCGTTTAACCACCGTTCTACATTTTTTTCACGAATCCTAATTAATTGTAAAACGTATTTTTGAACATATGTTAGGCACTCCAATGAACGTGCAATTTCCCTTCTCTTTAAAACGTTTATACCCATAAGCCATGCATTAACAAAATTATTAAAAGCAAAATTGACATTATCATTTGTCATTCGTTCTGGCCCATTGCCTTTTAGATAATCTAAGCTTGGTTTTAATTTTCCTGTAATATCATAAATAAACATGGATTGTGTGTCAGGGAAAACACCTGTGTCTTTAAATGTCTTGATAACTTCAATATCAGATTCAGCCTGAAAATGAAACTCCCCTCTAATTAAATTGGAAAACACGACAACTTCAGTTCCAAATTCGTTAAAAAAGAGTAAATCATATGGGGCAATATCTCTAATCCAGTCGGAAGATTTAAATTGTCCAATTTCCGTATTCTTTAAAAAGACATAAAACTCAACATCCGAGTATTGGTCGCCTTCACCTTTTGTAAACGATCCATACATCATACATGCGGAAATACGAGGATCTTTCTCACATTTCTCTTTAATTATATTAATTAATTTTTCCTGTAATAGCATATACAAAATAACCTCCTAAGTTTTTTAAATTAGAGAGACTTTTGCATATTTACCACTGGACAACATGAGCAACACATACCTAATGCTCCTTTCATTTACAACCAATTAAGCATATCAAAATTATTAACATGCTACAAGTATACTTATTT
>NZ_JAWZSR010000003.1:0-427673 GCF_033949965.1 Gracilibacillus pellucidus | reverse complement strand
ATTCCTCTTTTAGTTTTTCGAAATCTAGTGTAAAATTGATTTGGGTCATCATATATTCCTCCTGTTTATTATTTTCGTGGTTGAAAACATTGTAACATGAGGAACTATGATGCCCTTTCTTTTTACACAATTATATAGACTTAATCACTCCTACTCTCCATTCGGGCTTTCATCAGCTTGATGAGTGACCTAAGTGCTTCTCTCTGATAAATTCAGGCACTCATAGCTTTGATGACTGACTTATCCCCTATTTCTTTACCTATGTACAAAAAAACGAACCTCTTAAAAGAGGTTCGTTTCATCTTTTTCAACCATGAATTTTATTCGCTACTTCTACTACACGTTTTGCTTGATGTTTCACTGCTGCTTGTACATCTTCCACCATAGAACCGTCTTCCTGACTTTGTGTAACACTTGTTCCATAAGGGTTACCACCTGCAGCAAAAAGAACATCACTTGAATAACCAGGTGGAACAATAATTGCACCCCAGTGCATCATGGAAGTGTATAAGCTTAACACTGTTGCTTCTTGACCTCCATGTGGATTAGAGGCAGAAGTCATCGCACTAACCACTTTGTTGACCGTTTTACCGGACGCCCACAATCCACCTTGTGTATCAATAAACTGTTTCATTTGTGATGCAACATTACCGAATCTTGTTGGTGTACTAAAGATAATTGCATCTGCCCATTCGAGATTTTCACTTGTTGCAACTGGAACATCTTGTGTTTCCTCTGAATGCTTTTGCCAGCCAGGATTTTGTGCAATTGCTTCTTTCGGTGCTGTCTCTGCAACCCGAACTACTTTTACCTCTGCACCGGCTTCTTCTGCTGCTTCCTTCGCCCAATTAGCTAATTGATAGTTAGTACCAGTTGAGCTGTAATAAACGATTGCTACTTTTATCATATTAAATGAGCTCCTTTTTAGTCATCTAGTTTAACTATGCCCATTTAATAAATAATTATACTTTTTAAAAAAGGAATGAACACCAAAGGATTCATCCCCTGCCATCCTTTATTCACCAATTTCCGCAAAACGTTTGATTCTTTCGCCAATTTCATCACGTACACGCTGGAAAACAGCCCATTTTTCTTCGTCTGTTCCTTCTGCCTTAGCTGGATCATCAAATCCCCAGTGTTCTTTATGAATACCAGCTGGAACTACTGGACAATTATCACGTGCGTCTCCACATAAAGTTACAACCATATCTGCACGGTTTAAGATTTCTGGATCAATCTTATCAGATGTTTGGTGAGAAATATCAATATCCACTTCTTTCATCGCTTTAACGGCATTTGGATTTAAACCGTGTGTTTCGATTCCTGCGCTGTAAACATTCCACTCATCACCTAAATATTTTTCAGCCCATCCTTCTGCTATTTGGCTACGGCAAGAGTTCCCTGTACATAAAAAGTAAATGGTTTTTTTCGTCATGTTAATCTCCTTCTAATTTATAATAGTAATAATGTGATATATAAACCGATTAATGTGATGAATAAAATCGGAACAGTTAAGATAATTCCTGTTTTAAAGTATGTTCCCCAAGATATTTTCACACCTTTTTGCGATAAGACATGTAACCACAAAAGGGTTGCTAATGAACCTATCGGCGTGATTTTTGGTCCTAAGTCAGAGCCAATCACATTTGCATAAATCAAAGCCTCCCGAACTACACCAGAAGTACTTGTCTCTGCAATCGCTAGTGCATCTATCATTACGGTTGGCATATTATTCATAACAGATGATAAAATAGCAGCGATAAAGCCCATTGCAACAGTTGCACTGAACAATCCTTGATCTGCACTCCACTGAATAACACTCGCCAATACATCTGTTAATCCCGCATTACGTAAACCATAAACAACGACATACATACCTATCGAGAAAAAGACAATGTCCCATGGTGCCCCTTTAACAACTGATTTCGTATTAACTGCTCTGCTGTTTCTCGCCATAATGAGAAAGAAAATCGCGATAATGCCAGCTATTATCGAAACAGGAACAGCTATAAATTCACTAGCAAAATAACCTACTAGTAATAACGCTAATACGTACCAAGATAGACGGAACATGTTATCATCTTTCAACGCTTCAGCTGGTTGCTTCAAATGCTCCAACTGATACGTTTTCGGGATATTCTTTCGAAAATAGAGATACAGTACCGTAATTGTCGCTATAATGGAAAAAATATTTGGAATAACCATTCGCGATGCATATTCAACAAAACCTATATCAAAAAAGTCTGCAGAAACAATATTTACTAAGTTACTCACAATAAGTGGTAACGATGTCGTATCTGCAATAAAACCACTTGCCATAATAAACGGAAAGATCATTTTTTCTTGGAATTGTAAATTCCGAACCATCGCAAGTACGATTGGTGTTAAAATTAATGCTGCACCATCATTTGCGAAGAATGCTGCAACTAATGCGCCTAACAAACTAACATACACAAACATTTTGATTCCATTGCCTTTCGCAAGACGAGCCATATGTAATGCTGCCCATTCAAAAAGGCCAATTTCATCTAATATTAATGAAATAATAATAATTGCGACGAAGGCGAGTGTAGCATTCCAAACAATTCCTGTTACCTCTATCACATCTGTGAATCCTACCACACCTACTAGCAGTGCCATAATCGCACCACCAATCGCTGAATAACCAATCGATAAATTTTTCGGTTGCCAAATAACTAATACTAAGGTTGCCAGAAAAATCACAATCGCTAAGATTACATCTAACAACATCTCATCCCCCTATTAACAACACGTAATTCTCGCACCGCTTTTCTCTAATTCTGTTAATTTTTCTTGTTGATCTGGCAATTGTGCCAAAATAGCGCGAACTAAGTCTATCCACTCACTTTCTTGATTCAATGAATAAAAAATCCATTGCCCTCTCCTTTCCTCTTGAATAAGATGAACATCTTTTAGTTTACGTAAATGTTGACTAATCGATGGCTGACTCATTTGAAAGATTTCAACGAATTCACAAACACAACAAGTTTGATGTTCAATCAGCTTTAGAATAGTTAATCTTGTTTTATCTCCTAACACTTTTAGTATTGGAGCTGCTTTTTCAATTTCCATGTAATCATTACTCCTTTCACTCATTTTACATAAGTATATAATTATTCACTTATATAATCAACTAATTTTGTGAATATTTAAAACAAAAGCAAAATATTTCAATTGATTATTTTTTTCCATTTAGTAGAATGGAATAGAAAAAGGTAACAGGAGGGGATATTGAATGAAAAGAGGATTCCTATTTATAAGTATCATCTTAGTACTAGTAGGATGTCGTGATGAAGTGAAAGGAATTACCGTTGACTTTACATTACCTGAAACTGCTAACACTGGAGAAAGCGTTTTACTCGAAACCACCGTGACATATGGGGAGGATGAATTAGTCACTGATGCAGAAGAAATGACATTCGAATACTGGAACACAGAGGATCCGGACAATACCGTTCACGTAGATGCGACTAACCATCATGATGGTACCTATTCAGCAGAAGTTACGTTTACTGAACCTGGTACTTTTGAAATTTATGCACATACAACCGCTCGATCTATGCATTCCATGCCAAAGAAATCGATTACTGTTGAGGGTGAGCAACTTGATGATCATCATGCAGAAGAACACGAGACAGAACATGCACATCAAGCCGATTTCAACTTATCCCTTCAACCACTTGATGAAATAACAGTCGGGCAAAGTGTGGATATCGCAGTAGAACTTACGATGGATCAAAACCCATTAACAGGTACACGTGTACGCTATGAGATCATTCCTGAAAATAGTGATAAACACGATTGGATCGATGCAGAAGAAACAGAAGATGGATTTTATCATAGTACCCACTCTTTTGAAAAAGCTGGACATTACAAAATGGTTGTTCACGTCACAGATGACGATGGATTACATGAGCATGAGGAATTTCATTTTGACGTAGAGGAATAGAAGAAACAAAAAGTATACACCGTTTGATAATTGTAACGTGTGTATACTTTTTGTTTTATTTAATAATACGAATAATAAGCGGAAATCGATATTCCTCTCCATTAAACGCTTTGACAGCACCGATAATCGTAAAAACAAATCCTGCTATCCCCACAATTGGTGCAAGTAGAAAGCCAATTAAGACAAACATTAATAACAAAGTAATTATTCCGTAAATTGCGTAAGAGATAAAGAAGTTAAAATATTCTTTCCCATGAAAATCAACAAAAGATGATTCTTCACGTTTTAATAGCCAGATAATTAACGGACCAATAACAGTAGTAAAAAAGCTTAATAAATAGATAAGCATTCCAAACATACGCTCATCACTATTTGACATTTTTTCACCCCCCATCGACATTTTACCACAAAAATATTGAATCTTTGCAATACATATAAAATCATTGAAAAACAGGGATAAAGTAGTAATTTATTTATAGGTTTTAGTATCTATTTTCAAAAGACCAACTAACTCAGCAAGTTGTTGGAGTTGTTTCACATCCGTCTCCAATATTTTTTGTTCCCGGTTCAACCATATGCCAAACATTCCAGCCTTTTGACTAGCTTCAGCATCAGTCTTTAGCCTATCTCCAATATAATAGCACTCCGCGGTATTAACATTAGCTTGCTTGCATGCTATATGAAATATTTTAGGGGTTGGTTTTGCTACTCCAACTTCACTCGATGTAAGGATATGCTCGAAATACGTTTCTATTCCAACAGTTTGTAATTTCTCTAACTGTTGTGCTTTTTCACCATTTGTTATAATACCTAGTCGATGGCCTGCTTGCTGCAGATTCTCTAAACAAGGTATAACATCATCAAAAATAGACCAATTGCGCTTATAATATAATAAGTACTCCTGGAACAAGTCATCCGCTTGTTGATTGCTTAATTGTTGACCAAAAATTCCTTTTATCCGTAATCGTCTTTGTTCTGCAAAAGATAGTTGCTTTTGTAAAAATAAATCGAAATATTGATGTGATAACTGAAACCACTTTTGTACAAACTCCTTTTCATCCACATTCAATTGCAAATAATACTGTTTGTGAAAATCTACTGCCGCTAATTTTTCAGCCCTATCATGATCTAATAATGTTCCGTCTATGTCGAAAAAGATCATTTTTCCCCCTCCATTAATCTATTCTCAACAGCCTTTTTAATTCATTCAAACAAACTTTTCCATATACAGAATGGTACTTATCCAGATGTTGTTCTATTTGCTGCATCTCTATAAATGGATGTATTTCCGTTGTATCTGCAATGTGATATATTCCTAGCAATATATCCATCGTTTCCTCAATAAGAAAGTGATCTTCCATCTCAAACAACACTTCTATTATTGTTGGAATAGAATCATATGCTTCTACAGGTGTTAAGCCAATGGTTAATTCTTCAAAAGCGTTTTGGAAATACCATTCATCGTTATCTAATTTAAATTGCCAGTCTTGGAATATAAGTAATATTTTTTGTTTCATTTCTCACCTCATAATTACACTATTTTAAAGTCTGTTTTTTTGATGACAAGTGATAGTATTAGTATTGATTAGTGATGTACTTAATTGTAAAATAAATACAACAAAATATAAAGGAGATACGTCTATGATTGGTTCCAAAATGTTTCAGATAACCAAAAAAAGGAGCTAAAAAATGGAATTAGTAACAGAACGATTAAAAATCGTCGCTTGTACGATGGAAGTATTAAGTTGTTTCCCCAATTATAAACTAGGTCCCCATATTAGTAGTTACCTAGAGCAACTTGAAGATGACACTACGTTGCTAGGGTGGGGAGTATGGCTTGTGATGAAACAAGAAAACAACACAATTATTGGAGATATCGGTTTTAAAGGAAAGCCTAATGAGCAGCAAACGATTGAAGTTGGTTATGGCATTGTACCTTCAGAGCAAGGTAATGGCTATGCAACTGAGGCAGTAGCAGCCATAATAGAGTGGGCTTGTAGCTCTAAAAAGGTAAGAACCATTACCGCACAATGCCAAAGGGAAAATATACCATCTAACAAAGTATTAATGAAGCTAGGCTTTCAACATATTAAGAGTGAAAACGATATGTTGAAATGGGCATTGGGAGTTCAGCAGCTTTAGTAGGTTTTCTGGCAACTTGAGTGGGTTTTCTGGCAACTTGAGTGGGTTTTCTGGCAACTTGAGTGGGTTTTCTGGCAACTTGAGTGGGTTTTCTGGCAACTTGAGTGGGTTTTCTGGCAACTTGAGTGGGTTTTCTGGCAACTTGAAAAGGGGCTGCACTCAACAATATGTTGAGGCAGCCCCTTTCTGTATCATACTCCTCGTTTATTACCCCATACCAATGCATGTACTTGTGGTAATAACCGAACATCATTTAGCGAACTTTCATCCATTACTTGGTCAATCAGCCATTCGTACCTTGTTAACAAATGACTTGCTAACTCATTTGGCGCTATTTCCTCCAAGTTATCGTTACCTACTTGTACGAAAAATGCTACATTTGGATATCGTTTACGAACAGATTTTGCATATTCTAAATCCTCTTCATCAAAAATGACAATTTTTATGCTTGTGTTCGCAAGACGTCCACCTTTTTCTAAATTATCCATAATATCATCTAGCACAGTCCAATTTGTTTTCATCATGGAGCTTGGTGGTTTTGGTGATATCGTTAAATCATCTATAGCTAAAAACCAATCTTGCCAACGACTACCTTGTGTTTCGAGTGCTGCTTGTATACCATTTTTATGGAAAATATCAATCAACTCACTTAGATTTTTCAGAAGTGCTGGGTTTCCCCCAGAAATCGTCACATGATCAAATCTATCTCCTCCGATTTCTTTTAGCTGCGCAAAAATTTCCTCGCTCGTCATTTTTTTTATATCTTCCTTCGCACTACCGTCCCATGTAAAGGCAGAGTCACACCACGCACAACTATAATCACAGCCAGCAGTGCGGACAAACATCGTCTTTCGTCCAACGACCATCCCTTCACCTTGAATAGTCGGTCCGAATATTTCTAAAACAGGTAGTTTATTCATTGAGCATCCACTCCCGTCTCGCCTCTGCATAGCTTGTAGCTGTTTCAAACAAACGAACAAACTCAACTCGACATTGGTTTGAGAAATCCTGCAACGCTTCTTCCATTTGTTCGAAAATCCAGACAACCATATTTTCAGCCGTTGTATTCATTTTTGGTAATGTTTCATTTAAGTAACGGTGATCTAAAAGTATTTCGATCTTCTCTTTCCAAATTTGTTTGATGTCACCAAAATCTATGACAATTCCTACATCATCAACAAATCCACTAATGCCAAAAACAACTTTGTACGTATGCCCATGTAAATTTTTGCATTTTCCATCATAACAGTGAAGGTGATGTGCTGCATCAAAGCTAAATTCTTTACTGACAAGCACGCGTTTTTGATGATATTTTAATTGTTCTCGTTTAATGTCTTGATCAATTTTTTGTAAGTCTTCTACAATCCGAAATCCGTACATTACTGCTGCACCTCCGTACGTTTTGCTAAGTATGTGTCCAAGCCTTTTTGTCTTAAATGACAAGCTGGGCATTCACCACAACCAGCACCACGTACACCGTTATAGCATGTTAAGGTTTTCTCACGGACATAATCAAAAGCTCCTAGTTGATCCGCAAGCTCCCATGTTTCTGCTTTATCTAACCACATTAATGGTGTGTGCACAACAAAAACATCATCCATTGATAGATTCACTGTTACATTTAATGATTTGATAAATATATCTCGACAATCTGGATAACCACTAAAGTCCGTTTCACAAACACCTGTAATAATGTGTTTTGCATCAATTTGTTTTGCTAAAATAGTCGCAAAAGATAAGAATAATAGGTTTCTTCCAGGCACAAATGTATTAGGAAGTTCTCCCTCTTCTCCATCTGCTACTTCAATATCATCTCTCGTTAACGCGTTTGGCGCTAATTGATTGAGTAATGACATATCTAAAATATGATGTTTTAGACCTTGTTCTACCGCAATCTCTTTTGCAACCTCGATTTCATCTTTATGACGCTGATTGTAGTCAAACGTCACTAACTCTACATGTTCAAACCTTTCCAATGCCCAAAATAGACAAGTCGTACTATCTTGACCACCACTAAACACGACAACTGCTCGATTATTTTTTTCCATAAAAAAATCCCCTTTCATATTGAAAAAGAGATTCTGAACACCCACGTAAAGCTTCATGTACTTGTTTAGAAACCTCTTAGTTTCTAAGTACACAGAGCTAGACAGAAAAAATAAAAAATCACACCTTAGCCTCGGTATGATTATTCTTAGTTTTTTATAGAGGGTGAAGCTAGAAACCTCTCCTGCATTCGCAGATTTGTATGTAATTTTACGAACAAATTGTAGTATATCATATTTTTCTCAAATGTACAGTTGCTACTACAACATTTGTTGATTTAATTTATTTAATAAGAAGACTAGCATTTGACATCTACCTCGAAATGTATTATATTACCTAGGGCGAATAATTATAAACTTAAACAAAAAAATGTTCGTCTTTAGGAGTGATATAAATGGAAAATGTATTTGATTACGAAGATATTCAATTGATTCCTAACAAATGTATCGTGGAAAGTCGTAGCGAATGTGATACAACGATCGAATTTGGTAAACATACATTCCGTCTACCAGTAGTTCCAGCTAATATGCAAACTATTATTGATGAGAAAATCGCGGTTTTTTTAGCAGAGCGTAATTATTTTTACGTAATGCACCGTTTTGAACCAGAAACAAGAAAAGATTTTATTCAAACTATGCTAGAGAAAAATTTAATCGCTTCTATCAGTGTTGGCGTAAAAGAAGAAGAGTATGCATTTATCGAGGAGCTTGCTAAAGAATCACTTGTTCCTGATTATATTACGATTGATATTGCACATGGACATTCTAACGCTGTAATAAACATGATTAAACATATAAAAACTCATTTACCAGACAGCTTTGTTATAGCTGGTAATGTAGGGACTCCAGAAGCAGTCAGAGAATTAGAAAACGCTGGTGCAGATGCCACAAAAGTTGGAATCGGCCCTGGTAAAGTATGTATCACCAAAGTCAAAACAGGATTTGGTACTGGTGGATGGCAACTTGCTGCGCTTAGATGGTGTGCAAAGGCTGCAACAAAACCAATTATTGCAGATGGTGGTATTCGTACACACGGTGATATTGCTAAATCTGTTCGCTTCGGTGCATCCATGGTAATGATCGGTTCATTATTTGCTGGTCATGAAGAATCACCTGGTAATACTGTAGAAAAAGACGGAACGCTTTACAAAGAATACTTTGGTTCTGCATCTGAATACCAAAAAGGCGAAAAGAAAAATGTCGAAGGTAAAAAAATGTATGTAGAGCACAAAGGTGCATTGCAAGATACATTAACAGAGATGGAGCAAGATCTTCAGTCATCTATTTCTTATGCAGGCGGTAAAAACTTACAATCTATCCGAACTGTTGATTATGTTGTTGTAAAAAACTCTATCTTCAATGGAGATTGATCAAGATAAGCACATCTGGATTCTCAGATGTGCTTACTTTACTTGTATCACAACACTGCAGCTAATTTGACGAAATAAAATTAACATAGTAGAGTGATCACTTTTCTATGTTCGTTTTATACGAAGGTATTGTTCGTTTCATACCATCTTTATATGATGTTCTCGGTAATGAACCGATATATTTTTCATATTTCTCACCACTTAACACAACAGGCGTCTCTGTTAAATAAAGCATCTCTACTACTTCCTTCACATCTTCATCAAAAAACCCTAGCAATGTCAGGATACCTTTTTTCACGGTCCATACTTTTTTTGTAAATCCTTCTTCTTGTCTCATGAACTCGATTATTTCATTTCCAGAAATAACATCTGTCGCAGGAATGTTCCAACCTTGCCCATAAGCATCTGGTTTTTCAACAAGTGTAACCATTGCTTTCGCACCATCTAACGTATAAATATATTCTCGCTTCACTGTTGGGTCTCCAATAAAGAACGACATCTTGTTATTCGCAACACCTACAAATAAATAGTGAAGCATGCTTTTTTCAGCACCCGGTCCATAAAAATCTGGAAAGTAAGCAAACAGTGCTTCCACACCTGATTTCTTTACTATTTCTTCTAGTTCTAATCTGATTTTTCCTTTTTTCGTATGAGGATACTTAGGGGAAGCTTCTGTTATCTTCTTTTCGCTCCCTCTACCATAACCATATATGTTATCAACGATTCCAAGCTTAGCTTGGTAACGTTTAGCTATTTCTACAACATTACGCATAATCTTTTCCAAATTATCTTCCCATTTTGAATAGGGAATATTTAGCGCATGGATAATGACATCTACTCCGAGCATTCCTAGCTCTAGCTCTCTTTTATTTAGTGCATCGCCTTGTTGAATTGTAACATACTGGTTATCAGCAAATAGTGCTTCCAGCTTTTCTTTCCCTCTAGCAAATGCTACAACATCTACGTTTCTTTCAGCTAATTCCTTTACTATAGCCTGACCTATCCCTCCACTTGCACCAATTACCATCACTTTTTTCATTTTCTCCTCCTTTATTGACCGATGTTCAATTAATCATAAAAACTATTATTTAGCAAGCATGTCAAAAATTGCATCCACATATGATTCTGTTAAAGCCTCTACATCTTGAAACGCGTGGCCAATTTTAACATAGTGACTAACAAATCCATGTAACATTAAAAATGCTGACCAAATTCTTTTTACTTCTATTTGCTTTGTCATATTTGCTACGATTGCATCAGCAAACATTTTATACGTTTGTTCAGGAGCATTTGTTGCATATTGTTCTATTTCCTTATCCTTCATCATGAACATTACTTCATAGTGATTAGGGTACGTTAATCCGAACCGAATAAATCCTCTTAATAATCCTTTTATATTTTCTTCTTCGACTCCATTATGTTGCATTAGACTCATCAATTCTTTGTTAAACATGACGAAATCTTGCTCTACCATCGCATAAAATAATTCGGCTTTGTTCTTAAAATGATAGTAAATAGCTCCGTGACTATAGCCAAGTTCTCTTGCAATCATTCGCATTGAAACAGCTTGATACCCTTCGTCCACAAACAATTGGTGTGCACCATCAATAATTACTTTCCGTGAAAGCTCTCTATCTACTGCTTTTCTTGCAGCCATTTTTATCACCCTTTTTATTAACCGATGTTCAATTAAATAATATTATGTATGGTTAAATAAGTCAATTATCATTTATATTCCTTTACTTAGTTAACGATTTTTTTACAAGACATGTAAACGATTGTCATGTATGATAAATGTATAGATAGAATTTTAATTACTGGGGGATACATAATGAAATTATTTGCAACAGATTTAGACGGAACACTTTTGAATGAAAAACATTCTGTTAGTCCAGAAAATAAACAAGCAATTCTTCGTGCAAAAGAACAAGGTATACATATAGTAGTTGCAACAGGTAGATCTTATCATGCTGCGAAAAAACCATTAGATGAAGCTGGATTATCATGTCCTGTCATTTGTTTGAATGGTGCAAAAGTACATAATGATGCAGGTGACATATTAGCAACATCTCCTTTAGACATCAAATCTTGTCGCAACATTCAGCAAACATGCCAAGACAACGATATGTATTTCGAAATTTTCACAAATCAAGGTGGTTTTTCTGAAAGTCGTGATCAATTTATTGATGTAATGGTTGATATTATGAAAACCTCTTTTCCTGATGCGAATATAGAAGATGTTCGTAAAAGAGCAACAGATCGCTTCCAAGAAGAAGAAATTACGATTATCGAGGACTTTGAAGAACTTTTTGCACGTGAAGACTTAGAAGTATATAAAATATTAGCCTTTTCCCTAGATGAACAAACACTTAACAATGTTTACGAACAACTAAATGGTAATGATACTATCGCTGTCACTTCATCAGGTGCATCAAACCTTGAATTTAATCACCCTAATGCACAAAAAGGAATTGCACTCGAAAAATATGCGAAACAGCTAGGCATTGAAATGAAAGACGTCATGACAATCGGTGATAATTTTAATGATTTGTCCATGCTCACAATGGCTGGACGCGGGGTTGCGATGGGAAATGCTGAACCAGAAATTATTGAAGCCTGTGATTACACAACGAAAACAAATAAAGAAAATGGTGTAGCCCATGCAATTGATGAGATGCTACAGGAATTAAACGAACGATAAGAGGAGCTCTTCTCCTCTTATCGTTTTTATCGCCTTCATGATTCCTCGCACAAATATAAGACAGCCCCCACTCAAACACTTCTAATGCGTTTTTTTGTAAAACCTTCTTCTAATTATTAACTATATTAATTTAGCATTAAGTTTCTGATTATCAACGTCAAATCACGCATGAAAGGGAGGTATTTTGACCTATAAAGTCGAAAGTATCAGTAATGAACAAAACTATCCTTAAAAGAATAGGAGGTAATTCGAATCGAACTGTTTATTATCGCCCTCTCCTTTTTGTCTACTACTGCCCTTATCACTATTTCATTCATCTATTGGTTTTATGAACGAAAAAAAGTAAAACATCGATTTTCTAAAAAAACAAAAACACATGTTGCTAAGGAGGAAAATTCCAGAAATGATTTTCGAATTAAATTTTATAAGAAAAATTGTTTAATGAAGCTTGTGTCTTTTGATGCTCCGCAATTTGCCAAACTAGAAAACAAATATTTTCATAGTGACATTGAAGATATAAGTGCTGGTGGACTAAAATTTTCCACCAAATATAATATACCAACAGATGATAGAGTAGTAATACAAGTAGAACTTTCCCTCGAATCCTATCATTTTAATCTTTTAGGAGAGATTATTCGCAGAGAACCCTATCAACAAGGTCAACGTATATCCTACGGTGTAAATTTCATCCATATGTCTCACAGTGATAAATCCACCATGATACGCGCTTTAAATGAAATAATGATTAAAAAACAGAAAATGTTAGATATAAGTAATTGATATATCCGATACAAAGCTGATTTTGAGCTATATGGCTTCCTATTTTTTGGGTTCCTCTTGCAACTTGAAAAGGGGATGCGCTCAACATAAGTTAAGGCAGCCCCTTTCCAATTAGGCTATATCGTAACCTTGTTCTTCTACAGCTTCTTCCATTGCTTTAATCGTTACTTTATCTTCTTCATAATTTACAACTACTGTTCCTGTTGCTAAATCAACCTCTGCTTGTTTTACTCCTGATAATTCTTGAAGAGCTCCTTCAACAGATGCTTTACAATGTCCACATGTCATTCCTTCTACTTTTAAAATAGTTTGTGCCATTGGTCTCTCTCCTTTATATTACTCATCTATATTTTCACTCGTTTTAATCGAAGTGAATTCGTTACAACACTTACGGAACTAAACGCCATCGCTGCTCCAGCAATCCATGGTGCTAATAAACCAGCTGCCGCTATTGGAATACCTGCACTATTGTAGGCAAATGCCCAAAATAAGTTTTGACGAATATTGCGAATGGTAGCATGACTCCATTTAATAGCTTTAGGTATCAATAATAATTCTCCACCTAAAATGGTTACATCACTAGCTTCAATTGCTACTTCTGTTCCAGTATCAATCGCAATCCCAATATCAGCTAGTGCTAGCGCTGGAGCATCGTTAATACCATCTCCTACCATCGCTACTGTTTTTCCTTGTAATTGAACTTCTTTCACTTTATCCGCTTTTTGTTCTGGTAGTACTTCTGCATAAACTTGATTGATACCTACTTGTTTTGCAATTGCTTCTGCTGTTGTTTTATTATCTCCAGTAAGCATGATGACTTGCAGGTTTTGTGCTTTTAGCTGTGTAATTGCTTCAACTGCAGAAGGTTTTATCGTATCTTGTACAGCTATCATACCACTTAACTGGCCATCAACCGCTACAAGCATAGCCGTTTTCCCTTGAGCTTCCCACTTCCCAAGCATTTCTACTTGTTCATTTAGTTCAATCTGTTTATCCTTGAGGAGTTTTCGGTTACCAACAACCATTTCTTTTCCATCCACTAACGCTACAATACCATGCCCAGGTATTGCTTCAAAAGATGTTGCTTTTGCTAATGGAAGTTGTTTTCTTTCTGCATAGCTGACAATCGCTTCTGCTAACGGGTGTTCTGATGCTTTTTCCGCACTTGCTAACAACGCTAACACATCGTTTTCTCCAATAAAGTCCGTTACTTCAGGTTTACCTTTTGTTAATGTTCCTGTCTTATCAAAAATAATGGCATCTAGTTTATGGGTTCTTTCTAAATGTTCGCCACCTTTAAACAAAATGCCTGATTCTGCAGCTTTTCCTGTTCCAACCATAATGGATGTTGGTGTTGCTAATCCTAAAGCACAAGGACATGCAATAACTAAAACCGCAATTGTTGCCACTAATGATGCTTCGATATTTCCTGGTGAAACAAATATTACCCAAATCAGAAATGTCACAAGCGCAATCCCGACAACGATTTGGACGAAGTAGCCTGAGATCACATCAGCTAAACGTTGAATTGGTGCTTTAGAACCTTGTGCCTCTTCTACTACTTTTATAATAGAAGCAAGTGCTGTATCTTTGCCTACTTTTGTCGCTTTCATTGTAATCGAACCATTCTTATTTATCGTCGAGCCGATAACAGCGTCTTCTACACCTTTCTCAATTGGAATCGATTCTCCCGTAATCATCGATTCATCAATAGATGTTTGACCTTTCTTCACTATACCGTCTACAGGTATTTTTTCGCCAGGTTTAACAACTAAGTAATCCCCAACAACTACTTGTTCAATCGGAATCATTATCTCTTCATCATCACGAACTACTCTCGCTTCTTTTGCTTGAAGATGAAGTAGTTTAGAAATCGCCATCGTTGTTTTACTTTTCGCTGCTACTTCTAAATATTTTCCAAATAGGATTAACGTAATAATTACAGCACTTGTTTCGAAATAAAGATGTGGCATGTTCGCAAACAACATTTCATAAACACTATAAAAGTAAGCTGCACTAGTTCCAAGTGCAACGAGAACATCCATGTTAGCAGTTTTATTTCGTAAATTCTTATAAGCGCCAACATAAAACTGCCACCCAATAATGAATTGAACAGGTGTAGCTAAAGCAAATTGGAACCAAGGATTCATGAAGATAGCTGGTATGCTTATTTGAAACAAGTGTACAAGCATTGTTGCAAATAGTGGTAATGTTAAAATAGCTGAACTAACTAATTTCCACTTCATTTTTTTTAGTTGTTGTTCTTTTTTTGAAGCTTGTTGCTCCCTTTCTGCTTTACGTTTTGCATCATAGCCAAGCTTTTGGATGCGATGAATCATATCTGCTTCTTCTATGATAGATGGATTATATTCAACTGTCGCACTTTCCGTTGCTAAGTTTACTGTCGCTTGCGTAATACCTGTCTGCTTATTCAATACCTTTTCGATACGGTTGGAACACGCAGCACACGTCATACCAAACACATCTAAATCAACCCGCTCCGTCTCTACTCCATACCCTAGTTTTTCAATTTTTGCTTGAATATCGTCTATTTGTGTATGGTCTGGATTATACGAAACACTTGCCTTTTCCGTTGTTACATTAACTTGTGCTTCTACTCCGTCCATTTTATTTAAAACTTTTTCAATTCGATTAGAACATGCAGCACAAGTCATACCTGTTATTCCTAATGTTATTTTTTCATTATCACTCATAACAAGCCCCTCCTTTATTTGGAGAATTGTGTCATTACTTCCATTAATTCATCAATAGCCTCATCACCTTCACCTGAAAGAATAGCATCACTAACACAATGTTTAATATGCCTTTCCGTAATCGAATGACCAACTTTTTTCAAAGCAGCATTAATTGCACTTATTTGCACTAGTATATCGACACAATAACGATCATCTTCGACCATTTTTTGTATACCACGAACTTGCCCTTCTATACGCTTCAATCTGTTTACCGTTGTTTGAATTTCATCCTTTGACCGAGGTGTACTCGGATGTTGATGGGTCGACTCCTTCATTATTAGCACTTCCTTTCGTTAACTACAATTACACTATACCCCTACCAGGTATTTTAGTCAATAATTTGGCTAAAAAAAAGAATGTTCTTTCACCTGAACATTCTCTCTATATAGTAAAAGCTGTATCCATTGATTTCCCAGGAAATATTACGAACTAGCTTTTTTCTTTTTTATTAATACAATCAACAACAGGCTAATCATTACAATAAATTCTACAACCATTACTAACGCATCCCAAAATAGTGGATTTCCGACAGGATTCGTCAAATGTGGAAGTATCGATATAATGATATAAACCGTTTGCGGTAGAAAGAAAAAGAAAAATAAACTTATCGTGAAGGCAACACCTATAAATGTAAAAATGCTATATAACTTGACTATCTTTTCTTCTCCATCGAATACCGTCGTCGTCTTATCGACTTTCAAAAATGGTAGCCATCTTGCTAAGTAGTTTTTCCCATTTTCCATTAAATTATAACTACCTGTCACACTCTCCAATACATAGTATAGATCCGTCTTCATATAGATACAGCATTGGTAAATAGTCTTAACGAAAATATCTAAGATCACGATCGATAACAAGCCATCGATGAAACCACCTTCTGAGAAAATAGTTAGCTTCAGTGTTAGCGCTACAGCTAAAATGATTTGATCAATAAACATACCACCCAGAAACAATATATTACGCTCTTTAGCTGACAGCCTCCAACCAGCAGTCAAATCTGTTTCCACTACAATAAAAAACAAGCGATTCCCAATCTGAACATTGGCAGGTAGATCAAATGAGCGAATCGCAAAAATATGACCAAATTCGTGTAAAACAATAATAATCGTTGATATGAGTGTAAAAGTAATTGTACTCAACACCATCGAATCAAAGATAAATATGTCTGTGTACTTCGGCAATAATTGAGGTTGTGTAATAAATAATAAAAGATTACTAATAAAAAGAATTAGCAAAATTGGTACAGTTATTTTATTGTAAAACACCGAAGCTAATTTACTAGAAATCCAAGTGAAACCGGTAGTTGATTGGCTCTTTTGCTGAACTGTTAATTCTACACCATCCAATTCTTTTACAAGTCCTAAATCTATTAATTGTTCAATAAAATCAATGATATCTACTTCTTCATCAGGAAAACTTTGCTTTAGTTGTTCTTCAATACTGGCCAACGACTCATTATTGTTGATTTTTTCTATGGCTACCACACAGACTTCTGGCATTTCAAAAAAATCACCGTTCACTTCATTTTCGACAATGTAATGCTTATTATCTTTTCTAATTAGCATAGGTTGTAAAACTATTTTTGATTTAAAGCTTGGTTTCATATTCTCACCTCCTGATTATTTAAATGAAAAAAAGATGCTATATGAGCATCTTTTTAAAATAATTTCCATCCCGGTCTTGCATACGTACACCACCAACAACTATTAAGTGTAGCTTGTAATCTGTTTAGTTTTCTGATTTTCACGGTTTTCCCTCCTCATCTATTTCTTTAAGTTTCACAATATTATCATGATGGCTATGAAAATATTCAATCCATTTATCAAAACTATCTTTGAAGACATTAACAATTTCTGGATCAAATTGAGCACCACTCTCATTTAATATAATTTCGTATGCCCTTTCTATTGATAACGCTGCTCGATATGACCTTGAAGAAGTCATAGCATCAAAAGCATCTGCAATCGCTATAATTCTCGCTAGATAATCAATTTGATTTCCCTTCAACCCATCTGGATAGCCCGTCCCATCCCATCTCTCATGGTGATGTCTAATCACATTGATATTGTCCGTAATACCTTCTACATCTACAAGTGATTGTGCACCTACTACGGGATGTGTTTTTATGATTTCATATTCTTCTTCAGTTAACTTACCTGGTTTAGTCAAAATTACATCTGGAATATGTATTTTACCGATATCATGTAATAAACAAGCGTAGTAAAAGTTTTTTAATTCTTCTTCAGTAAATTTATCTGTTTCCTTTGCTAAAATAATAGCATAATTTGCTACTCTTTCACTATGTCCTCTTGTATAAGGATCTTTTAACTCTAAAGTAGTAATGACTCCCTTAACAATTCCTTCCATTTGCTTATCTAATGAACTTTCTACAGCTTTTACATACCCTATAAAACGATGTAATAAAATAAAAGCTACAATCGAAATGATGGTTATCAACACCACGGGTAAAACCACCGCTGAATCACCTAAGATTAATCCGATTATTACATATTTAAAAATAGTCCCCAATGAGACAACATAAAAAAAACGTTTACTTACAAAAATAGGTGAAAACATAATCATAACAAGCTCATTTATATTTCCACTAGCAAATGATTGGTCAACATTATAAAAAGTAATACTATCAATCAATATATCAGATAGTATAAATGAAATAGCATATATGTATTTTATAGGTGATGGATTCTCTATTTTCAAGAAATAATACGCAAGTGGTAACAAGACAAAGAATACGATATATTTCATAAAAAACAAACGACTTACATCACCAGTTTGTTCAATTTGCCATGAAACTGAAGGAAACGCAATAAAAAAGTATATTATTTCAAAAACAAAATAGATCCCATAAACCAACCACAAAAACCATATTGTAGTTCTTTTTTCTTCATTTAATAGATTTGCATACCTATATTTATTTTTCATTTCGAAATCCTTTCTAATTATATTATACTAGTAAGTCTATTATATTTCTACATTTTTCCTATGTATTTTCCATATAATTATAAGCTAATCATATATACAAGTAAATAAAGCTTTTTGTCATATTAGTGACTTTAGATACATATCTATTGTATTAAATTGAACTACTCTGGTTACTGTTTTCACGATGTAAACTCCTCCCTTTATGGTACTTACGTGTTGTAGGAAAAAGAGTGGTCCTTTTAAATGATCGATTATTGTAAAGCATGTCCTAATGTGCTTAGAGGTAATAAAAAGCTGAGTTGTCATAGGACAGCTCAGCTTTTGGGTTTCGTAAATGTAAAGAAAATAATCGCACCGATTAATGAGTTACAAAATAGTACTGCTCCCATCGGTATTGCGGTTGTTTCATCTATTCCAACAATCGGTGCTACAATCGCTCCCATTAATAAAGGTAACATGCCTAATAAAGCACTTGCTGTCCCAGCACGCTCCTTTTGATTGACCATAGCGAGTGAAAAACTGCTCGTTAAAATAATTCCGACCGAATTCAAATGAACGAATAATGGAATAACCAGCATGTATAATGGCCAATGAAATACAGTTGCTAATAATAATGTCGAATTGGCTACTAACGACATAATAACACCTGTTCTTAATAAGCTTCTTTCTTCAAAATATGTGCTCAAACGTCCAACTAGAAAACTACCAAGAATAATAGCTAAACCATTTACCCCGAATAAAAGACTGAATACTTGTGGTGATACATGATAGATTTCTTGATAAACAAAGGGTGTCCCTGCTACATAAGCAAATGTTCCACCTTGAACAAAACAAACGACAATTGCATATCCGATAAACGATCTGTCTTTTATTAATGCCCCCATCGTTTTTAATGTATTACCAATAGAGCTCGGTCTCCGGTTTTGTTCTGGCAGTGTTTCTGGTAATTTACGTGCAGTAATCGCAACCATTACAATACCTAGTACGAATAAAAAGATGAAAATCGTATGCCAACTGGCAAACGGAAAGTATAAAATTGCGCCACCTGAAATTGGTGCAATCATTGGTGCTGTCGCATTAATCACCATCAGTAATGCAAAGAATTTTGTTAATGCTTTCCCATCAAAAACATCTCTTACTACTGCTCGGGATAGTACGACACCCGCTGCGGCAGTGAACCCTTGTAAAAATCTCGCGATGATTAACACGAGAATATTGGGCGCAAACGCACATAATAACGAGAACAAAGCAAATAAGGAAATAAATAATAAGATCGGTTTTCTTCGTCCTATCGCATCACTTATTGGCCCTATCACTAACTGGCCAATAGCTAAGCCTAACAAGCATGCTGTTAAACTTAATTGAACAAGTGAAGCTCTTGCTCCTAAATCTTCTGCTATTTGTGGAAAGCTTGGTAAATACATATCAATGTTGAATGGACCTAGTGCCGCCAACATTGCCAATAAAAAAGCTAAGCCTATTCGCTGTTTTCCTGTTGGATTATGTAAAGTTTTTTCGATGAATACCCCTCCTTCTTCTACTCATTATATATAATTCACCTCGATAGTTATACTATCTTGTTTCTTCCCAGCGTTTTGTATATCACCAATATCCACCAAGTCATTTTTACTATTTTCATATACCTATATATTTGTATAATTATGTTGCATTATGTCATAATATAAAGTGAGACTTCAATCAATGGGAGTTTTTGACTCCCACTGATTGTTAGCGAAACTTATCAGGGAGTTAGCGTCCGTTTATCCCCCACTTAGCTTCTTTATCTTAACTCGAACCTTGAAGTGGGGGTTTTTACAGACGTTTACACCATGATAAATAGAGTCACATTTTTAATCGTGAAGGGATGAATGTATTATGGGACAATATAAAAAAGTCACTGTTGCTGGTGGAGGCGTTTTAGGAAGCCAAATCGCTTTTCAAACTGCTTTTTACGGGTTCGACGTAATCGTTTACGATATTAACGAACAAGCAATCAATGACGCGAAAGACCGTGTAACAAAATTAAAAACTCGCTACCAAGAAGACTTACAAGCATCTGAAGAACAAGTAAATGCTGCTTTCAGTCGTGTGCAATATCAATCAGATTTGGCAGAAGCTGTTACAGAAGCTGATTTAATCATCGAAGCAATCCCTGAAGTAGTAGATATCAAAACAGAATTTTATCAGAAACTAAGTAAACTTGCTCCTTCTCATACTATCTTTGCAACAAACACTTCTACTCTTTTACCTAGTCAATTTGTAGAAGCTACAGGTAGACCAGAAAAATTCTTAGCACTTCATTTCGCCAATGAAATTTGGTTAAATAATACAGCTGAAGTAATGAAACAACCTGCTACAGACGAACAAGTATTTAACGATGTGCTTGATTTCGCAAAAGAAATTGGCATGGTTGCTCTACCTTTACACAAAGAACAACCTGGATATATTCTTAATTCCTTATTAGTTCCACTGTTAGATGCTGCTCAAGACTTATTCATCAAAGGAATTGCTGATCCAGAGACAATTGATAAAACATGGATGGTTGGAACTGGTGCGCCAAAAGGACCTTTTGCTATGCTAGATGTCATTGGTATTACAACAGCATACCATATCGTACAGCGCAAAGCGGAGTTAACTGGTGATGAGAATATGAAGAAATTAGCTGCACACCTAAAAACGGAATACATTGATAAAAACAAATTAGGTACCGCTACAGGAGAAGGATTCTATACATATCCGAATCCAAGTTATGAAGATCCGGACTTCTTAAAATAATACGTTTGCTAACTAATGTCCGTTTATCCCCTTCTTACGAAACTTAGAATGGAGGATAACGGACGTTTCTTATTATTGATACATAGCTTCTGCAATTAACTGATAGGATTTTTTCTTCGCTTCAAAATCATAAATATTCGTTATAATCATGAACTCATCTGTTTGATAGAGCTGTTGCAAGTGAGTTAGCTCCTCTTTTACTTTCGTAGGTGTACCTATAATTGTTCGTTTTCTATTTTCCTTTATCATCTCTAATTCTTCACTCGTATAAGATTTTTTCCTAACTTCTTCCATTGATGGTACTTTCGTATCTCCACCTTTACCAACACTAAGCAGCCATTTATCTTGTGTTTCCGCTAATCTTTCCGCTTCCTCTTCTGTATCTGCACATACAACAAAAACACATGCAATGGTTTTTGGCTTATCCAATGTAACAGAAGGTTGGAAATGATCTCGATATGCTTGCATTGCTTTTTCGCCGTTAGTTGGATTAATAAAATGTCCGAACACAAAGCCTACACCTTGCTCTGCAGCATTGATTGCTCCTCTTTCTGATAATCCTAACACCCATAATGGTGGTAATTTATCCACTCGCGGACCGGCTTTTACCATTCGGAATTCATGTTCACGTGGTAATGAATTATGTAAAAATCCCTGTAAATCATTGAGTTGGCGCGGAAAATCATTTAAGCTTTTATTTTGATTATCTGTCAGCGCTGACCTCGTTAGTTGTGAACCCCCTGGTGAACGTCCTACTCCAAGATCTATACGATTCGGAAAGAAGCCTGCCATCGTTTTAAAATCTTCTGCAATTTTATATGGACTATATTGTGGCAATAACACCCCACCAGAGCCTACACGAATTGTATTTGTAACAGATGCTATTCTTGTCATCATAATTTGTGGTGAAGAGCTTGCTAAGCCATTTGTGTTATGGTGCTCCGCTACCCAGTAACGATGAAACCCGAGTTCTTCTGTCCACTTGGCAAGCTCCAATGTATTTGCTAATGTTTGTTCAGGTGAATCCCCGCGGGAAATTGGTGCTTGGTCTAATACACTTAATTTCATTTGTATCGCTCCTTTCTTTTAGTGAAGTTGTTTAGTAAATTTTTGAAAATAAAAAGCTCGAGAAATCATATAAAGCGAGACTTCAATCAGCGGGAGTTAGCGTCCGTTTATCCCCCCACTTAGCTTCTTTGTTTAACTCGAATCTTGAAAGTGCAGGTATTACGGACCTTTGCACCATGATAATATAATTGCTTGTTTTTTGTACAAAAAACAAGCCCACTTTTATTCAAAAGCAGGCTCATTCTTTAATTACTACCGAAACAAATCCAAAAAGCGATCCCAGAAGCTTTTTTCTTCCTCTACTTCTTGTTCATTATCATCTGATTCATCTTTTGTAACGCCTTCTGTTTGAATAACAAATTGAACAGAATCTACATTATTGTTTTTATCTGAAACAAATGACTCCGCATCGAAATCTGATTTGTCGAAATCATTGATCATATCATCTATCTCATCTTGCATTTGATCAGGTAAATCACTTGTCGAGTCAGCTAACTCTGTTGTGCCATCATGTAGCTCTTTCACACCATTTCCAAACTCAGCGGTGCCATTATCCACTTCTACTATTCCATTATGAAGATCATGATAAACATTCGCTAGCTCATCCACACCATTCGTATATTGCTGCAATCCTGTGTGAAACTCTGCATAATTGTCAGATAAACTTGTTAAACCTTGTTGTAATTCATTCAAGCTTTCTTGGATGTCCGTCCCTTCACTTGCAGCAGCAATTTGAGCTGCCATCGTTGATAACGATGATGCCATTTCATCGTGTCCACTCGTTACTTCCTCAAGTGTCGGACTTACTGCACCGAAAGCTTCTCTCACTTGTTCATACGTTGCCTTTACAACTTGTGCAGCCTCATATGATTGTACTAATTTATCTAGCACCTCTTGATCAGCACCACTTTGATATAATTCTGCTATTTCATTCTCTGAAACAGATGCTTCTGGTACATTATCGATCGCTTGATCTAATGCTTGATAAGCAGCTTGATAATTTTCTTGTAAAGTAGCTAACCCTTCACTTGCATTTTGTAAACCTTCTGCTATTTGTTCAAGACCTGTTTGTAATGCAGTAAAATCTCCGGTTTCTACGTCTTGATCCATTGCATTTTTCATCGTTTTAAGTGCTTGATCAATTGATTCACTTCCACTCAATAAGTCACTTGAGCCATCACTTACTTGCTTAATACCTTTTTCGTATTCACTAGAACCATCTTTCAGTTCTGTGACACCACTAGTTAAATCAGCAATTCCGTCAACTAATTCTCCAACCCCATCATCTAGCTCTGCTGTTGCATCAGCTAGTGTCTCAAAGTCTTCTGTTACGTCGTCTACATCTGGCGTATCAACAGACATAGAAGAAGGAATAGCTGAAATTTCCATTCCATCCATCTCAAAATCTGTCACATCTGCATGTATCTCAAAGTCAGCATCATTTTCTGGCATGACAGTGAAGGTTGCTTGTTTATTCATACCAGCATTAGCGATTGTAGCATCTTCTGCTTTAATTTGTTGATACTTGTCACCATCTAATGTCAAAGATATTTGTAATAAGTAATTTTCAATAAAAACTGAATTAGCATCCTTATTTGTAGATGTTTTTATTTCTAGCGTTAAGTGTCCATCTTTACCGAGCATCTCTTCTGGATTCATTTCTTCTCCATTTAGCTTGTAATCAACGGAAAACTTCCAAGGTAATGACTTATTATCCAAGGTTCCTTGGTAATAAAAAGAATCACCTGATCCCTCAAAGGAAACTTCATCTCCCGATTGGGAAATTTCTGATAGATCGGTTAAGTTCTTAACAGCTGTATAATCACCGTAATCTACTACTTCTCCCTCTTCATTCATCTCAAAACTATTCACTACATATGTGTCTAATTCTTCACCAGTTGAAGCTAATGTTGTATAAACGACTTCATCCTTTGCCGGAGTTGTACTAGCACTAACCATTGTAAACGGTGAAAGTACTAAGACACTTATCATTAACAACAGTAACAATCGTTTTATTCGCATAATCAACCCTTCTTTTTATCTAGATTCACAGAGCTATTTTGAACGTTTATCTCCATGATAAAAGTTTGCCCTCCATGTTGTTTTTTCCATTACTTTATCAAACACAAGTAACATCGCCGGTAAGAAAAAGACTACCAAAATAAACGCAAGTAATGCTCCTCTACCAAGCAATAAACCAATCGATCCTACAATCGGATTAGACGAAGTCAGCCATAGGATAAATCCAACACTTGATAAGATCGATGCCGAAATTAATATCGAGAATATCTTCTCATCAATCGTTTTCTTAATTGCTTCAAGTGCAGACATCTTTCTTCTATTAACGTGATATGCTTCCGATAACAAAATTGCATAATCTACTGTTGCAGCTAATTGAACTGTACTAATAATCAAATAGCCTACATATACAAGTGGCGAATCCATAAAGTATGGAACAGACAAATTAAACCAAACAGCCGCTTGAATCGTTAACAATAAGACAATTGGCATCGAAATCGAACGGAAGGTAATCAATAATACAATCGCAATTGCAGCAATCGTTAATGTATTGACGACAATATTATCTTTCTCCACCGTTTTCTTAATATCATAAAGAGTCGCGCTTTCACCTAAAGCATGAACATCATCTTCACCATAATAATTTTCTGCTAATCCGGTGATATCCTCCACAATTTGAAAGGCTGCACGCCCCTCTGGCTCTGTATCAGAATAAATAACAATTCGTGCGTAATTATCTGAGTAAAATTGATCTGTTACGGACGCATCAAGATATTCTGGTGGAATAACTGGACTGACGGTATTCACATAAGCAAGTACACTTGATACATGATTGAGTTCCTCTATATGCTGGACGAGCTCTTCTTCTTTCACTAGATCACCTTTTGGCACTAATACAACCATTGGCGTGTACTTACCAAATGTATCTTCTATTGTTTGCACATCCTGACCTATACGAGTAGAATCTGGATGTTCTCCGACACCGTAAATGAAATTCGTATTACTTTGAGCTAAAAATGCTGGCACAATTAGAAGCAGTACTAATAATAAACTAGGAATTCTTACTTTCACCACTTGCTTACCGAAATTTCGGATTGGTGGAATAAACGGTTTATGTTCTGTTTTATCAATCCATTTATAAAAAGTAAGTGTTAAGGCTGGTAAGAAGACCATTACACTAATAAAACTTAATACGATACCTTTCACTAAGTTAATTCCTAAATCTGCACCCATTTCGAATTTCATAAATGTTAGTGCCATAAATCCGAAAAATGTAGTTGATGCACTTGCAGCAATCGCAGGGAATGACTGTTTCATCGCTAAACGCATCGCAGTTGTTGGTTCCTCACCTTTGTTACGAAAATCAGAAAAACTATGTAACAAAAAGATTGCATAATCAAGTGACACCGCTAACTGGAGAATTGGTGCGACCGACTGCGTAACAAACGATACTTCTCCAAGAAAAATGTTTGTTCCTAAATTAATCAAGACAGAGACACCAATAGCTGTTAAGAAAAAGACGGGCTCTATCCATGAGTTCGTTGACAGAACTAAAATGATAATAATAATTGGGACTAATAACAGTGCAGCATAAGCAGATTCTGTACCTGCCATTTGTTGTGATACTGCTGTATCTGCCGCCTCTCCAGATAATGCATTGTCCTCACCAATTACCTCATATACCTGATCCGTAATAGCCACTTCATCACCATCACGAATATGGAAAGAAATCAATGCATGGTTATCTTTATAATAAGATTCAACCGTGTCAGTATCAGCCATTTCTATAGGAGTTTTAATATCAATAGCATCATCTAACCACATAACATCAGTTACACCATCAATCGACTCTAATTGTTCTTTGTAGGTTAATGCTTCTTGTACTGTCACATCATGAATCATAACCCGTGCATTTGCGACAGATGCATCAAACTCTTCCTCCATTAAATCCATTGCTTCAGTTGATGGAGCATCATCAGGTAAATAATCTACCATATTGTAATTAACAGCTACCGCAAACTGTGTGATAACACTAATAAGTGCCACAATAATAAATGTAATTACAATCGATTTTTTATGTTTAATAATTCTAGCTGAAAGATCAATAATCAGTCATCCTCTCTTGCAAAATTCATTCAATCACATTAACATTATATAGACACTGTGTTGGACATTCAACAAACAGTTATGTTCACTTCGTTAGTTTTCCAACAAATTTGTGATCTATGTTGGAAATTAACAAAATCTTCACATTTAAGGAGTGGTTCTTTTGGGTGAAAAATTAGATCGCCGAAAAAAATATACACGAATGGTATTAAAGGACAGCTTAGTACAATTAATGAATGAAAAATCATTTTCGTCCATTACCGTTAAAGAAGTTTGCTTACATGCTGATATTAATCGTTCCACCTTTTATACCCATTTTACAGACGTAGAAAATTTACTTTTTTCCATTGAAGAAGAAATTATCACGGAGATGAATAGATCATTAGAGGCATTAAAATTTGCTAAAGAAGAAGAATCGATCAAAATGACAGAAAAGCTTTTAGAATATGTGCAAAAGCATAAAGAAATTTTTGAAGCATTATTAGAAAATAACACAGGAACAAGTTTTGAAAAACGAGTTATGGATATTGCAAAAATATGTTTATTAGATAGTACACCTGCTACTAACACAGATGCCGCAGCTTATTTAAGTACATTTATGATAAGTGGTTCTGTTCATGTCATTAAAGATTGGTTATTTAATGAAAAAAAACAAACACCAAAGCAAATGGCAGAACTGATTAGTGAGTTTACCAATAAAGGCCTTGGTGCGTTAAATGTGTGAATAACACAAATGTAACTACATTTGTGTTATTTTTGTTTGATTTTTATAATAACAGAAGCAAATATATTTGCTCCCCAGAACAATGGATTGCCTTGTGCATTTACAGTAAGAATCTGTTCTGAGACCGTTTTTCCTCCGTAGTATTCCAGTTGTGTTTGTCCTGCTTTCTGTTGTTCCTCTTTTAGCCCAGTCAAATAACGATACTGGAATGGGGTAATAATAACCGAAAGCAATATGTATATACCTAAAAAAGTCCAAAATAACGTTACTACCATCCTCATCACTCTCCATTCTCATTTTAACTTTCCTAACTAAAAATACGATCATAATGTTAAAATGTTTCAATTTTATTATTTATTCATAAGATAAGACTTGAATCAGTATAAGTGAATGTTCGTGATAAAATTTCAAACTATTAATGTATACTTTTTGTACTAGTGTCCATAATATAGACTAATAGAGTTATATTGTTACGTATTCTTCAAGATTATGTAATATATTGATAAAATCGAAGTATAATAAGGTTGGAGCGAATTTTTTTAATGGATTGATCAATGTTAGAAAGGTTGAAATAAATGAAAAAACGAAGTACTGCAAGGAAAAAAAGGAGATTTATCAAACGAAGTATACTCACCTTTTTCTTCACTGTCCTACTAATTATTGGTATTAGTCTCTTCGTACTTTTGAAAGATACACCTGCACTCGCTGAAGCACATTTAGAAAACCCGAGTACATCTGTTATTTACGATAAACACGGGGATAAAGTAGCGAACATATCGGGAATGGAACATCGCTTACCAATCGATATAAAAGATGTGCCACCACATGTAAAAAATGCGTTTATCGCAATCGAAGACGCCCGTTTTGAAAAACATATGGGAATTGATCTGCAACGAATTGTCGGAGCAACCCTTGCTAACATAAAGCAAGGATGGGGTGCAGAAGGTGGTAGTACCATTACACAACAAGTAGTAAAGAACACACACCTTTCACCAGAAAAGACGTTTAAACGAAAAGTGCAAGAGGCATATCTTGCTATCAGGATGGAACAAAGTTACTCTAAAGACGATATATTAGAAATGTATTTAAATAAAATTTACTTCGGACACGGGGCATATGGATTAGGTGCTGCAGCAGAAGTATATTTTAACAAAGATGTAAGTAAACTCACCATCTCGGAAGCTGCTTTACTTGCCGGCCTGCCACAACGTCCTAGTGGATATGATCCTTTTAAGTATCCAGAGGATGCGGCAAACAGAAGAGAAATCGTCCTTTCCGCAATGGAAACACACCATTTCATCTCAACAGACGAAGCCAAAGAGGCCAAAAACATCGATGTAGAAGATATGTTATATGATAAACAACAAACAGACAGCTACCAAGGCTTTATCGATTATGTGATTACAGAATTAATTGATAAAGGATATGAGGAAAGTGAACTATTTAACGGGGGATTACAGATCTATACGACACTTGATCAAGATGCACAGGACTATACAAATGAATTAATGACAGGAACAGATATTATTCCTTTTCCGGATGATGCGTTTAAAGCTGGTATCGTATTAACCGAAACAAACAGTGGTGCAATCCGGGCAATTGGTGGTAATCGTGACCCAGAAAGCCAAGGAATACAACGCGGGTTCAATTTTGCTACAGATATTAAACGACAACCTGGTTCGACTATCAAGCCAATCTTAGATTACGGGCCGGCTATAGATTTTCAAAAATGGTCTACTTATGAGCAAATAAAAGATGAAAAGCTTGTCATTAATAACAAAGAATTTAAAAATTATGACGGGAGATTTCATGGCATAGTTTCCATGAGGGAAGCTCTTGTCCACTCCTATAATATCCCTGCAATCAAAACATTTTTGGAACAAGATCAGCAGCAAGTACAGAAATTTGCTTCAAACCTAGGTATCGATTTAGAACAGATTTATCCAGCTTATGCGATTGGTGGTTTTGGTGAGGATGATGGTATTTCGCCATTGGATATGGCAGGTGCATATGCTGCATTTGGTAATAATGGAGAATATCATGAACCATATGCAGTGGAAAAGATCGAATTCCCTAATGGTGAAGTAAAACAATTGGTATCTCAGTCCGTTCAGGCGATGAATGATTATACTGCCTATATGATCACAGATATGTTGAAAGATGTAGTAGAACGCGGAACAGGAACAGTCGCAAAAATTGACGGTTTACCTATCGCCGGTAAAACAGGTACGACTAATGCACCAGAAGGAGTAACAAGTGGTGCTACTGATTCATGGTTTGTTGGCTATACAACAGAGTACACTGCAGCAGTTTGGACTGGATATGAAACGACGAATAAAGAACAATATGTACGAACAGAAGATGCACGTGTTTCCAGGTTAATCTTTAAAGAGCTGATGTCACACGTCTCAAACGAGAAAAAGGCCATTGATTTTAAAAAACCTGATAGTGTAGAAAAAATAAATATAGATACACGTAACGGAAAAATAGCTACTGACTATACACCTTCAAGCAGTATTATAACCGAATTATTTGTCAAAGGGACTTCCTTGCCAGATACTTCATATCTAGGCTCTCCTACTCAAGAGAAAACAGAGGATAAAGAGAAAGAAGAGGAAAGTGTTGATGATGAGGAAGAGGTTGAGGAAGAGGTTGAGGAAGAGGTTGAAGAAGTACCAGACCAACCTACGGATACCGAAGAAACAGATACCGATCAGCCTGAAAGCAATGAAGAAAAACAAGAAGAAACAGTTCCTAACGAGGAGGCAGATCGAACAGAAGATGAACAGGAAAATGATGAGACGGTAGAGGACGAGGAGGAAGAGCCAGCACCAGACGAAATGAATGCAGAAGACAATGAACAAACAGAGGACCTAATGGAGGAAACAACAGAGCAAGATGAAGAAGATACGGAAGAATAGTTTCCCAAGAAAAGAAGAAAGCAGTGAGAAAATGTTAATAATTAGATTTGCTGACAAAACGAAGAGAAATTCGAAGAAAAAGTGTTAGCAAATAGATTTACCGACAAATCAAAGAAGAATTCAGCGAGAGAATGTCATCAACTAATTTTGTTTACTAAACTGTAGAGGAAAAAAGAATGGATTGATAAAACAGTATACTCACACAGTGAGGCACTCCCCCTAAGACTATAGATTCACAATACCAGACCAAGCTTCTTTCCTATCAAAACAAAGTCAGATCGGGTTTACACCGTAAGAAAAGGACGTTCTGCTTTAGCCATGAAGAACGTCCTTTTTATCTATTTCACATCGAGTGATAATAAAGTTGCTTTAAAACTTTCATATACATAATTCCATAGTGTTTCATCACTAGAATATTTTGCTGTTAATATCGTATAAAATTCTTTTTGTTTTTCAGTAAAGTCTGGTGCATCTTTAGCAGGTAATGCCGCTCTTCCTTCATCTACAATCGCTTGTACTTCCGGTGCTCTAGGTCCCCATTTTCCAATTAGTTGTCCTTCTCCATTTAAAATAAGGACCATTGGAATTGCTCTTCCACCATTAGTTAGGTGGCGATCAATTAGATCTGTATCTTGATCACGCAATGTAACGCGAGATTCAATGTTAGCAGCCTCCGCTATCTTGCGAATCACCGGATTAATCATCATTGCATCCCCACACCAATCTTCCGTGATCGTTAGGAAATGAATATCTGCATCTGTTATTTGTTCCATTAATCCGTCATTTGGCAGTTCAAAGTTATGGTAAACTTGAAAACTTTCGTCCTTTAATTGGCTCATTTCATCCATATATGTTTGAATCGTTCTACCTTCTTCAAAATATTGTTGTTCTGATTTCATTTTTCCACCTCTTCATTCCATTACTTGTAAAAAAGGTATCATACTATACTCCACATGTACAGAGATTAAACCAGACTTCGTTCAACTAGATTTTTATGAGCGTTTACACTGCAAGAAAAGTTACTATATTATAAGTAGTGGAAACCAAGATTGATTTTGATATTGCTTCTTTTCGGGCGTTCATCAGCCTTATGAGTGACTCAAATTCTTGGATTCGCTCTTCCTCGGTCGTTCATCCGACTCATGAACATGGAATGAAAACATTTCATGATTGGTTTTTATTGTCATATAATTTTAATGAAATGTTAACTCAAAGTTCGAACTATTATGATATAATAATTAATTAGTGGGATTTATAACATAAATCTTTTTTCATTTAACGTACGATAGAAATATATACTGTAAGCGGAGGTTTAACTCGTGCAAAGCCGATTTAATCAACACATGAAACCAAGAGAAATTGTCATGCAATTTCATCCAGCAAGGTCGATTTTTCTTCATCATGAAATTGACTACCGTTATAGCGAAGAGCGTACTCTTGAAGAGGTAATAGAAGAAAAAAAATTAGACAAAAATCAGATTTTAAGGGAAATAACAAAACTTTATCAAGCAACCTCCAAGAAAGACTCTAACAAGGACTGGGCGCAAAAATCTATGGTTGAAATAATCGAATATATCATGGAAACTAGTCATGAATTTTTACATAAGACATTACTAGACTTAGATGCTATGTTGACCGTATTAGTGGAAGATGATGATAGCGAAGACTATGCAACTATCCAAAAAGTTCAACCCATGTTTCAACATAGTAAAGAAAAAATAGAACAGTATCTTTCAAAAGAAGAGAGTGTTCTGTTCCCTAAAATGTTTGAAGACGATATCGTTTCTGTAAGAAAGCTCCTTCCTTTTTACAAAGATGAGCTGGAAACTATTCTAGATCTTGTACAATCCATAAATCAGGAAACATCTTCCTATATAGTGACTAAAAATTCTGATTTCATAACACCTTTCGTATATTTGACATTACATGAAGTGGAATCGGTATTACTTAAACATTATTACCTTGAAACAGAGATATTATTCCCGCGCTTTTCTTGTTAGCGCTGGTTCCATAACATAACTGTAAAGAAACTACTATTTATATCAATCTACTATTCATCCAACTATTAAAAATCTAGTAGTTTCTTTTTTAATGCATATTCTACAAGCTCTGGTTTACTATTCAAGTTTAATTTTTCCATTATCTTTGCTTTATGTGCTTCAACGGTTTTAACAGATACATAAAGCATGTTAGCAATTTCTTTATTTCCGTATCCTTTCGCAACTAATGGAAGTATCTCTAATTCTCGTTTCGTTAAAGCCTGCAATGGATCCGATTGTTCGAATTCCCCTTCTTGTTTCACCAATTCCTTCACTAAAGAACTTGCCATTTTTGGTTCAATATATGTACCATCTTGATAAACAATTCTAATCGCTGAAATAAGTTCCTCATCAGGCGCATTTTTTAATACATAACCGGAAGCACCATTTCTTAAAACATGGAATAAGTATTCATCGTCATCATGCATCGTTAAGATGAGAATTTTCGTTTCGGGAAAATCATCATGAATTTTTCCCGTCGCAATTAATCCACTTTCGCCAGGAGGCATGCTTAAATCTAATAAAATAATATCTGGATGATGCTTCGCCACTTCTTGATAGGCTTCCATACCATCTGCTGCTGTCGACACTACTTCCATATCCTCTTGATAATTAATAATCATAGAAAAACCACTGCGCACAACCGCATGGTCATCTGCTATCACAATTCTCATCTAAATGACTCATCCCTTTCTTTCAAAACAGGCAATGTTAAATAAACCGTTGTGCCACTTCCTTGATCTGAATGAATACGTAAGTTTCCATTAATCAATTCGGCTCTTTCCTTCATACCATATAAACCAATTCCAGATCCTTTAATATCTGGCTTCGAAACATTAAAGCCTTCTCCTTCATCTTTAACCATCAATTCTAATTGGCCCTTTTTTTCCGTTAACATAACCAAAATTTCTGTTACCTTGGCGTATTTTACTGCATTAAAAATGGCCTCCTGGCCGATACGGTATACAGCTGTTTCAATATCAGCTGGATATCGTTGTTGTTGGAGTGTAGAATGAAATTGAATGACTGTACCATAATGTTGTTGAATCCATTTCATATGTGATCGAAAAGCTGCTTCCAAACCTAAATCATCCAGAGAAGCCGGTCGTAAAAACACCGAAATATTACGAATATCTTCGATTAAGCGATTCATCGATCCTTCTGTTCGTTTAAGCTGTTCTTGTATTTCTTGTTCATCTTTCATATATTTCGTTACACGCATATCAACCAGTGTACTAATTAATTCTTGTAATACACTATCATGAAGCTCTCTAGAAATTCTTTTTCTCTCACTTTCTTGCGCTTCAATTACTTTTTTCATCATTTTATTTTGATAATAATCTTCCTGTGTTTTATATTGCACAGATAGATCTCGTAGCATAAAGACATAGACATCGTTCTCTTCATCAATCGCGTGATAGCTCGCAGCATACGGAACTGTCCCTTTATCACGGGTCTCTAGATATACTTGAAAAGATGAGAAATCACCTTCAGGATTTTTTACATAACAGCTAGAACACGTCATCAATTGCTCCTGATTTGTATATCCCCGACAAAAAGAACAGATCGAACTATTTCCGTGATGTTTGATCGTTTCTAAAATCGTAGGATTAATAATCTGCTCTGCAGCTGGATTTAACGCCAACACACTACCTGTATGATCTAAGAAAAATATTGCCTCAGAGCTGTTTTCATACATTTTAATCAATAAATCTACTACTTCTGTTCTCTTCTTTGCCAACATTTATTGTCATCTCCTCCGTGTAAAACGGACCAAATCGGTCACCAATCTCCGCCATCAACAATTGATAAGTTTCTTCCGTTACTTCTCCAGGCTTTCTTGATGCAACTAATAACACTGCCTCCACACGGTGATATTGAAACAACGGAATAGCTATCAAACTTTTAATATCTTCGAATTGTACGATCGGGTATTGATAGATTTCGTCTGGAGCAATCGCAGCGTCTACATCAGGCATTTTCAGGACTTTTCCTGTTTTAAATACGGTCCCAGCAATGCCCTTCTCCGCCTTTAGCATAATTCGATTGTATTGATTATGCTTATTCCCTGCAATAAATACCCATTTTAACATAAAATGATGATCTGGTTGAACGAGTGCTAAAGCTGTTAAATCAAATGAGTACGTTTCTTTTAATTCAGTAATCATTACTTGAAAATCGTTTCTCTCTCCCATCCACACTCTTCCCTTCTTTTATTTTAGCATACCGCTACCTATCTATGCTTATGTCTTCTATATAAAATATAGCTTCTTCCTACGTACGAAAGTGGAACACTCCAAACATGGACAAGTCTTGTATATGGCCATAATCCAATAATTAAAAAACCGAGTAACATATGCAATTTAAATGATAACGGTACACTAGACATATACGATACATCTGGCCTAAATATCAGCAGATCTCTAAACCAAACAGAAATAGTCTCGCGATAATCAAAATCATGTTGAATAGTGTTTGTTACAAGTGTAGAATACACCCCTAAACATATAATAAGCAATAGCAAGACATTCACTGCTATATCAGAACTAGAACTTAACTTACGAACAGAACGTTTCGTCACCCTTCTCGCAGTTAGCATCAGCATCCCTAACAGTGTAAGTACACCAAATAAACCACCAATATACACTGCCCCAATATGATAAAGATGGTCATTAACCCCGATTGTGCGCATCCATTCTTTCGGAATACCGAGCCCTGCTACATGACCAAATGCAACAGGAATAACGCCAATGTGAAATAATAAGCTGCCGATTACTAATTGCTTTTTCTCGATAAATTCACTAGATTTCGCTGTCCATGTAAATTGGTCATGCTTATAACGATAAATATGACCAATAATAAACGACGCTAGACATAAATACGGAAAGATCAGCCAGAGGAATTGATCGATCATGTTAGCTCTACCTCCTCTGCTATAACACAATCCTTCATCGTTTCTCGTAAACTCTTGATCAAGTAATAATAAGGAGAATCCTCTTCTTTAAGTGCCTCGAGGACATGATAAGTACCATCTTCTATTACGGCAAATAGCATCGCAAAACTCTCTGGTGCCCGCTCATCCCCTAACCATTCCGCTGCATAGATGAACTCACACATTAACGGAAGAAAATCCGATAATTCCCCTTTGGGCATATCTAACCCAAACATTTCATACAACACTTTTAATCTAGCTAACATTTGTCCTCGTTCTTTACTATCTTCCAATTTAGCATAGGTCATGTATAAGGCTGCCTCTTTTTGAAAATCAAATGTCTCGGTATAACGTTCTTGTCTTTCATCTAAACTATCATCTTTCACTAATTGCCAGTAAGCACAAGCAAGTTCATATCCTGGGTCGTTCTCCTCAAAAAATAAAGAAGGAGAATCGACTTGTTCAGGATAAGAAAGATGTTGGCTATAAAAGGCAAATGCTTCTTTACATTGATGTAATTGTTCTAAATTAATCACGCCAAATCCCTCCGTAGAAATTTTCCTCATAGATGTCCTTACCAGATTTTCCGGCTGGAACTGCTGGACCACATCCAGCACAATCCATACCATATCCTTCAGATCCTTGTGCACGATAAGTATCCATATATTCTTCTTTATGACTTGTTGGAATCACAAAACGATCTTCATATTTCGCAATAGATAGAAGACGATACATTTGTTTTGTTTGTTCAGTAGTTAACCCGACACGATCAAGCCTTTTTTCATCAAATTCTTTTCCACTTGATATTGCACGCATATAAGAACGCATCATAGCCATCCGTTGTAAGGACTCTTTCACAGATTCTGTATCACCAGCAGTCAACATATTAGCTAAATATTGAATGGGTGTACGCATTTCCTCAATGGCAGGGAAAATCATATCTGGATTTTTGATGGAATCTTTTCCTTCAAAATAACTCATAATCGGGCTAAGTGGTGGTACATACCATACCATTGGCAATGTGCGATATTCTGGATGAAGCGGGAACGCCAATTTATAATCAATGGCTAATTTATAAACTGGTGAATGCTGTGCTGCCTCAATCCAATCTTCGGCAATCCCATCTTTTCTCGCTTGTTCCATTACCTCCGGATCATGTGGATCTAAAAATAAATCACATTGTGCTTGATATAAGTCTTGTTCATTTTCTGTTGATGCTGCTTCTAACACGCGATCTGCATCATATAACATCACACCTAAATAACGGATTCTTCCTGTACATGTTTCAGAGCAAACAGTTGGTAATCCTGATTCAATTCTTGGGAAACAGAATGTACATTTTTCCGCTTTATTTGTTTGCCAATTGAAATATACTTTTTTATACGGGCAACCTGTCATACAATAACGCCAGCCGCGACATGCTTCTTGATCGACTAAAACAATTCCATCTTCATCCCGTTTATACATCGCACCTGACGGACATGATGCGACACAACTTGGATTTAAGCAATGTTCACAAAGTCGGGGTAAATACATCATAAACGCTTGATCAAAATTGAATTTAATTTCCTCTTCGATCTTTTCAATATTAGGATCTTTTGGTCCGGTCACATGTGCACCTGCTAAGTCATCCTCCCAATTCGGTCCCCAGTCAAGTTCCATTTCATCACCTGTTACAACAGAATGTGGTTTCGCTACGGGTTGATGCTTCTTCTCTTCTGCATTCGTTAAATGTTCGTAATTGTATGTCCATGGCTCATAATAATCTTTCATTTCTGGCATATCTGGATTGTTAAAGATTTTCCCTAAAGCAATTTTGGACATCTTTGTTCCTGATTTCAGTTCTAAATTACCTTTTTTATTTAATTGCCAGCCGCCTTTATACGTTTCTTGGTCTTCCCAACGTTTCGGATAACCGATACCAGGTTTTGTTTCGACATTGTTAAACCACATGTATTCTGCACCTGGACGGTTAGTCCAAGTGCTTTTACATGTCACACTACATGTGTGACATCCAATACATTTATCTAAATTCATGACCATTGCTACTTGTGCTTTAATCTTCAAGCCAATCAACCTCCTTCATTTTTCTCACTGCAACATAGACATCTCGTTGATTTCCGATTGGTCCATAATAATTAAATCCATAACTTAATTGTGCGTAGCCACCAACCATTTGTGTCGGTTTAACATGAATTTTCGTAGGTGCATTATGACTACCACCACGCTCACCAGTTATTTCTGAGCCAGGAACATTAATATGTTTGTCTTGAGCATGATACATGAACATCGTACCTTTAGGCATTTTGTGGCTAACAACGGCTCTTGCCGTCACAACACCATTTCGGTTATAGACTTCTAACCAGTCATTGTCTTCAATATGTTGTGCTTTTGCATCGACATCACTGATCCATACAGTCGGTCCACCTCTAAACAACGTCAACATGTGTAAATTATCTTGATACATACTGTGAATATTCCACTTACCATGTGGTGTGAGGTAACGTAAAACAAGTGTGTCTTTACCCGCGATTACCTTTTTATCTTTTGATCCGAATACCATTGGTGGCAATGTTGGCTTGTAAACTGGTAATGCCTCACCAAACTGTAAGAAGATCTCATGGTCAATATAGAAATGTTGTCTACCTGTCAATGTTCGAAATGGTACTAACCGTTCGATATTCGTTGTAAATGGAGAATAACGTTTATCTCCTTGATTAGCCCCTGTAAACACAGGTGTTGGTATTACTTCACGTGGTTGTGCTGTAATTTGGTCAAACGTAATTTTTTCTGCTGCCCGATCTGCTGAAATATCCTTTAAGCTGACACCCGTATCTTGTTCCAATGATTCATATGCAACCTGTGATACTTCACCATTTGTCGCCGATGACAAATGAAGCATTGCATTTGCTGCTTGTCGAGCTGTTTTTAATTTAGGTAGACCATTCTTAATGGAATCATCTACATAAGAACCATTAATCGCTTTTAATTCTTCATATTGCTTTTCTACAGGAAAATTAACGCCATGTGCGCCAAGCTTGCCTTTTTCCAGATTTGGGCCTAACGTAATATATTTATCGTGGATTTTCGCATAATCTCGCTCCACTACCGTAATATTTGGCATTGTTTTTCCTGATATCGCGTCAATTTCACCTTTTTTCCAGTCCTTCACGATGCCATTTGGCTGTGCTATTTCACTTGGTGAGTCATGCCCAAGTGGTGCTGTCACCACATCTTTATATGTACCTGGCAAATGGGTTTCCGCCATTTTCGAAAATGTCTCTGCCAAGGTACGATAAATATCCCAATCCGATTTTGATTCCCATAATGGATCGATTGCCGGATTAAATGGATGTACAAATGGATGCATATCTGTTGATGATAAATCTGTTTTCTCATACCATGTTGCTGCTGGTAAGACAACATCGGCATACATTGGTGTAGCTGTCATTCGAAAGTCTAGCGCGACTAATAAATCTAGTTTTCCTTCTACATCTTCACGCCATCTTATTTCCTCAGGCTTCTCTTCTTCATTTGGTGTAGATAATAAACCATTATGTGTACCGAATAAATGCTTCATAAAGTACTCTTGCCCTTTTGCCGAGCTAGAGACTAAATTAGATCGCCAAACAAACAAGGATCTTGGGAAATTTTCTTCCGCATCAGGATCTTCTACCGCAAATTCCATTTCACCTTTTTTAAGCTTATCTGCTGTGTACTGTGCAATCTCTTTATTTGATTGCTTACCTTTTGCCGCTGCTTCTTTTGCTAGCTCCAAACTATTTTGATTAAATTGCGGATAAGACGGTAACCAACCAAGTCTTGCCGCTAATACGTTATAATCTGCTGGATGTTTATAGCGTAAATCACCACCTGTTGGCGATTTTAATGACTCTGTGCTTGATTCTTCATATTTCCATTGATCGGTAGCGAAATAGAAGAACGATGTCGCATTTTGCAAACGTGGTGGTCCTTGCCAATCTTTCGCAAAAGCGATCGTAGACCATCCTTCAATTGGACGACATTTTTCTTGCCCAACATAGTGCGCCCAACCTCCGCCATTTTTACCTTGTGATGCAGTTAAAATAACGAGATTCAAAATAGCGCGGTAAATCGTATCACTATTAAACCAGTGATTAATTCCGGCTCCCATAATAATCATCGAGCGCCCATCTGTATCGATCGCATTTTGGGCAAATTCACGTGCAACTTGTGTAACGATGGATGCTTTCACCCCTGTTATACTCTCCTGCCATGCAGGTGTATAATTTGATGAGGTATCATCATAGCCTTCCGCCTCATACTCCGTTCTGAACTTATTAATGCCATATTGACTAATCATTAAGTCGTAAACTGTCGCAATATATTTTGTGCTACCATCAGCAAATGTTACTTCTTTGACTGGAATAGGTCGCTTAAATGTTCCTTTTTTGTCCTTCTCAAAGTATGGAAATACGATTTCTTTGCGCGTAGAATCTGTAGAAACAACAGATAGCGCTGGTTCAATAAAACTTCCGTCCTCTTTTTCTAAAGAAAGGTTCCACTCTTTTCCTTCTTCCCAACGTTGTCCCATCGTTCCATTCGGTACAACCAATTCATTTGTTGCTTGATCAAAAATAACTGGCTTCCATTCAGCATTGTCTTGATGTTGACCTATATCACTAGCTCGTAAAAATCGCCCTGCTTTTAGCTCATCACCTTCCGGCTCTAACATAATAAGAAATGGCATATCCGTATATTGCTTGGCGTAATCAATAAACATTGGCTCTTGACGTTTTTCATAAAATTCATTCAAGATAACATGTGTCATTGCTTGAGCAACAGCTGCATCTGTACCAGGATTTGGTGCTAACCAGTTATCGGCGAACTTCACATTTTCCGCATAATCGGGTGCCACAGAGACCACTTTTGCCCCTTTATAACGTACTTCTGTCATAAAATGGGCATCTGGTGTACGTGTTAGTGGTACATTGGACCCCCACATAATTAAATATTGGGCATTGTACCAATCAGATGATTCTGGTACATCTGTTTGTTCTCCCCATATTTGCGGTGAAGATGGTGGTAAATCTGCATACCAATCATAGAAACTGAGCATTTCTCCACCTAATAGATTGATAAAACGAGCTCCCGAAGCATAGCTAATCATCGACATCGCTGGAATGGGTGTAAATCCAGCAATTCGGTCTGGACCATATTTTTTTATCGTATAAATTAATTGTGCAGAAATGAGCTCTAGAGCATCCTTCCAATTAACACGAACATGCCCACCTTTACCTCGTACCTTTTTATAGCTTGCTGCCTTTTCTTTATCTTCTACAATACTTGCCCACGCTGTTACTGGATCTTGATGTTCCTTGATTGCTTCTCGCCAAAGTCTCCATAGTTTCCCTCGCATATATGGATATTTAACACGCAATGGACTATATTCATACCAAGAAAAAGAAGCACCTCGTGGGCAACCACGTGGTTCAAACTCTGGCATATCAGGCCCGCAAGATGGGTAATCAATTTGTTGATTTTCCCATGTAATAATGCCGTTTTTTACAAACACCTTCCAACTACATGAACCAGTACAGTTAACACCATGTGTCGTTCTAACCACTTTATCGTGTGACCATCTGTTACGGTACATGTTTTCCCAGTCGCGATTTTTTTCTTCTAATAAAGACCAATTGCCAGAATAGCGTTCCGTTGTTTTTAAATATTTTAATCTGAATTTATTCTTCTTCAATTCGCTCACCCCTCTTGTATTTCTTATAGTAGGTAACTTATGTTGCTGTTCTAGGCTTTTTTCTTTGATTTGTCGTTGAGGCTCCACTAAGTTAGGTTAATAGGAAAAATAATCATAGTTTTATTATGAAGTGTTCGTGAAGAATTGAACATTAGGGAATAACCTATATTCTTAGAGGAATCCCCTTGTATACTGTAGACAGCATTACCGATATATTTGTGAATGAATATATAGAACGCTGATTATATCAAGGTATAGAGAATTTCCTACAATATTTTTAGGGATTTCCCTCATTATCAGCACAGAGTAATTTTGATAGGATGGAGATAAGAAATGATGAACCATTTGTTAAAAAATGTTCAACAAATCACAGATAAAGTGAGATTTCAATCAGTGGGAGTTTTTGACTCCACTGATTGTTAGCGAAACTTATCAGGGCGTTAGCGTCCGTTTATCCCCCACTTACCTTCTTTGTTTTAACTCGAATCTTGAAGTGGGGTATTACGGACGTTTACACCGTGATAAAAATATAAGCTTCTGCTAGTTAGGGGGGAATGTGGATGTTACAAACAAGTACAAACTTTAAGCAATTTCCAATATTTCAAAAGTTAACAGAAGATGACTTGCTTCGCCTTCAAGAAATCTCTATAGAACGAATATACACGGAAGGCACGACGTTATTTCGCCAAGCTGAACCGAGAAAGACCATTTATTTCATTTTGTCAGGCTTCATAAAAGTTTATAAAGTCGATGCAGAAGGTCAAGAGCTTGTTACGAATATACTTCACGCTAATGAAATGTTTCCTCATTTCGGTTTTTTTGAGCAATCACCATATACAGAAACAGCTGTTACACTTACAGATGTTCATTTACTAGCCGTTCCGATCAAAGAATTTGAATTATTGTTACTAGAAAAACCTGGAATGGCTATTCAAACGATGCAAATAATGGAGGAGAAATTCCTTGAAATTCAAGAGCAACTGCAATTTATGCAAACACAAGATGTCTTCCATCGTGTTGTTTTAATGCTTGTACGCTTTGCAACTGAGCTTGGTGAAAGAAAAGATGAAAGACAGATATTTTTCATTTTACCAATTACTAATTTAGAGTTCGCCAATATGATTGGTGTATCCCGTGAAACCGTTAATCGTGTCTTTAATCACTTAAAAAAAATAGAAATTATGTCCTACAATCGTAAGCAAATACTTATCAAAGATTTTCCTTCTTTACAGAGTTATTTAGGAGATTAGACATAAAAAAACAAGCCCAGTGTATGGCTTGTTTTTTGTGCTATTGTAGAAATGTTATTACGAATACTTGATCCCCATCATATCATGATGCTTTTGTTCCGAAAGTTATATATTCCATCATTGAGATACTATCGACTTCATGGGTTTCTATCAACTTTCTAGATTTACTATCAACTTCAAAGTTTTCTATTTTTGACGAGTGGAGAACATATAGGCAATCATTGCTAACAGCAGCTTTTTCTTCTCTGAATCAATTTGATTAGATAATTCTATAATATCATTATCTAATTCTTTAAAAACAGCTGTATATTCGTGTGGGAATCTACCATTATAGAAGTATGCCCAACGGTGATTTTCTTGATCACAGATATCAAAGTCCCCATATGCCCCGCTTGCCTTTACAGGTAAAATCAGCTGACCGTTCTGATCTAACAATTTTCCTTTAATCGTGAAGATGCTCTTTAATTCTTCCTGATGGTATTGACCAATAAACTGGTCATTCTCATCATATACATCTAAAAACGTTTGTTTGATGATCCCTCGTCTTTTAAAGGTTAACACTTTATCCCCTTGATAGGTAACAAAGCTCATTTTAATAGGTAAGAGCGATAAAAACGCTTCATTAAGAAGCAGTGGATATTGCCACCATGATAAACCGGTAAGTTGAAATGTTCCAAGAAATTCTCCTGTTTTTTCAAACACAAGCAATCTTGGAATAAAGGTAGCATCTTTTTTTAAAACGATATGATCCATCGATTCTAACGTTTGTTCAGAAAATGGAAATGCTACATCCTTCACTTTTTCATATTTGCTCCGACTGATTCCAGCTATCGTAATCATGAATAATAGCAGTAAAAGGATGGAGCTAAATTCGAACCACTCATTCATCGTGTTAGGCATATTAAAAAGAAGAAACAACCCACTAATTATGAGAGTGAGAAAAAAGATAATTAGCGCCAGTCTTTCTCTACGTTTATACATTTCCGCGATCAATTTCCTATCCCTCCTTTCCATATTATAACTTAAAATGAATAATTCAACAAAATAAGGTTTTTATTTAAATTATGGTAGAGTAAAATCGATAACATATAATGTGGAGAAATGGAAATGCAAAAACATGCTGGTGAAAATCACTAAATAAATTTGGCAATACACAAAAGGTACAGTATAAATTCGAAAAGTTATCATGACCTAAAAGGAAGGACGTAACATATTTTATATAACTAACAAGTTACATCTTTTCTTCTTTAACTAAAGCCCCGACTTTAAATGAAGTTGAAGATAGCATTCTTAAACTCTAATTGATTTTCAAGATAAGGATGATGGCCGCTTTCTAACCGATGAACTTCTGCATTCTTAAATTTGAACGTTTCATGATGATTTCGGCCAACAGCATCATCGAAGTTTCCCGAAATAACCAATGCTGGTTTATTTATCTGTTTCGTTAACGAAGTGAAATCCTGAAAATATTCAGCTGATGAAAAAACATATTGTTGAAAAATCGGGTCACTACGCAATCCTTCATCGATTTCATCTACTATTTTTTTATTTTGTAAATCAACATACTGAAATTGAAAATACACTTCTTTTTCCATCAACTTTGAAAGGTTTGAATAGAATATATCCATGAATGCCTCTAAATTATTCCACTCTATCCGCTTCTGCTCCATTCCCAAAATTTCAGAGCCTTTTTGAATTTGATTCGTAAAGGAATCAAACATATTAAGTGTTACATTTGATAAGATAATTCCTTTTGTCTTTTCTGGGAAACGTTTCGCATAATTGACTGCAAGTATGCCACCAAATGAGTGTCCCATTACATACCATTCACTTATCCCTAAGAAGATCCTTAATTCTTCTATAATATTTTAAAATAATCTCCAGTCTACTTTTCTAGACTCACTTTATATAAAATATCATCCGCTTCCCCTGGTGTACCACGTCCATCTGTATTGTTCGTTACAACATATAGATTATCCTGTTCGATCCAGACATCGCGCACTCTACCAATGTCAGATACTACTTCCTCATAACCTTCTGTCTCCAGATCAAATGCTAATACTGCTGTCCCTCTTAATGCAGCTACATATAATTTTCCATCATGATAAGCCATTCCTGATGGAGCCCATGTAGTATCAGCTCCAGAAGTAAATATAGGAGTAACCAGCCCTTCTTGTTGTTCATTTCCTTCAATGACAGGCCAACCATAATTGTTACCTGCTTCGATTTGGTTGATTTCATCGTTTGCATTACTACCGTGTTCACTTGCATATAACGTACCAACATCTGTCCAAGCCAACCCTTGAGGATTACGATGTCCATAACTATATACATAAGAATCTTCAAAAGGATTATCTTCCGGTATCGAACCATCTATGTTCAGCCTGAGAATGTTTCCACCTAATGATTCCATATTCTGCGCCAAATCAGGTTCTGATGCATCACCTGTTGTCGCATATAGTTTATTATCTGGCCCAATCTTTAATCTCCCACCATGATGATACGTACCGCTTGGAATTCTATCCACTAAGACATCCTCTTCAATCCACGTATCTCCATTTAACTGTAAAGTAACAATACGATTAAACTGTCCCTCATCATCTACATAGGTATAGTAACCATATGCTTCGTTTGTTTCAGCAAAATGTGGAGCAAGAGCAAATCCAAGTAAACCAGCTTCTGCAGAATCCGCTAACTCCCGTTCCAGCTCAACATACTGGCGGTTTACTTGTCCATTTTCGATTTTTACAATGGTGCCAGGTCGTTCCGTTATAAAAAAGGTATCTCCTACCTTTTCTATTGCCCATGGAATATCCAAATTTTCTGCGATAACTTCTACACTGTCCGCTTCAGTCTGTTCTTCTGTTTGATTCAAGCTTCCTGTATCATCGTCTGTAGAACATGCAATAACGAAAAAGCAAACAAAGATTAGCATACTCCCCACTTTACACCGCATCCTGTCACCCCTTATTGAAAAATTAGTTTAAGAAAACCGAATCACTGAGTTCAACAATCTTTTGGCATATTCACTCTGCACATTCGCAAGATTTTCCGTCTCTACGCGCTCAACAATTTTCCCCTCATGTAGAAACATAACTGCATCACATAAATAGGCAACTGTTTGCAAATCATGCGCAATAAAAAGACAAGTCATACCAAATTCTTTTTTTAGCTTATGGAGTAATTCTAAAATTTGCGCCTGAATCGGCACATCAAGAGAGCTAACTGCTTCATCTAACACTAAAAATGTGGGATTTGTACTGATAGCCCTTGCAATACATACTCTTTGCAGCTGTCCGCCACTTAGTTCATGAGGATAACGATCTAATAGTGATAAAGGTAAATCAACCTTTTCCATCAAACTTTCCATTATCTTGCTATGATTCGTTAGCTTCAATGATTCATTGATAATATCTTTTACCTTAAAGGAGGGATTTACAGAAGAAGTATAATCTTGAAAGACAACACTCATTTTCCCTCTATTTTCTTTTATCCACTTCGCAGCTGTTTTCCCTTCTATTAGCACGTTACCACTGTCCGCTTTTTCTAAACCTAACATTAACCTACTTAACGTGCTTTTCCCACTACCGCTTTCCCCTACTAATGCAACCCATTCACCTTTATTAATTGGAAATGTAATATCCATTAAGACAGGCATGCTTTTTTTTCGAAATCCTGTACTTGTTTTAGAATAGCTTTTGTAAACATGATTCACTTCAAGCATGATCTGTATCCTTTCTTAATACTTTTTCAAATGATTTCGTCATTGTTAATCTCGTGTTCACCAAATATTGCGTATATGTATGCTGCGGTCGGCGCAGTACATCACTTGTTTTACCAGATTCTACTTGTTTACCATTTTTCATCACCATTACTTCTTGAGTAAGTTGCTGAATCATCGCTAAATCGTGTGAGATAAAAATAAAAGTAGTGCCCAATTCAGTCTGAAGCTTCTGAAACATCTTAATAATGTCACTTTGTGTAATAGCGTCTAAAGCAGTAGTGGGTTCATCGGCAATGATCATATCAGGTTTTAATGCAACAGCAATTGCGATCATGCACCGTTGTAGCATTCCGCCAGACAATTGGTGAGGATATTTCTTTAACACATGAATGGCTTCTTTTATTCCTACTCTTTGTAGTACGCTTGTTGCTAGTTGTTTTGCTTCTTTTTTAGAGACTTGTAAATTCTCGCTAAAGGTTTCGATCATTTGTTTACCGATTGTATCTAAAGGATCAAATGCTGACATCGCATCTTGCATGATAAGACTAATATTGTTTGCTCTAACTTGTCGCAATGCTTTGGTCTTCATCTCTGATATATCTATTCCTGTAAAATAGACGGAACCGGAAACATTCATCCATGGTGCCATAAGCCCCAATATTCCCTTTACCATCATCGACTTTCCGCTACCACTTTCTCCAACAATACCGAAACTACTATTTCGTTCTACTGTAAAAGATATTTTCTCTATAATACTATTCTCTGTTTGTGTGTCATAGATAGATAAATTTTTCACTTCAAGTAGTGCCATTTGATCACCTCATTCGTTTTCCATGCTTTGCATTAAAGGCATCTTGCAAACTATCTCCTAAAAAGTTAAACGCTGCCACGACTAACAAAATCGCTATTCCTGGTGGTAACATTAACGCAGGATGGATCGTCATCACATTTTTCGCTTCATTTAACATCATTCCCCATTCAGCTGTTGGTGGTTGGACACCTAATCCGAGAAAAGATAAACCAGAAATCATGATAATGACAGAGCCAATATCTAGCGTCGCCAGAACAGATATTTCTCCAGCTGTACTTGGGAAAATATGCTTTCGCGCAATATGCCATCTACTAAACCCTGATACACGAGCATATTGAATATAGTTTGTATCTGAATATTTTCGAACAATCGAACGAATCATCCGTGTATACCAAGCCCATTTAGCGATAATGCTAGCAATAACAATATTAGTAATTCCCGGTCCCATTACCCCAACGATAGCGAGAATCATCACTTCGCTTGGAAAAGACATAAATATATCACAAACTCTCATAATGAACTCATCTATTTTCCCACGAAATATGCCTGCAATCCCTCCTATGATCACTCCTATCACAATCGTCACAACCATAGCAATACAAGCAATAAACACGGTTGTACGGATACCATATAATAGTCTAGAAAGAATACATCTCCCTAATTGATCTGTTCCTAATGGATAGGTTGCACTGATGCCTACTAATTTTTCTTTTACATTGACATCAATCGGACTGTTCGGTGCTATCCACGGTGCAAAAATACCTGCCAGTGCAACTATCAATAAAAAGATGATACAAATCATGGCAGAACGATCGTTTCTTAATTTAGTTAAAACTCCCATGATCATGCCTCTTTTCTCATTCTTGGATCAATACTGGCAGTAACAATATCTACTAGTAGATTACATACGACAAATAAAACAGCCATTAAAAAGACATATGCTTGAATAACTGGATAATCATAATTTAAAATTGCTGTCACACTCAACCTCCCTATCCCTGGCCATGCAAAGATATTTTCGACAATCACTGTTCCAGCTATTAACTTAGGGATCGACATTCCTAATGCCGTGATAGTAGATTGAAGCGAATTTTTACATATACGTTTTAATATAATACGTCCTTTCAGCCCTCGTGCTTTTGCATACAAAACAAAATTTTCTCCTTTGTTTTGCACCATATTATTTCGCATCAATCTTACATAAGTTGAAATATAAGCAAAAGCGAGCGTAACTGCTGGTAGTATGACAGAAGTCCAAGAACTCATTCCACTCGTCGGCAATAGATCTAACTTGATAGAGAAGAACCACATAAGTAAAAGTCCTATCCAATATCCAGGCATTGCTTCTCCAATAAAAACAAGAGCACGAATGCCCCTATCCAACATACTTCCCTCATAAAGCGTACATATGATGGATGCTCCAATACTAATAACGAATATAATAAGGAAAGAAGCAAATGCAAGTAGTAGTGTAGCTGGTAAGGCTTGTCCTATTTCCTCTATTACTGGCTTATTATTAATAAAGCTGGTGCCAAAGTCACCCTTGATACTATTGGTTAACCATGTCATATACCTTTCTAAAAAAGGATTATCAAGACCCAATTCCTCACGCATTTCTGATACAGCTGTTTCTGTTGGCGTAATTTCATTTACACGTAATGCTACTTCCGCCGGATCACTTTCACTTAAATTAATCAAGATAAACGATAAAAAGGATATCCCTAATAATAGAGGAACAATACTTAATAAACGTTTGATCAAATATCTTTTCAATGATACCACCACATTTCTCTACATCCGTATTCATCTAACAAATAAATTGATCGTTACTATTTATCACAGTGCAAACATGTGTGAAACTCCCACTGATAGAAGTCTCCCTTTTTGAACTACTTCTCATCTGTTTTGCTTCACTTTTTGTTGATAAATTCTTTTAAGAACAATTTCTTGCTGATTTTGCTTTATTTTTGTACATATATTATTTTATGAGCACTTTTTTACTAATTTCACTTCTTTTTTGTTCATATATCGTTTTATGAACACTTTTTTACTAGTTTTACTTCTTTTTTGTCCATATATCATTTTTTCAACACTTTCTTACCTTTTCCACTCCATTTTTGTTAATAAATTTTGCTCTTTTTATCTTAACACAAAAGAAAATCCGAACAGGAAGCTATCTTCATTTTTGTTCGGATTATCGCACTCTCTTATTTAATTAGGTGTTCAGTCTTCAAAATACATCTTTTCAAATGGAATTTCATATTGAGAAGGATTAAAGGTAACCCCTTGTAACGCTGGTCGATATACTGCTTTTGTACGTGAATAAGTGATCGGTATATAAATCGCTTCATCATGAATATAGGTTAAAACATCTTGATACATAACTGTTCTAGTATCTTCGTTATTTTCGATGAGTAAATTCGTGATTGTTTCATCTAGCCATTCTTTCTTGTCTAAACCAGTTTGCGCTTGGTAATCACCATGTGCTGGTATTCTCCAAGAAGACAAATAGGATTGCGGATCATATGGTGTTCCCCATGATAAAGAATACTGTAAATCAAAGTCTCCAGATTTTTGTCGATCTAAAAATGCTTGCTTTGGCTCACCTGTAATATGTAATTCTACGCCAATCGCTTTTAAGTCATGCTGGATATACTCACTAATCGTCTTTTCCTGTGCATTATCTGAATTGTAATATAAATTAAGCTCTAATTTTTGCTCATTTTTGTAACGATAGCCATCGCTTCCTCGTTCCCAACCATCTTTATCTAATAGCTCTTTCGCTTTATCGACATCATATTTCCGCTCTTTTAATTGGAAGTCACTATATGGAACGGTCGATGAAAGTAATGTTGGCGCGACAGACTCATACCCATTTAAGACACCATTAGCAATTGATTGTTTATCGATTGCATATTGTAACGCTTCTCTTACTTCAATGTCCCTTATAACAGGGCGATTAGAGTTAAGTAAAATCGCTCTGGACGCAATCGGATCACTCAATTTCGTTACATAATCCCCTTGTTCTTCTAACGCTGAAAAGGAATCTAAGTCAATCATATCTCCATCTGAACCAAAAATCAGGTCGATTTCACCTTTTTCAAGGGCAAGCAAAATAGTTTGATGATCAGGCATCACTTTCCACCTTACAGAACTAACTTTAGGCTTTTCTCCCCAATAATCTTCATTAGCTGTAAATACTGCTTCTTGATTCTCTTTATGTTCTGATAACATCCAAGGACCTGTTCCATGATAATCACGGATGCCATCTTTTGTCTCACCTTCAATAAAATCATTTGGCGAAACGAAACGGAATGGACGGGTAAGCCCTAGCTCTGTTAATGTTGGATAATACGGAGATTTCAACACGAGTTTATAAGTATATTCATCTATTACAACATTTTCTTCGATCAGATTTACTAGATCTAGCCATGCATGTCTTTCTTTATTATCCATAATGGCATCCATATTTTTCTTTACCGCTTCCGCATTAAATGTTTCTCCATCTGTAAAGCTAACATCTTCTCTTAAATGAAAAGTATATGCTAAACCGTCATCTGATATCTCCCAATCTTTAGCCAGCCACGGTTCTACACCATCATTTGTATTTATTACTAGTGATTCAAACACCATATTCTGCGCCGCCATTTCACCACTGTATAAATGCGGATTAATATCTCGAATATCTTTTGAACTAGCATATACGATTTCATCTTTCGTTGCTGCGTCGCCTCTCGAATTGCTACAGCTTGTTAACAACAGTAATAACAATATGGAAAACAACCCGATACTTATTTTTTTCATTTTATTTCCCCTATTTTCTTATCCATATGTAATGTGTTCCACACTGGATCTGATTCAGCAAGTCTTTCTTCAAATCCTAATGATTTCCAAAAAGGAATACCTCCAGGTAAAAACGGATGACTATGCAAATAGATCTTATCGTAACCTGCAGCATGAATCGACGCTAATGCGGTTTGATATAATGCAGTGCCAACCCCTTGGCGTCTATATTGTGAATCTATATAACACCTTACTAGCTCCGTTGTTTTTGTCTCTGTATATAAATGCCATAAATCAGCAAAACGGTTATCGTAAGGTAAATAACCGATCGTTCCTAATACTTTTCCTTCTTCACTAATAGCAGCAAAGACTGCTGCATCATTTCTGTTCATATAATAATCATGAAACTGTACGATGTCCGCCGGTAATGGTTGCTTATCCAACATTGGAAATACTTCTTTGCGGAGAGCTTTCATAAATTCCACAACCGGTCCAGCATTATCTTTGTCAACCTGCTTAATCACATATGTAACAACCATTATCTTAACCAATTCCCCTTACTTAATTGTATGTATTCAATCTACACAGTCTAAAGGCGAGAGTTAACGTTGATTCTTGTTGGCTACTCTATAAATGCGCTCACTCATACTTATTGATGAATAGTGGAGACCTTATCGCTACGTTAGAATACTCCGCTTTCACCTTCGGGGCACAAGTGCAACATCTGCTAAAGCAAAGAACATTTTGTGTTGTTTAGTCAGATCATTTTGCGAGCATTCATCGTCAATGGAATGGAAGAAACCTTATCTAAAACATCCAACCTCACTTTTAGACAGTTTAGCTGACTTATATTACATCTCTCTTTTTTAATATATTTCTTTTATTACCTTAAAATGGATTATATCAAATTAAATAATAATCATAGTGTGATAACAAAAGGCATAGTCAATACAAGTAGACCATATGGAAGGAGCAAAATGGATATACTCAGTGTTAATCTTACTTACATATTGAGTTGTTCTTTATCATAAAATCTTCGTTATAAAAACGCAAGTGTTTTTTCAAAATATTCACCGTTTTCACAATGAGCTGATTTCGTCTTTATTAATCCTCAAAAATATCTATCTTCTTATCCACGAAAAATTATTCCAATAATATCATCTCCATGCTAATATAATAGAGACAATAAAATATGGAGAAAATAGAATATGAGAATAGTAACTTTTAATGCATTTCGAACAATTGGAATTCCTGGCGTTCGCTATATTAAGCCAGAGCATATGTTTAATGAAATAAATGTTATAAAAAAAGCAGATATTGTGCTGTTTCCAGAAACATGGCAAGTCCCAACACTTGTCCACGGATTAAAAAAACAAATATTTCCTAGCATCGAAACTATGCAAATCGGTGCTAATAAAATTGAAATGACTCGTGTGTTACAAGCAATCGCAAACGAGTATATTCCATATACAGAAATACTAGCCAATACAGAAGGTAACATTACGAATGTTTTAGAAACATTCCCCTTGCCTTTCGTGGTAAAAGAAGCAAAGAATTCTATGGGGAAAGGCGTTTTTCTTATTGAAGACGAGCAAGCATTCGTGGAATACGCCAAAAATACTGACATATTATATGTACAGGAATACTTACCGAATGATGGTAGAGATTTACGCGTTTGTATAGTTGGTGATCAAGTTTATGATGCCTATTGGCGAATTGGACAGGATGGAGAATTTCTTCACAATGTTGCTCAAGGCGGGAAAGTAAGTCATCAATATATCCCTGAAGATGCAGTAACACTTATCTTAAAGCTCGCAAAACAATTAAATGTTAATCACGCTGGTTTTGATATCATTGTAAGTGAAGGAAAATATTATATTCTAGAATTTAACGTACTGTTTGGCAATCAAGGGCTAAACAATCAATCCCAATCAGTCGCACAAGCTATTCATGAATATATTAAGAAAAACTTTGTTCCACCACATCCAACTTCACCAGCTCCAGGCAAGATTATTTCTTAATAAAGCGAGAATTCTTTGCAATTTATCGGGCACTTTTTTGATTTGAAAAAGGTTGCACTCAACAATACGTTGAGGCAGCCCTTTTCCTTATGCTACTTTATCAGAACTTGCTAGCGCTTCTTGCTTATTCTTTCTAAAGTTAAAAATAATATTTAAAATAATAGCTGTTAAACTCCCGATTACAATACCACTCTCGGTTAATATTTGTAATCCAGATGGTACAGCTGCAAATATCTCTGGTACTACTGTCACACCTAAACCTAAACCAATGGAACATGCGACAACTAATAAATTTTCTTGTTTGGAAAAGTCGACATTACTTAACATCTTGATTCCATATGCAATTACCATTCCAAACATTGCTACTGTCGCACCACCTAATACCGCTTTAGGAATAACTAATGTTAATGCACCAATTTTCGGTACAAGCCCAAGCAAAATTAACATCACTCCAGCCGTATAAATCACATTTTTAGTACGTACACCAGACAATTGAATAAGCCCAACATTTTGCGAAAAGGTTGTATATGGGAATGAATTAAAAATACCACCTAAAATGATAGCGACACCTTCTGCACGATAACCTTTTTCTAAATCTTTATCTTCGAGTTTTTTATCACAAATATCTCCTAGGGCAAAATACACTCCAGTTGATTCTACTAAACTGACAATAGCTACTAATGTCATCGTCAAAATAGGTACTAAATGAAATTCAGGCGTACCAAAATGGAACGGTGTCGGCAAATGGAACCACGTACTCTCTGCTACAGGACTTAAATCTACCATTCCCATAAAATAAGCTACTCCTGTTCCAAGAAGAATACCTAATAAAATAGCAATTGCTTGAATGAATCCTTTGCCGAAACGGAAAATAAGCAAAATAATCATTAACGTACCAAAACCTAAAGCTAAATTCGTCATACTACCAAAATCAGCACTGCCATCTCCACCAGCTAAATCTTTCATCGCTACCGGAATAAGCGTAATACCAATTATTGTTACAACAGAACCAGTAACAACAGGTGGGAAAAACTTAATTAACTTACTAAAAAACTTCGCAATCAGTACTACAATAAGGCCAGATACAATAATCGCTCCATAGACGGAAGTAATTCCATAATGGTTACCAATTTCAATTATGGGCGCAACTGCCGTAAAACTACACCCTAATACAACAGGCAAACCAATACCTGTGAATTTATTCTTCCAAACTTGTAAGATACTGGCTACCCCACACATCAAAATATCGATAGCTATTAAATAAGTAAGCTGTGCGTTGGATAAGCCAATACCAGCACCAACAATTAAAGGAACAATAACAGCACCAGCATACATGGCTAAAACATGTTGAAAACCTAATGATGCCATTTTAGTTTTTGTAATTTTCATTGTGCATACTCCTGTTCTTCAACAAATTCCACTTTCCCTTGAGTTAATGATTTGATTCGAGCTAATGACTCTACTTGATAGCCTTTGTTACGCATCAAATCTCCACCATCTTGAAAAGCTTTTTCTATTACAATTCCTACACCAGAAACTGTTGCATTCGCTTGTTCTACAATATCGATTAATCCTAATGCTGCTTGTCCATTTGCAAGAAAATCATCAATGATCAATACATGTTCGCCTTCGGTTAAAAACTTTTCTGCAATCGAAATGTCGTTTGTCTCTTGTTTCGTAAAAGAATAAACAGAAGCCGTAATTAGCCCCTCTGTTAGTGTTAATGATTTCTTTTTGCGGGCAAATACTACTGGTACATCTAGCATCAAGCCTGCCATTACTGCAGGTGCGATTCCAGAAGATTCTATCGTAACGATTTTCGTAATTTTTTTATGACGAAATCGTCTCACAAACTCCTTACCAATTTCTTGCATTAATTGTGGATCTATTTGATGATTCAAAAAGTTGTCCACCTTCAACACTGTTTCTGACAATGCCAATCCTTCATCCAAAATCTTTTGTTTTAAACTTTCCATAGCTGTCACCTCTTCTGAAATAAAAAAATACCCAAAGATTTTTACTCACCTAATGAGATGAGCAATGATCTTTGGGTATTGTTCGTTATTGGAATATATAACTATTCCCATAACATACATTGCCCACTCATAGTCAGATTATTTACGGTAATCTGGTAGAGACTCGTGGGCCTTATTCCCACTATTATATGAGTGAATCTTATTCAAAATATATTGTCTTATTGTAACATGTTATGTCATGTTTGCAAGAACTTTTTTGCGTTCAATGACGAATTATAACTATTTAATTTTTCTGAATATTCGTTTTTAAGCGGATATGTCCCGTAAAAGCGTCGAGCAAGTAAGCTCCGTCATAATAAGGGATAACTTAACAGGAAGTTAACACTCATTTCTCCCTCACCTAGCTTCTTTGTTACTACTCAAACCTGTAACGGGATGATAGCTTTTCCGCAGCGATAAACAAAAAATCTGTTCCATAAAAACATAAAATGACAGGTTTTCCAGTCGATTTATTTTTATAATAAAAACGGAGGACTTGGCAATGGTCGAACCCTTGCAAAAGGCAATAGAGTTTATGGAAGGAAATTAGCAGGATAATATTACTATTAATAATATCGCAAAATAAGCTCATCTTTCACCGAATCATATCAAGAACCCGATTCAAAATAGCAGGGATTACAAAGAAATTCCATACACTGCAGAAGGAATATTAGATCAGCTCCATACTGTGGTTAATGGCGAAATAAAAGGGTTATTAAGAATCACAACAAAGTACGACAATGTTAATCAAAAAATAGAATACTGTAAGTGAGACTTATTAGGAAGTTAGCGTTCATTTACACCGTGATTGCCTCCTAACAACCAGTTAAATTTTTCTTGTAAATGGAAAAATTTCATAAATTATATTGACGTCATAATTTTTTGAATATATACTTTATTAAGTATTGAAAAAATCACAGGAAAAGGAGGTGCGGCATAATGATTCGCAACTATCAAACTAATAACCTACAACTCAATATTAACTACGCCGTGACTTCCTTTTCATCAACATAATTTGCGAGCAATATTTTCCTACATTTTGCCAATGAAAGAATCACGGACACGTTCGTGATTCTTTTTCTTATTATTGCCTTGGATACGTGTATCCTTTTCGTGCATACGTCATGAACGTATGCACTTTTTTGTGTTTTTTTCAATACAAATATTTGTAATAAAGGTGGAAAAAGGATGGATATCAACTTATTACTTCATAAAACAATAAGGTTAGATAGCGGTTAGCACCTCTTATAGTTTGTATGTGTTACCTACAGAAGGGAGAGAAATAAATGTTTGCTGTATTTAACAAATTGTCTTGGTTTTTTAAAGAACATTGGGGACGGTATACACTTGCTATTATTGCATTATTGATTGTTAACTTTATTGATCTTGTACCACCTAAACTAGTCGGAATCACTATTGATGCTATTCAGTATAATCAATTAACTACAGCTAGATTAATGGAGCTTATCTTGATATTCATTGCTTTAATTATCATTAGTTATGCAGTTATGTTCCTCTGGGACTACAAACTGTTCGGTGGCGCCTTATTATTAGAAAAACAAATGCGATCGAAATTAATGCGACATTTTCTCAAAATGAGTCCGAAATTTTATAGCAAAAATCGTACTGGTGACTTAATGGCACGATCTACTAATGATTTAAAAGCAATCATGATGACCGCTGGATTCGGAATTCTTACTCTAGTTGATTCAACTGTCTTAATGACAATGATAGTACTAATGATGGGCTTTACAATTAGCTGGCAGTTGACGATCGCTGCTCTGTTACCGATGCCAATTATGGCCTTCATCGTTCAAAAATATGGAAATATTATTCACCAACGATTTATGGCAGCACAGTCTGCTTTCAGTAATTTGAATAATTATACATTAGAATCTGTACGAGGCGTCCGCGTAACACGTGCATTTGTTCAAGAAAAGCAAGATTTAGGACGTTTTAACGATATGACAGAGACCGTTTTTCAAAAGAATAAATCAGTAGCGAAGATGGAAGCCTTCTTTGAACCAACAATAAATGTATTAGTCGGTATCTCCTATACAATAGGTCTTGGCTACGGTGCATTTATGGTATTTGAAAATAAAATTTCACTAGGTGATCTTGTCACATTTAATGTTTATTTAGGCATGTTAATTTGGCCAATGTTTGCAATCGGCGAATTAATTAATGTCATGCAGCGTGGTAATGCATCGATTGATCGGGTTGATCAAGTCCTAGCCCAACAACCAGATGTACAAGATCCAGCAAAACCAGCATCCGCGAAAATCCCTGAAGTAATCGATTTTCAATATGTCACATTTAGCTATCCAGGGACAAGCGAAAAACAATTAAATGACATCAACTTAACAATTAAACGCGGAGAAACAATTGGGATTGTTGGAAAAACAGGATCTGGGAAAACGACTTTTTTCAAACAATTATTAAGAGAATATTTACCACCAGAAGGAAAGCTTACAATCAATCAGATCCCGATTGCTCAATTCTCACTAGATACAACGAGAAGTTGGATTGGGTATGTACCACAAGAACATGTATTATTTTCAAAAACAGTAAAGCAAAATCTGTTATTTGGATGTGGAGAAAAATCGATTGATGATATTCATGACGTATTGGAATCTGCTTCATTAAGAGCAGATATCGAGGCATTACCTGAAGGCTTAGATACACTCGTAGGCGAAAGTGGTGTAACACTATCAGGCGGCCAAAAACAGCGTGTATCTTTGGCAAGGGCATTATTAATGAATCCGGAAATGCTTATATTAGATGATTCTTTATCTGCAGTGGACGGGAAAACGGAAGCAAATATCATTAATCACTTACGAAAAGAACGACACGGAAAAACAACATTCATTGCTGCTCATCGACTATCAGCAGTAAAACATGCTGACCAAATCATTGTTTTAGAAGCTGGGAAAATCACCGAGCATGGTACACATGAAGAGTTGATGCAGCAAAACGGCTGGTATCAACAACAATATATGATTCAACAAATGGAAAATGAGGTGAAATAATGAAACCCTCTACAGAAAAAAGACTTTTTCAATATGCTTTAACAAATAAGAAATATATTTTGATCGGTTTAATCTGTTTAATTATTGCTGTTGGTTTAGAGCTCACTGGTCCATTTATTGCCAAAAGAGTGATCGATAATCACATCGTAGGAATTCAAACAAATTGGACAGAAGTTGCCGAAAAGCAAGACAAGGACACTGTCGATTTAAATGGTACTTTGTTAAAACGGTCTGATCGTCTGACAGAAAATGACCAAATAATTGGCCAGCATACGCTTCTACAAGCAGAACGTCAGTATTATTTTGTTCATGATCAAGTACCACCTAGTAGTACTGTAGAAGATGTAACGAATGATCTGTTTACGATTCGTATTAATGGAACAACAGAACAAATAACGGGTGTTCAACTAAGTGCTGGAGAGCTATATACTTTTTTTCAACCAGAAATACATCCGATTATTTTATTACTTGGATTGTATTTAGGATTGATTGTAATCGCTACTGTTTTCCAATACTTGAAAACTTATTTATTACAAGTGTCAGCTAACAAAGTCATTCAACGCATGCGGAATGATGTATTCGAACATATCGAAGAGCTACCAATGAATTACTTTGTCAAACGTCCAGCAGGTAAAATCGTTGCAAGAGTGACAAACGATACAGAAGCAATTAAAGAATTGTATGTAAAAGTACTCGAAACATTCGTCAATGGGTTCATCTATATGATAGGTATTTTCATTGCACTCTTTTTACTCAATGCAACACTAGCAACTATTTGTCTAGTAATTATTCCTATTTTATTTATTTGGATGAAGCTATTCAAAAAATATGCTGGTAACTATAATCGCATTATTCGCTCGACCAATAGCGAAATTAATGCATCGATCAATGAATCGATCCAAGGGATGCCTGTAATTCAAGCATTTCGTCGCACAAAAGAAACGCAAGAAGAATTTGAACAATTAAACACACGTCACTTTATTTATCAAAAGAAAATGATCGTTCTATCTGCATTAACTTCCTTCAACCTTGTTAATGTATTACGAGGAGTAGCTTTCGTTGCGTTCATTTGGTACTTTGGTAGTCATTCTTTATCAGGCGAAACGATTATCACTGCTGGAGTGCTCTATGCATTCGTTGATTACCTTACACGTTTGTTTGAACCGATGACCCAGATTGTTAACCAGCTGCCACAATTAGAACAAGCACGAGTTGCAGGTGCACGAGTCTTTGAATTATTAGATGAAAAGGGAGAAAAAGTGGAACAAACAGAAAACCAAGAGGTAAATGGGGATGTACAGTTTGAAAATGTAAGCTTTGCCTATGAGAATGACAATTACATTCTTAAAAATATTCATTTCCAAGTGAAGCCTGGTCAAACAGCTGCCTTTGTCGGACACACTGGTTCTGGCAAAAGTTCGATTATGAATTTATTATTCCGATTCTACGATCCACAAAAGGGGAAAATTACGATCGATGGAGTCGATACATCCACGCTGACACGTCAACAAATCCGTCAGCCGATCGGTATCGTACTACAGGATCCGTTTATTTTTACTGGAACGGTAATATCCAATATTACATTGAATGATCCAGCTATTTCTCGAGAAAAAGCAATCGCTGCACTCAAAGCTGTTGGTGCTAACCAATTTATCGAAAAGCTACCAAATCAATACGATGAACCAGTTGGTGAAAATGGGAACGAATTTTCAACAGGACAACGGCAATTATTGTCATTTGCTAGAGCATTAGCTTTCGATCCAGCTATTTTAATATTGGATGAAGCAACTGCTAATATTGACACAGAAACAGAAGGAATGATTCAAGAAGCAATGAAGGTTCTTGCCAAAGGACGTACGATGCTTATTATCGCCCACCGGTTATCAACGATTCAACATGCCGATCAGATCATTGTCCTCCAGCGTGGAGAAATTATTGAACAAGGAACACACGAAGAACTATTACAACAAGACGGGAATTATCAACAAATGTACAAAATGCAACAAGGTACAGCTAAACATATTACCGCTATATAATGCAAAAGCCCCGTTTGCAAACGGGGCTTTCGCTTATTATCACGTAATCAATCCTATTCACTTCAAGATTTTAAATAGAAATCTTACATCAAGAATATGGATATTGTTTACGATTATGTTGGATAGAAATCCATTTTGTCGTTGTAAAAGCGTCGATGCTCCATTCTCCATTTAATCGGCCAACACCTGAGTTTTTCATGCCACCAAATGCAACATTGGGCTCATCATTAATCGTTCCATCATTTATATGAATCATACCTGTTTCCATTTGTTTGGCGAGCTGAGTACCTCTTTCAATATCCTGAGTATGTACTGCACCACTTAAACCATAAGAACTATCGTTCACAATTTCCATGATTTCTTGGTCATCTTTTGCTTTCATAATGCTTACAACAGGAGCAAAAATTTCTTCCTTAGCCACAGTCATTTCGCTTGTTACATGACCAAAAACAACAGGTTCCACTACATTGCCACGGATTTTCCCTTTGACTAATGGTTCTGCTCCTTCTGCTATACCTGCTTCAATCAATTTGGCAGTAGTTTGCACTTGTTTTTCGTTAATAAGCGGACCAATAATCGTTGCATCATCACTAGGATCACCACTTGTTAATCCTGAAACAGTCTCTACATACCTCTCAACAAATGCATCATAGATAGCTTCATGAACAATTAGTCTGTTAGCAGACATACAAATTTGACCTTGATGTGTAAAACGACTAAATACGGCTGCACTAACCGCTAAATCAAGATCCGCATCCTCTAAAACAATTAATCCGCTATTTCCACCTAACTCTAAATGCACTTCTTTTAGGTTACGACCTGCTACACTACCGATATGACGTCCTACTTGTGTCGAACCAGTAAAGGAAATAGATTTTGGAGTAGGGTGCTCTACAAACGCATCACCTATTTCTGAAATTTCCGTTGTAACAACATTCAATACACCTTCTGGTAGCCCTGCTTCTTCAAAGATTTTCGCAATCATTGTTCCACCAGCAATTACTGTATGTTCATGCGGCTTTAGTACAACGCCATTACCTGTTGCGATAGCAGGTGCTACAGACTTCATAGATAAAAAGAATGGGAAGTTAAATGGGCTGATAACACCGACAACACCTATAGGAACACGGTATACTCTATTTTCTTTCCCTTCTGTAACAGACGGTAATATTTTCCCATCCATACGAAGTGGAAATGTAGCAGATTCCTTCAACATATTTTTCACAAGACCAATCTCAAACTCTGCTTTTAGACGCGTACCACCAATTTCTTTTGTAATAACTTCGACAATCGCTTCATGATTTTTTTCGATAACATTTACTACTTTATCAAAAATGTCACGCTTTGCAACTGGATTTACGTGTTCCCAACTTTTTTGAGCTTTTTTAGCTGCTTGATATGCCGCGTCAACATCCATAACATTTGCTGCCTGATAACTTGCTAGAAGCTCCCCATTATAAGGATTTGTATTTTCCATTTTAAGCGTACTATTTCCTTCACGCCAGCTGCCATCAATATATTGACTATGTAAATGTAATAAATCCATCTGTCCTACCTCCTAATTCTCTTTTAATGCAACATTCTTTTGAGCAAGGCTTGCTAACACTTGTACATTTGAGTTAACCTCTTCCATCGTGGCAGTTAATTCCTCAATAGAAGCCGCTTGCGAATCAGACTGTTCATTCACATTTTGGATGCGTTGATTAAGAGTACTAATAGCATCTTTAATTTCTTTCGTTATGCTTTGGATTTCATTCACTTGTTCTTTTGAATTGTTGGCCATTTTTCTAATTTCATCGGCTACCACAGCAAAGCCTTTCCCATGTTCTCCGGCGCGAGCTGATTCAATTGCTGCATTAAGTCCCAATAAATTACTCTGCTCTGCTATTTCTTTTACCACATTAGACATTTTCTCAATCGTCTCTGCGCTACTACTTACCGTACCAGCCTCTTCTGAAACTTGATGAATATCGGTAGAAAGTGTATTAATCGCATTTGCCATATCTTCTACTGTATGTGTCACTTCATCCATCACTAAAGATAGGTTACCGGATGTTTCATTTAACTGTTGTGCATCGGCAATGCTTTGACCGATTCCAACCCCACCAATGACATTCCCTGCTTCATCATGTAGAGGAATCGCTCTGGCAATAAGGTGAACACCAAATAATTCTAGTGGCACTGTTGCGGCTTGATTTTTATTTTCTCTAATCGCTTGCGTTACAATATCACCTTCAACCAAAGGGTCTCCCGGTTGTACATTTAAAGAGAAATTTTGTGCAGGATAATTAATAATTAATTTCTCTTTATCATAAATACCGATCGTAATATCATCATTAATAAGGGTTTGTATGAATGGACTAACTTTCACAAAAGCTTGTATAATAGGATGGTACTCTTCTACATTAATTGTCATTTGAATCCTCCTCCTTCCTTATTATCGGTAAAACTTCCGATTCGTTAAGTACGCTTTTCGTCTATAAAAGGAATTGGGATGATTACAATATACGAACGTTTATCACGGTGCATGAGTCCCTAAAACTCCCACTGATTGAAGTCTCACTTTATAAATGACAAGCTGTGAATACTTAGGAGCGACTAATTTTAAATTTTTTTATTATATTTGTCTAAAGGAGAAAATAATGCAGACACTTTTGATTGTATCTCACCCAGATATTATTGATTCAGGTAGTCAACAATATTTTTTAAACGCTATTAAAAATGAAGAAAACATCACGATTCATCATTTGGAAGAACAATACCCAGATGAAAAAATCGACATTGCCAAAGAACAACAATTATTAAGTAAACATGACCGAATTATCTTCCAGTTCCCATTTTACTGGTATAGCGCTACTCCTCTTTTAAAAAAATGGCAGGATGAAGTCTTAGGAGAAGGGTTCGGCTATGGTACAAGAAAAAAACCACTAGATGGGAAAGAATTTGGTTTAGTGATGATGATTGGTGTTGCCGAAAGAGAATATCAAGCAGGTGGCGAAGAGCTTTTTACTATTAGTGAGTTAACGAAACCTTTTCAAGCAATGGCTAATAAACTAGGAATGACCTATCTGCGACCACTGTCTATTTTCCAATTCTTTTATTTAGAGGAGGAACAGAAGATGGATTACTTAATTCAATATTGGCAAATGTTGATGATGGATAAAGAGAAAAGTTTAGCTAATCGTGAAAAATGGTTAATCGATCAACTTGAAAAGACACAAAATACATCTGCTGCTCCAAATACATTGCGCTTTGCTATTGATCAAATTCAAACAAATCGAGATAAAATGGATGAATTAAAAATGGTTTTAGATGATATGTTTCTCGACTAGGAGGGGTTATAATGAATGAGAATGAATGGATCTTAGAACAGTTAAATCAGGCTTTACAAACAACAGATGATTATTATGAACGAACGTTGATTAAAGCCTGCCAAGATATGTTAACCGAACAAGCCAAACGGATTGACCAAATGGAAGGCGAAATGGAAGGAACGATATGGAGTCCTAAACGCTGGAGTGAATAAAAATGTGGAAAGACTATACTTAAGAGCAATTAGATAGGAAAAATCCGAACATAAAGGCACGATTATACATATCGCTTCAGTCAAACGTGTCACACAGTAAACCTTTGTTTCGTGCTGTTCCAGCAGGAATCTGTAAGTTTTGCCTACGCTTAACTTATAATTGTTCGGATTCTTCTCCTATTTAATTATGACCCAGTATTTTTACAAGGGATTCCCTCGTGAAGGAGATTTACCTTTTCCTCTTTTTTGTTCATTTGGAATATTCTTTTCAGGATTAGTAGGAGCATAGTTAGGTTTTTCCTTCTTTCGTTGTTTTGCCATTGCTATCCCTCCTTTTCTGCATTATACTTATTATGATCCATATCACACCTTCGAATTCTACAATCTTCGTATTTTCCACTAGAAAAATGTCCCATCCCGAAACCCCAGCATGTATTATTCACCAAGGATTCTTTAACAATAACAGGCACTCTGACATCAAAATGTAATAAAAAATATTGCCTAATTAGGTTGACTAGATGCGAAAATAGATGTAACTTGTTAATTGGTGTTTCATAAAAATAGTAAATCGACTATATTCGATAATATGAGACTTCCATACTAATTATAAGAAATGAAACTATTTCTAATAGAATACTAGACGTAAAAGTGAGGTAGTTACTTTGAGCGCAAAAAGAAGAAGTGATAGAAAAAAAACTAGCCGTTGGAAAAAAGGCCTACTGTGGACTTTGTTGTTGGTAATTGTTGCCGTTGTATCCTATAGTATTTATTTTATAGGAAACGTATATCAAGCAACTAACGAGGCATATGATGAAATCGATCGTCCTAATGGAAAATCTGAATTGAGAGAAACAGATGTCGCTATTACAAAGGATCCTATTTCGATTCTATTAATGGGGATAGAAGACTATGAAACTGACGGACAAAATGGTCGTGCGGATACACAAATTTTAGCAACATTAAATCCACATACAAACAAAATGACAATGACAACTATACCGCGTGATACGATAACAGAGTTTACGGAAGAAGAAGCAGGTCAATATGCAGGTACGCACAAATTAAATGCTGCATATACGTACGGTTCAATTACAGATTATGGCGAAGTGAAGCTTCAAGTAGAAAAGGTGGAAGATTTACTCGGTATTCCTATTGATGAATATGTAGCAGTTAATTTCGATGGTTTCCGTGATATTGTCGATGCACTTGGTGGTGTTTCTATTGATATCAAAGAACCCTTCTGGGAAAAGAACTTCTATGTTCCCGGTGAGAAAGTACACTTTGAGCAAGGTGTAAGTAAATTGAACGGTGAAGAGGCTCTAGCCTTCGTTCGTATGAGAAAACAAGCTGCTAATGCAAACTATTCTCGTGAAGAACGTCAACGCCAATTTATTGAATCGACAATTGATCAAGCTATTTCAACCAATACATTATTCAAAGTTGGAGAGATCTCTAACATTTTAGGGCAAAACGTTTCAACTAGTTTTAGTCCAAGCGAAATATTCCATATGCAACAAACGTATTCTTCCATCGACACGTCAAATATTGAAACATTTGAAGTCGGTGGGCAAGACGAAGTAATTAATGGTATTTGGTATTTCAACCCTGATCCAAACAGTATTGACGAATTAGCAAATCAATTACGCCAAGAATTAGAACTACCTTTAGAAGATAATACAACTTCTACAGTTGAATATTAATATTATCAAAACACCTTGATGTATCGTTCCTTTTATACATCAAGGTGTTTTTTGTGTTAATACACCAAGCTACTTATCTATACAACTTATCATACCTCACATACATTGTATTGTTAACATTTCACGTTAATAATATAAAGTCTCAAGAGGAGTGAATAATGTATGTGTTCAAAACATTCATGTGTAGAAGAAGTGGTTAAATCAATATTAGACGCTCAAGATGACGCACTAGATAATCAGTGTGATATTAGCTGTCATCGCTCTATTCAAGATTTAGTATCTCCTACTACTGGAAACGGTTATGATACAGTTCCGTTTATTTTATTCGATAAGAAAGGTAATCCTTTCAAAGGTGTAGGTGTACAAGGGACAACGCAATTAAACTGTGTAGAAAGCTTTATTTTCCGTGTAACAAGCGTTAAAGATTCTTGTGTTACATTGGAATTATTAACTACTGAAAGTGATTCGGTATGTAAGAGTCCTTGTGAACAATTAGATGGCGAAAACGTACAAAATATCGAAAGAACTGGCATTTGTATCACAGTGGATCTAAGCTGTTTCTGCGCTATTTCTTGTTTACCAGCAATTTCTTTATTTTAATATGGTCACAACTAACCACAGTGATTTTGTCACTGTGGTTAGTCTCATTACTCATATAGTTCACTCGGCACTTCAATTTCTTGATTACCTGATACATATGGCGCTATTTCATATTGTTGAAAAACAAGTGTTATTCCTTCATCCGTAAAGTAAAAAGCAGTATCCTTTGTCAAATGAATATCTTCCTTCTTTAAATCTGGATAAAAAATATCTGGCCTCTCTGTAGCGTATTCCCATACATGGTCACGAACTACCTCGATTTGTTCTTTCTCCTTTAAAATATTCGTTAAATAGATTCGTTTACCATCCTTAACATTAAAATTAAAGGATTCAATGAACGTATTACCATGTGCTCCACCACTATATATATAATTACTTGTTAAAATACTCAAATATGGATTTTTATTGTACTTTAGCTGATAATCTGTCATATACTCCGCAGGGAAATCTAACTTTTCCCCTAATTGAACATTTTCTTCATATGCTAGATAAGCTTTTTCGATATACATTTCAAATGTTTGATTAATCTTATCTGCGACTTTCTCTTTCTCTATTTCCGAAACGTATGGATATTTCAATGCTTCGATATCCTTATAAATCTCATCTGTCACAAGTGCTGCTTGGTTATCAGCAAATACTGGAAATGCAATCATCATACATAAAATAAACAACACAATAGTCCTTTTCATATTTACACACTCCCTTTTTACACTTAGCTTTCCATAATCTCATACAATCATTCATCATTGCACAAGGTTTTACGGGTAATTGACAACGTGATAAACTAATCAAGGGGGGAATGTTAGTGGGACGAAACGGTAAAATGGAAGATACAATCATTCAAAGTAACTATTTAGGTGAACGCATCAAGGTAAAATGGTATTTACCAGAAGGATTTACACCATTCAAGGATTATCAACTATGTTTGATGAATGATGGTGATGATTATTTCAGAATGGGGCGAATTGCTACTTTAACCGACCAACTACATGATGAATTAGCAATAGAATCTACTATTTTCATTGGTATTCATTATCAAAGTAGACACGATCGCTGGAAAAAATATTACCCTGGTGGAGAACAGCATAATCAATATATTTCTTTCCTAATTAATGAAGCGATTCCACATGTAGAAAACCATTTACATATTACACCAGTTAAACGAATAACAATGGGTGATTCATTAGCAGGCACATTAGCTTTTATGTTGGCTACACAATATCCTCATACATTCGATACAGTGATTATGCAATCACCATTTGTTGATGAAACGGTTTTGCAACTAGCGCAACACGCAGAAAAATTCACCAATTTAGAAATTGCCCACTCCATAGGTAAAGAGGAAACAAACGTAGATATGACAAATGGACAATCTGGTGACTTTCTAACGCCAAATCGTACACTACATAATCAATTAACAGGAAATGTAAGAGTTTATCACTATCATGAATTTGATGGTAACCATACATGGAAATATTGGCAGCAAGAATTACCAGACTTATTAAAGAAAATGTTAGGGTAAGGGGAAATCATAATGGACTTACAACAAGTGAATAATGAACAAGAATTACAAGATGCTTATAAAGTACGCTTTGATGTATTTGTCGAAGAACAAGGCGTACCAAAAGAATTAGAAATTGATGAATTAGAAAATGAAGCAGTGCATTTTATCGGATACGAAAATGGTCAGCCCGTAGCAGCAAGTAGAATGCGCTTTGTTGATGGTTACGCTAAAATGGAACGAATCTGTATTGCCAAAAGCGAGCGTAAAAAAGGATATGGACGTGATATCCTGTTATTTATGGAGGAAGCCGCTAAAGAAAAAGGGATGCAAAAAGCTAAACTGAACGCTCAAACACATGCCGAAGCATTCTACCAATCGCTTGGTTACCAAACAGTCTCAGGTGAATTTATGGATGCGGGTATACCACATGTTACGATGACAAAAATATTTTAAACGAACAGACTTTGCTCACTGTTTTATAGACAAGAGCAAGGTCTGTTTTATTTATCACGATACAATCCCACCTTGATTGAAGTCTCACTTTATGTATGTTCTGCCGCTATTCGAGACATCCTATTCTTATTAGTAATACATAAATATTGATGAAGGTAGGTGGAATATCGTGCATTTCGGTTCGATTTTTGTTGAAACACTATTCGGTTTTTTTATGCTATTTATCGTGGCAAAAATTTTAGGAAAAACGCAAATCAAACAGCTTACTGCCTTTGATTTTATTTCTGCACTGATCCTTGGAGAATTAGTCGGTAATGCTCTTTACGACAATGAAGTCGGGGTTAGTGATATTGCATTTGCTGTTCTCTTGTGGGGTGGGTTACTTTACTTAACAGAACAAATCACACAGAAATTCAAAGGAACAAGAGCCCTCTTAGAAGGAAAACCCTCTATTGTTATTCATAAAGGGAAACTCCAATGGAAAGAAATGAAAAAAGCAAAACTAGACATCAATCAACTTTTACACTTATTACGTTCTAAAGATGCTTTTTCCATTAGAGAAGTTGATTATGCGATTCTTGAGACAGACGGAACCGTTTCTGTTATGAAAAAAACAAATTATCAAATGCCAAATCGACATGATTTTAATCTTGCACCCGAGAATGTCACACTACCATTTATGCTAATCAACGATGGAGAGATTATTTGGGATAGTCTTTATGAGATCGGTAAAGATGAAGAATGGCTAAAAGAGGAGTTGCAAAAACAAGAAATAAATAACTTTCAAGAGGTCTTTTACGCAGAATACGAAAAAGATAAAAATCTTTTTGTACAAGGCTATTAAAAGAAAGCAACCTGTTCATGAGATATATGATTATCCCATGAACAGTTATTAAACAGATGCTTCAAAATGTTTCCCTTTACCCGTTACGCCCGCATAAGCAGTATCATGCACGACTAGTTCAGATGGTTGGCTTTTTATTGATGAAGTCATCTTTCTTTTTTTAAAGGATTCTTTTGTTTTCATTTTACGGTCATGCATGCCTAACTGGATTGGGTAAAGCCTCTCTATTGGAAATGGATCTTGTGTAGACCGCTGTACACGATTATGGTATTGCTGATACTGATAATGTTCAACTGGTATGATATAACCCATACTTTCCCTCTCCCTTCATGCTTTCCCTTTATAATCTATACCCATATTTTCGTTCACTAAAACTTCTTTATGACGGTCTTGCTTAGATTAAACCCATGAAAACGGTGGACGTTCGTCTCTATCGTCTTTCTTTTCTTCTACCTCTTCTATACTGTCCAGTTCTTGTTCTTCTTGTTCCATTCCTCTTGGACCAAAGAAATGGTCATGACGGCGATTTGGTTCAATCCTTACATTATCCGCTTTAATAACTAAATCCTTTACATAAATTACTTTCTTTTTTTCTGACATTTAATTTTTACTCCTCTCCATAAATATATGCTATTAGAACCCCACCAGATTGATCTCGGTAATTCGTCTCAAAGGAATGACTACTGGTTGATTTCTACTTGCAACCCTCATCACTACTTTCCCTTCGTCTTCATCTACAATTATTCCTATATATGTTTTTTTATCTGTAACTACTTGGCATTTTACTCTTGGTGCATGAAACGGCATATTAGCGAAATACCGCACCTTTTCTTCCATTGTCATATCCATTACTTTTTTCTTTTCCTCATTTTTCTCTTCAACATATTTATCGGTTTGTTCTTCTGCCTCCTGATCTGTTGTTGAATGATAATGTGATTGCATGACTCGAGATGGTTCAGCTATTTTCGGTTGCGCGATATAAAGCTTCGGAATATATTTCTTTTCATTAACAGAGTCCATCTATATATCCTCCTTCTTTACCTTTCACCATTCATATCTTTGCTGTTACGGTAAAGGTTCATTTTTCACGTCTTAAGCATCCGCAATACTCTCACTCACTGATTGAATTCTCCCTTTATAAAACCAGCATATGTTATTAGCCTATTGTTGGTGAAAGTTTCATGTTATTTATTTAGAATTCATGATAAACGTCCATACACATACGTCATTACTACATAGATTATTAGTGTTAATGAATAGTTTAAAATTGGAGGAATGATTATATGGGTAGAAAAGATGATTGCCGAGATGATGTAGTAGACATCAGTAGTGAAAATTGTGTGTGTGACGTTGTCAGAGCGATTGCAGATGCGCAAGAGAACGTTGTAGAAATGGAATGTGATGTAAGCTGCGCACGGTCCATCCAGGATTTGGTATCCCCTGTGAGAGGGAATGGTTTAGATACAGTTCCATTTATCTTATACGATAAAAAAGGGAAACCATTCAAAGGTTTTGGAGCAGAAATCCGTGATGGTCGCTTTGAATGCTTTAGTAGCTTTATCTTCCGCGTAAATGAAGTAGACGAAGATGAGTGCTGTGCAATTCTAGAATTACTTGTATTCGATGACGATGACAAAGCTTGTGGTGATCCTTGCGAACAATTAAACAACGAAAAAGTTGATGATTTATCACGTACAGGTATCTGTATTACCGTTGACTTAAATTGTTTCTGTGCAATTACTTGTTTACCAGCTGTCTCATTATTTTAACCTACAGCTCTTCCGGTATTTACCATCCGGAAGAGCTTTTTTTCTGTTTTCCTCTGTTATCACTTGAAGTGTACACACAAAATTTGATACAATTCGACTCGTTATGTGGAAATTTGAATATTTTTCTCCTAATAGGGTATAATAAGTTGAGCACTTTTTCGTCATAGTAAAAAAACAACTTGAAAGGATGTTTTGATGAAGAAAGCGACAAAAGTATTTTACATATCTATTGCGATCTCTCTTATATTTATTATTTGGGGCGTAATTCCTGATAGCATCTTAGCAAATTGGAATTTAGATAATGTAACCTCCTTGATTCAAGGATTTCTCGTAACAAGATTCGGTTGGTTTTATTTATTAGTTACAACCGCGTTCGTTATTTTTGCTATATTCTTGATTGTTTCCAAATACGGTAATATTGTATTAGGAAAAGATGGAGATAAACCGGAGTTTAATTATATAACATGGTTTGGTATGTTATTTAGTGCAGGAATGGGAATTGGACTAGTATTTTGGGGGGCAGCAGAACCTATCTCACATATGCACTCTCCTCCGTTCACACCAAATTCTGACGCAGATGCAGCACAAATAGCGATGCAACACAGTTTCTTCCATTGGGGTTTCCACCCATGGGCAGTATATGCAACATTAGCAATGGCGCTCGCCTATTTTCAATTTAGAAAAGAGGAACCTGGTTTAATTAGTAGTACATTAAAACCACTTTATGGAGATAGAATGAATGGTGGATACGGAACATTGATTAATGTAATTGCCGTATTTGCTACTGTTTTCGGTGTTGCAACATCTCTAGGACTTGGCGCTCAACAAATTGGTAGTGGGCTAGAATTTATTACTGGTAGTATTCCTAACACTGTACAAACACAACTAATTATTATCGGAGTTGTAACCGTGTTGTTTATGTTATCAGCCCTAACAGGATTAAAAAAGGGTATCAAGTATTTAAGTACTTCAAATATTATCGTTGCCTTTTTATTAATGTTATTCCTTCTATTCACTGGACCGACTAACTTTATTATGAACTTCTTCACGACTACATTAGGGTCCTACATTTCCAATTTACCAGAAATGAGCTTCCGCATGGCACCATTTAATGATGATAATGCTCATTGGCTTGAGGACTGGACTATTTTCTATTGGGCATGGTGGATTGCTTGGTCTCCATTCGTTGGTACATTTATTGCGAGAATATCTCGTGGACGAACAGTTAGAGAATTTGTCATTGGTGTTCTATTAGTGCCAACAATATTTGGTGCACTATGGTTTAGTGTATTTGGCGGATCTGCTATTCATTTAGAAATGAACGAAGGCTTAGATGTGTATAATATCATGCAACAATCAGGTACAGAAGTAGCCTTATTCACTGTATTAGATAGTTTCCCTTTAAGTACCGTAATGTCCGTGTTAGCAGTACTATTGATTAGTACATTCTTTATCACGTCTGCAGATTCTGCAACCTTTGTGCTTGGAATGCAAACGACAAATGGACAATTAAACCCTAATATAAAAATTAAAGTTATTTGGGGAGTTATACAGTCAGGTATTGCTGCTGTGTTATTATGGCAAGGTGGTTTAAAAGCATTACAGACTGCCTCGATTTTAGTGGCATTCCCGTTTGCGATTATCATGATCATGGTTATCATATCCATTAGTAAAGCATTCAGAGAAGAAGCTCGACTTTATACATTGAAGAGAAGAAAACGTGAAAATAATAATTAACATATAAAAAGGCTATCTCGTGAGAGATAGCCTTTTTAGTTATCTAAAAATCGTTGTCTTATATCGGGGGATGGTACCATACATTGCTCTTGTTTGCCAAACCAACGATAACGTTTTTTTGCGATGAATTGATATACAACATCACGAATTGGTCGTGGAACAATGCGAAAAATGGCAAAGAGTTTATATGCACCTTGCAGCTGTCCTGCGATTTTTAAGACAGCCGTTGATTTTGTATACACCCGCTCACCTTCAATCAAGATGATAGTATCTAAATGAGTTGAAATGTGTCGCTCTTGAAGTAATTGTTGAGCTACTTCACTTTGCAAGGAAGCAAATTGAAAGGTACCTGTTGGATCACGTTTGATGATAAACTGCACACTACTACTACACAAATTACAGACACCATCGAAAAGAATCACTTTTTGCACCTTAACACTCCCTTACACAAGATAACTTAAAAATGTTGTTGCTAAGCCAAAATAAATCACTGTAGAAATTAAATCATTCAATGTTGTAATAAACGGCCCCGAAGCTACCGCTGGATCAATGTTTAATCGGTGCATAATAAGTGGAATGATTGCACCAGATACCGTAGCAACCAATAATGTAGCCATAATTGCTACACCAACTAATAGCCCTAGATAAATATTTTGTTGCCAAAGCATAACAGTAAGTGTAATCAGTACACCGCATGTCACACCTGTAAGCAAACCTGTTTTTGTTTCATTCCAAATAAGTGATACTTTCCCTCTCTTCTCACTCTCACCTGTTGAAATACTTCTAACAGCGACAGCTAGAGCTTGCGTACCTGTATTACCAGCCATACCACCAATTACTGGGATAAAAATAGCAAGTACTGCTACTTCTTCTAAAGAATCTTGGAATCGCTGGATAACACTTGCTGTTATCATTCCTAAATACAGTAATAATATTAACCAAGGTAACCTTTTTTTCGCAGAGGCAAGAGCAGTACTACCACTTGATTCCACATCTGAAATACCAGCTAATTTAGAGTAATCATCACTTGCTTCTTCTTCCATAACATCCATAATATCATCAACAGTGATAATACCTAACAGATGTTCTTGGAAATCAATTACTGGGAGCGCAAGGAAGTCATAGTCACGCATCATCTTAGCAATGTCTTCTTGATCCTCCCCAACAGGTACAGATACGACTCGATCACTCATTACATCTTGAATAAGCCAGTCACCTTCTGCGATAATTAAATCTCTTAGTGAAATAACACCGACAAGCTTTTTAAAGGAATCGACAACATAAATATAATAAATCGTCTCGGCATCAGGTGCTTCTTTTCTTAAATGCCTCATAGCATCTTTCACCGTCATTTTAGTCGTTATGACTACATATTCTGTCGTCATAATACTACCAGCTGTTTTCTCTTCATAATGAAGCAATTCTTTTATTTCAGCCGACGATTTCTTGTCCATTATCGTTAAAAAACTTGCCACTTTATTCTTATCTAATTCATTTAATAAATCGACAGCATCATCTGTTGACATATGCTCCAAAATTTTCGCAGCAAAACCTGGTACCATTTCAGTTATAAAGTCAGTAACTAAATCTTCATCCACTTGCTCAATCACATCTGCCATTTCTTCTGGTGACAGATAAGAGTAAATTAAAAAGCGAATTTGTTCCTCTTGTTCTTCAAAGATTTTTGCTTGGTCATATGGGTGCAACTCTAAAAATTCTGCACGAAATTGATCAATCTGTTCATTAACCAATGCCTGTTCAATTTTCTCCCACATTTCCATTCGTTCGTGTTGTTCTAAATGCTCCATAAGCAATCCCTCCTCTACTGTTAAAATAATAACATATATCGGGAAAGAATCGTAACTTTCACTGATTATTTATGTATTTTGTATTACACTAAAGATAACGGAGTAAGATGAAAATATGAATACTAGGAGTTAACGAGATGAAATTAGATATTATTGGCGATGTGCATGGCTGTTTTGAGGAGCTTCAGTTATTATTAAAGAAATTAGGCTATCAAGAACAACACGACAAGTTCCTTCATCCTGAGAATCGAAAAATAGCATTTGTCGGTGACTTAACAGACCGTGGTCCACAATCACTCGATGTTATACGCTTAGTTTATCAGCTTGTGATCGAGCAGCAAATAGCCTACTATGTTCCAGGTAATCATTGCAACAAGTTATACCGTTTTTTCTTGGGTAACAATGTAAAACAACAACACGGTTTAGAAACAACTGTTGCTGAATACGAACAACTAACAGATAAAGAAAAAACGGAAATAAAAGAAATGATGATGACACTTTATGAAAAAGCTCCACTATACCTCGAGCTTGATCCATTACAACTAGTGATTGCACATGCTGGTATTCCAGAAAAGTACATCGGTCGACATGATAAGAAAGTAAAAACATTTGTTTTATATGGTGATATTTCTGGCGAAAAGCATCCTGACGGAAGACCAATTCGCCGTGATTGGGCACAGAATTATCATGGAGATAAATGGATTGTTTATGGACATACCCCTGTATTAGAGCCTCGTTTCATTCATAATACCGTCAATATTGATACAGGATGTGTCTTTGGTAATAAACTAACCGCTTTTCGCTTTCCTGAGAAAGAAATCACCAGTGTTCCATCAACAATGCCTTTTGTGGAAGAGAAATTTAGTTATTAGTACTTTAGCGATACCCACTTTCACTTTATCACGGTGCATGGGTCCGTAAAACTCCCACTGATCGAAGTCTCACTTTATATGAACGACAAAAAGTCTTCGAGTAGTGTCAACTACTCGAAGACTTTTTTATGCTTACGTTTATATCCTCTGCTAACGGAATTTCAAATGCGAGTTTTTCCTTGGTGATAGGATGTTCAAACGCCAGCTTATGGCAATGTAATGCTTGACGCTTGAGAATCGACGTATCACCACCATAAAGACTATCTCCGATAAGCGGGTGTCCTAGGTAAGAGAAATGGACACGAATTTGGTGTGTTCGGCCTGTTTCTAATTTCACCTCTACAAGAGATTCGTCCTCATATTCTTGTTTCACTTGATAATGTGTGATAGCTCGTTTTCCTACCTGAGACACCTCTCTTTTGATGATGGAATCTGGCGCACGATCTATTGGATAATCAAGTATACTCGCTTTTTTGTCTAGTTTGCCTGATACAATAGCTTGATATCTTCTGTTTATCTTTCCATCTTGTTGATACTGAAATAAAATGGAATGACTATACCGATGCTTAGCAATTAATAATAAACCAGATGTGTCTCTATCAAGCCTTGTAACAACATGGACAGTATAAGGGATTTGTTTCGTATTATAGTAATGAATAATTCGATTGCTAAGTGTATTTTCTGGATGATGTAACCCCGGAATTGTCGCAAGATTTGGTGGCTTATTAATAACAAGCACATCCTCATCCTCATAAACGATGTCAATTGGTTTATTTTCTGGCTTTAACCAATCACTCCTTGATTCAGGAGGAAACACGACTTCCACTACATCATTTTCCACTAATTGATAGCGGACCGTCACACTTTCATCATTCACTAACAACTTACCTCCATCAAATTTAACAGAGGTTAAAATCGCTCTAGATATCCCTTTTACTCTCATTAAATATTCTCGCAACAATAAGCCTTCATGTGACTTATCTATTTTCCATTTCAATACTTCCACCTACTACATTAAGCTCTTTCATCTGAAATAAAGGAATCATGTACTCTTTTCCAGAATGGTAATGCTCGAAAACGGGCAAAGCGAATTTTCTCATCAGAAACACGACATTCAATTCTATCAATGCTGTCATACTTATCTGTATGATGGTCAATCGTAATCAATAAACTACGATCATGATATAAGGGTAGGAATTCACACACATGATGGCTAGGCAATATTAGTGGCGAGCCAATTGTACGAAATACTCGGTTATTGATCGATGCCATCTCGGTAATTTGCATCGCATTAAGAGACGGATGAAGAATTGCTCCACCCAACGCTTTATTGTATGCCGTACTTCCTGATGGTGTTGATACACATAACCCATCACCACGGAATCGTTCAAAGTGTGATCCTTTAATAAGCACATCCATCGCAACTGTGCTATCAATGGATTTAACGGATACTTCATTTAAAGCAATAAATTGCTCTGTCTGTTCATCGACTGAATGAAGCTTAACATCAATCAGCGGATACTCTACGACATCAAAAGGCTTCTTGGCAATTTCAATAATTAATTTTTCCACTTCATCAGGAAGCCAGTCTGCATAAAAACCTAAGTGGCCTGTATGAACACCAATAAATGCCGTTTCTTTTAGACGATGCTTATACGTATGAAATGCTTCTAAAAATGTACCATCACCACCGACAGAAATAACAAGCTCAGGCTTTTCTTCATCATATTCGAGCGAAAAATCAGTTAAATACTGCTTAATCCTTGACTTGATTACCTCTGATTTGTTGTCTTTTCTCGACAGAATTGCAAAACGCATGGCTATTTCCCCCATTTATTTATCGTGATTATCCTTATTCGTTTTGAATACTCGTTGTGCTTCTTGTATTTCATCCTTAATTTTCGCCATTTCTTCATCTAATTTAAACGCAGCTTCTGCCGCACGCTTTAATCTAGCACGTACTTTTTCCGGAATTTGTCCTTCATATTTATAATTTAGTGAATGTTCATTCGTTGCCCAGAAGTTCATCGCTAACGTTCGAATTTGGATTTCCGCGATAATCTTACGCTCACCGTGAATAGATTCAACTGGATATGCAATGATTAAGTGGTATGAACGATAACCACTTTCCTTTTTATGATTAATATAATCTCTTTCTTCAATTACTTCAAAGTCATTTCGCGACCGAAGCCTGTCTACGATATCATAAATATCATCAACAAACTGACACATCACTCGAACTCCTGCTATATCTTGCATTTCTTCAATATTATTTATATGTATATTTCTTCGCTTCATTTTTTCTTTAATACTTGATATTGGCTTTACTCGTGCCGTAACAAACTCTATTGGCGAATGGTTTGATTCATGTTCAAACTGTGATCGCATTCCTTTTAACTTAACTTTTAATTCTTCTACCACCTGTGAGTAAGGTGCTAAGAATTTTTTCCAATTCATGTCTTGCACCACCTATGTATACATTATCTGTCTATATTTTATCACATATCACCCCTAAGCAGTAACGATTGCTCCTATCGAAATTTTTGCTTTTTGTTCAAGAATAATTCACAATAGAAAAAAATGAAAGGGTGATTAAAATCAAACAGGAAATCGAAATTGAATTTAAAAACCTGCTAACAGAAGAAGAATATCAACAACTAATTAATCATTTCTCTTCTAGTAATCAGCAAATAATCCATCAAAAAAATCATTATTTTGATACATTTGATTTTCAGTTAAAGACACATAAATCAGCACTACGCATTAGAGAAAAGAAAGACCAATTCCAATTAACATTAAAACAGCCTAATCCAAATGGACCTGGCTTGTTAGAGACACATTGTACTATAACAGAAAAGGAAGCTAAACAGTTTATTAACGGAACGATTATAGATAAAGCACCAATCACACATGCACTAACTAAGGTGAATATTCCTATTGATCAATTGCGTTATGGCGGTGCACTCGAAACATATCGCATCGAACACGATTATCAACAAACAACACTTGTCCTTGATAAAAGCCATTATAACAACCATATCGATTATGAATTAGAGCTAGAAGCAAGCAGTGAAGAACATGGCACCGAAGTATTTAACACTCTATTGGAACAATGGGCTATTCCAAAACGAAAAACACCGAATAAAATTGAACGATTTTATCATACAATAAAGTGAGACTTATCAGAAGGTTTGCTTGTTTTTATACCTTAATATAAAGTAAATGTTAGTCAACTCCTTAGCTCCTTTGTATCATCAAAAACACATAAGTTGCTAGTTCTATGTAAAGACTGTTACAATATAGGAACATAAAGAGAGACATCAAGTAACATGAAATGAAAGGTTTGGAGGAATATGAGAGAAGAAGTAGGCTCCATTTATGAAGCAATTGGAGGACAAGATAAAATTGATGAATTAGTTGAGGCTTTTTATGCACGTGTGTCTAAACATCCTGATCTAATTCCCATTTTCCCAGATGATTTTACCGAAGTAGCGCGAAAACAAAAACAATTTTTAACTCAATTTTTTGGCGGTCCACCACTATATATTGAAGAACATGGGCACCCTATGATGAGAAAGCGTCATTTGCGCTTTCCTATAACCCCAACACGGAGAGATGCGTGGTTAGCTTGTATGGCAGGGGCTTTAGAAGAAGCAAAAATTGAAGAACCAATTCGAAGTGCAATGTTTGATCGGTTAACATTAACAGCCAATCACATGATGAATACGCCTGATGAGAAAGGAGAATCATTGTGAATTGGAACTCAGCAGGGTCTTGGCAACCTCAAGACCGCAACCAAACAACACATTATCACTTTATTGATGTTTTAAAGAAGCCAATTGAAATATATTTATTTATCGATCCACTCTGTCCAGAATGTTGGTCATTGGAACCATATATTAAGAAACTTACGATTGAATATGGGCGATTCTTCACGATTCGAACGATTTTGACTGGTCAATTAACAAACTTGCATAAAGATAAATTTGAAAAACCACGTAAATTAAAAGATATTTGGGAAAAAACAGCTAGTCGTACCGGAATGAGCTGTGATGGAGACCTTTGGATTGAGAATCCGATTCAACACCCATTACTTGCTTCTATTGCTATAAAAGCCGCAGAGTTACAAGGAAAAAAAGCTGGCAAGCGATTTTTACGCAAACTACAGGAAGCAGCCTTTTTAGAGAAGCAAAATATTTCTAACGAGGAAGTGTTAGTAGCCTGTGCGAAGGAAATACATCTTGATATCGAGGAATTTCGTAAAGATCTCTCCTCTCATTCATCGGAGAAAGCATTACAATGTGATGTAAAGCTAACAAAGGAAATGGATGTAGACTACATGCCAACAATGGTCTTCTTCAATGAATCAGAAGATGATGCTGGTCTAAAAATATCTGGTATCTATCCTTACGAAATTTACGTAAAAGTGTTAAAGCAAATGTTACAAAAAGAACCACTTCCTGCGAAGAAACCGAAATTAATTGATTTCATCTCCCACTACGATTTTGTCGGCACAAAAGAAATCGCAGTAGTATACGATTGGTCAATTGATAAAGCCGAAAAAGAGATGAAAAAGCTACAATTAAAACAACTAGTAGAAAAAGTACCTGTTAAATTCGGTTACTTCTGGAAATATATAAAGTGAGCCCTATCAAGAAGTTAGCGTATATTTATTCCTATTTACTTCCTTGTAATAACCCGCATTACGGACTCACCCACCGTGATAAAGGGACTTTTAATCTTTATATTCCTACCAAAACGGCATTTGCTATATTTTATAGCAAGTGTCGTTTTTTATATACACAACACTTTTCTGTACACAAAAAATGCAAAAAGATTTATTACAGACCCATCCTTTATACACAGTCTAAAAGCGAGAGTGAGTGGTGACTCATGTTAGTTACTCAACGAAATGCGCTCACTCATTCTGATTGATAGCTAGTGGACATCTTATCGCTACGTCAGAATACTACGCTTTCCATGGGCACGGCTTCAACTAACTTTTCAACAAGAGCGGTTGAAAAGCGGATTTTCAGCTCGCGCTGTTCCCATAGGAGTCTCCGTATTCTGCCTTCGCTAGATTTACACGTTCTGATGTTTGAGAGAAAACAACGAAGGTTCTATGTCCATAAAACACGATGATCGCATGTTGTGCTAAGGGTAGAGATATCCGTGCTACATATAAAAAGCAATTTCCTACCCGGGATATGATTTTAACATGTTTCTACTTGCAAACATTAGATCGCATCACATAGCGGAGACAAAACACGAAGACTCTTGCGGGAACAGTACGAGCTGAAGATCCACTTTGGGAAGTGGTTTTCTTCCCAAAGTTAGCTGAAGCCGTACCCGCAGAAAGCGTAGTGTTTTGTCGGAGCTTATGTCAGCACTCATCATCAATAGAATGGGAGAAAGTCTAGCCCGCAGGAGACTCTCGCTTTTAGACTGCGTAAGTTTGACTAATTTTCTTTTTAAAAGCTCCATATGAATAACAAGACCCTTTAAACATCAATGTTTAAAGGGTCTTGTTTACCTATTACTAGATAAGGGATGGGAGAAAGTTTCAGGTCAAACAAAGGGGTTGTTTGTTTAACTTATCTTTACTATATCAATCCAATTGACGAATGACAATAGGTATGTTCAGTTTTTCACAAAAGTGTCACACTTCTATTCTCATAACTGCTAACATACGTATATACTACTGATATCTTCTTTTGGGAAGGTGGTGTGGAAATGAAGTTATTACTAATCATTCTACCGCTCTTCGCTTTTATTTTAAACATTTTTGGATTGATGCGTTTGATTCCTCTTTATTTCACTATACCATTATTATTTATTACCATTCATACGACACTTTATTTTTGGCAAGATAAAAAACAATTTAAAGGATTTGCTAAAGTGCACAAATAAGTAACAAGCAAAGACCACACATTGCGTTACATATGTGTGGTCTTTATTTTTACTTATTAATTTCTTCTAATAATTGTTCCATTTCGTCTAGCTTTTCTTCGAAGACTTTTAATGCATTGATTACCGGTGTTTTCTCTGTCATATCTACGCCAGCTTTTTTCAGTACTTCGATTGGATAATCACTGCTTCCTGCTTTTAAATATCCAAGATAACGTTCTACTGCAGGCTCTTTTTCTTCTAAAATTTGTGCTGCTAATGATTGTGCAGCTGCAAATCCAGTTGCATATTGATACACATAATAATTGTAGTAGAAGTGTGGAATACGCGCCCATTCCAAACCAATTTCCTCATCGACAACAATATCATCACCAAAGTATTGTTTATTAAGGTCATAATATACTTCCGTTAAGCGGTCAGCAGTTAATGCTTCGCCATCTTGTGCTAATCGATGAATCTTATGCTCAAATTCTGCAAACATTGTTTGTCTAAATACTGTACCGCGGAATCCTTCTAAGAAATGATTTATTAAATATAGTTTTTCTTTCGGATCCTCTGTTTTTTCCACTAAATAATTGTTTAACAATGCTTCATTACATGTAGATGCTACTTCCGCTACAAATATCGAGTAGTTACCATAACGATATGGCTGGTTTTCATGTGTATAATAACTGTGCATGGAGTGACCTAACTCATGTGCCAAAGTAAACAAATTATTTAAATTGTTTTGCCAATTCATCAAAATATATGGGTTTGTGCTATAAGAACCAGAAGAATATGCCCCACTTCGTTTTCCTTTGTTCTCTTCCACATCAATCCAACGCTCTGTAAAAGCACGTTGCATTACATCCAAATATTCATCACCTAATGGTTTTAATGCCTCTGTTACTGTTTTTTGTGCTTCTTCATACGTAAATGACATATCTACTTCTTTCATCAGTGGTGTATATAAATCATACATATGCAACTCGCCTAATCCAAGCACTTTCTTTCTTAAAGCTACATAACGGTGTAATAATGGTAATCCTTCATGAATCGCTTCAATTAAGTTGTCGTGTACTTTTTCTGGAATATTGTTGTTGTCTAACGCAGCTTGACGAGCTGAATCATAGTTATGAACCTTTGCATAAAAATTATCTTTTTTCGTTACACCTTGTAATGTAGAAGCAAAAGTGTTTTTTAATTCACCATATGTTTCGTACATAGCTTTAAAAGCATCACGACGAACATTTTGATCTTTCGCTTCAAGGAAATTGATGAAGCGTCCGTGCGTCAACTCTACTTCATTTCCCTCTTCATCTTTCACAGTTGGGAATGTTAAGTCAGCATTATTTAACATACCAAAAGTTTGCGATGAACTATCCGTAACCTCTGATGCCTCCGCTAATAAAGCTTCTTCCTTTTCCGATAATACATGTGGACGCTGACGGTTAATTTCATCTAGTGTATGTTTATAAAGTTGTAATCCTTCATGCTCTTGTAAATAGTTCGTTAATGTTTGTTCATCCAATTTTAAAATCTCTGGTACAATAAAGCTCATTTTACTGGAAGCAATCGTAATTAAATTCTCTGCCTTCCCATTCAATGCCTGGTAAAATGAATTTGTTGTATCTTGATCGTAACGCATGTGTGCATATGTATAAAGCTTGCTTAATCGCTCTGATACTTCATCTTGTAATTGAAGTAGCTGATAAAGACTTTCTGCACCATCTTTTAATTTACCTTGAAAGTCATCAAACTTAGGTAATAATTGTTTGACTTCTTCCCATTCTTTATTCCAGTCATCATCGGTCGCAAAAATATCCTCTAACTTCCATGTTAACTCCTCAGGTATTTCTGAACGTTTTGGTAAAGATTTGGCCATATTGATTCCTCCTACTAACTATTATTCCCTTATTATATCGTAATTAATTCAATTCATACAATTGTATGCACTACTTTATAAGAAATATTCGAAACCTTCTGCAAAATATTTATATGCACTAATTGCTGCAAATATTCACCGATAGGGTCTTGGTTCACTTGAATTAAAGGAAAATGTTCTGCTGGGAGGTAATGCTTTTGAAGTAAGTATTGTGCTTCTTGTATCGTAAATATATCATGTGTTAAGAAGAGTTCTACATATAGCTTTGATTGCCATATCCACGGAGGGGTTTTCATTTGAAATTGTGTAGTGATTGGAAAATAACTATATGTAGGTAGTGATTGAACGGTTAACTGATGAAGATATAGCCATTGACGCCAATTCGTTTCTTCCTGATAATAATTCGGGGCCGGACGGTGTTTCCATTTACTCTTATACTTATGCCAATAAGAATGAAATGATTGCCGATTTCGAGTTCTAACCTTGAACAAATCTTGAAATAGTGTAGACGAGAGGGATTTCACATGTAATACTCCATATGTGAGTGTTTTGGATAGGAAAATAATATCTTGATAAATAATCCATTTCTTTTCATCAGAACAGTAATAATATAGACTGATTGGAAATGATGGATGGAATTGATGTAAGAACGCTTGGTTCGCCGAGGGAATGTGAAGGGAGCTTGCGGCCTTTCTTCTTAACTTATTCGCACCTAATATCCAAATTGGGATAATGCCTATTGAGCGATATCCATTCGTTCTTTCCATTATTTCATTACGTGAAATAGTTGCACATTGATATTCAATCGCTATCCGTTTTTTATTAACTTCTAGATAGATATCTGCTCGTTGCTTAATGGCTGGAAGATAGTATTCTAAATGTACTGTAAATCCTTGTTTCTTTAACCATACGTAAATATCTTTCTTACCATTTTCATGATAGATTCCTTCTCCAGTACTTAGTGTACAGTTTGTTTGCTTTTGATGTGCAAAATGCGGCGTATTCTTCCAACCTGCCTTTATCAACACTTTTTCTTTACAACCAGGACAATAAAAGTTTTTATCTTTAATTTGCTTGATTTGTTCTCGCGCTAATTGCCATAAAGGAACGAGATCACCTTGTTCATTTTCTGCTTGTAACAAAAAATCACCTCCTAGTAGATATATTCTACATAGAGGTGATTTTTCCTGCTTCTTAAGCAGTTTTTCTAGGGTTCGAATTTTTAATGAAGAATGCTAATATAAATCCTACTACAGAGATAAATCCTGCTACTAAGAAGGACATGTTAACACCATGTATCATTCCTGAAAGACCGTCTTCTGGAATCGCATGACTAATCATAACAGAAACAAGTAATGCCGTACCGAGAGCACCAGACATTTGGCGCATTGTATTATTCATTGCTGTACCGTGCTGAATCACTTCATTAGGTAACGTATTTAATCCTGCTGTTGTAACTGGCATCATGACCATTGCAATCCCTAACATCCGAATAGCATTAACAATCACAATATACCAGTAACTAGTATCAGTTGTTAAAATAGCAAATAGGAATGTCGTAACACTTAAGATTGCCAAACCAATAACGGCTAACCATTTAGCACCAAATTTATCAAACAAACGTCCCGTTACCGGGTTCATAATCCCCATTAAAACCGCACCCGGTAATAAAGCTAATCCTGAATGTAATGCATTAAAGCCTAAAGAATCCTGCATCATGAGTGGGATGATGATCGCTCCCCCGATCATTGCTAAAAAGGAAACCATCCCAATTACTGTTGTCAAAGTAAACATATTGTACTTAAAGATACGAAACTCTAAAATAGGTTTTTCTAGCTTAAATTGTCGGCGTATAAAGAAGAATAGTGCAATAGCACCAACAATTAATGGAATAAGTACCATTGTACTTAACCACTCATGATTGACGTCGCCTGCCATACTGAAACCATAAAGAATTCCACCAAACCCTAATGTAGATAAAATAATCGATAACATATCTAATTTAGGATATGTTTGTTTCGTCACATTCACTAACATTTTATTCGCAATGAATAAATCAATCACAGCAATTGGAAGGACTACGTAGAATAGACTTCTCCACGGAAAGGTTTCTACTAACCAACCTGATAAAGTTGGACCTATTGCTGGAGCAAAGGCAATAATCATACCGAATAAACCCATTGCTGTTCCACGTTTTTCAACTGGATAAATAAGAAACATAATGGTTTGCATAAGCGGCATTAATATACCTGCACCTGCTGCTTGCAAGACTCGTCCAATCATTAATACAGAAAAACTTGGAGCAATAGCCGCAACTAATGTACCTAATGCAAAGCTTCCCATTGCTGTTAAAAATAACGCTCTAGTCGTAAAACGTTCGATTAAAAAAGCTGTTACAGGAATCATAATCCCGTTAACCAGCATAAATATGGACTGTAACCACTGTGCTGTAGCAGCATCAATTTGTAAATCCTCCATTATATGAGGAAGAGCTGTTCCTAGTAATGTTTGATTCAAGATAGCGACGAATGCTCCAGACATTAACACAATCATTAATGGGGTTCGCTTTATCTCTCCTTCATTATTCATACTTTTCCTACTTTCTTTTTTAGCATATAAAATTTAGGATAACATAAATTATTTCGACTTTCGAAACAAACGCCTCATTTTTTATTGTTTACCCTTTTTATAAAAAAATGCAGTAACTCCCGAGCTAATTGTTACCATTCCATTCCCTTGTGCAACAAGCTTAAACACAAGAAAAAAACTAAGCATCTAATAAGATACTTAGTTATCGTGAAAAGTGTTCACTTATTTGTTCAAGTGCATCTTCTTCAAAAATGACATTACCGTATTCCTCCACTAGAAATACTGTTACAGACGATTCTTGACCATATTCTAAAATTTGACTAATCAAATCTTCTTGCTCATCATCAGATAAATAATCCTCATCAAAACGAGTGACTAACATATATTGTCCATTATAGGAATATAACTCATCTTTCATACCAATAACAGGCTCAAAAACATGACTTAATTGAATAATATCTTCTAACTCTTTAAAATTAACCACCACAACAAAATCTTGGCCATATTGCTGTTCGATATCTGGGATGTTTTTCTCTGGTGGACCAAATTTTTCTTCTAGAAGAGCTTCAATTTTATCATCTACAGGCATATCAATTGTTTTACCTGATTCAGTAGGTAATTGTAAATTTTGACCATCTTTTGATAATTGCGCCTTAGTGACAACAATTTCTAAACCTTTTTCAAGTGCCTGCACTTGTATCCATAACGGTCCGTCAAACTGAAATTCTTCTTCGTTATAGTTGACTTCATCCATTACTTGCCAAAAAAGCTGTTCACTTTTCTCACGATTATACCAAATTTCCTCACGATCAAAGCCACGATCTTCGATGTCCATGTAAGAGATATAAAACTTTATTGTATTTTCATTGATTCTTTCTATTTCCATCCTGTAACTCTCCCTTCTTACGATAAATGATTGGGCTTGAAGGGATAACTATTCATCTATCTAAACCCTTATATATTAATACCCTTTTGGTCACCCTTATATATGTTTAGAGTGTTAACACCATTGTATGATAAATTCGGTATATTTGAAAACATAAATACCCAAAAAATTAAAATTACTTTTAACAATGTATTAATTATAGATTGTAGCTTATTATATCCATTTTGTCACTCGATAAATACTCTATTCGTAAAGCGAGATTTAATCAATGATAGCATTAATTTCACACTGATTAAGAAGTTAACTTCTGTTTATTCTCCCCTTAACTTCCTCTTTACAATTCGAACCTTGAAATAGGGGGTTACAAACATTTGCAACCTGGTAAAAGTCAATAAAGTTAAAAAAAGCAGACCTACTATTAAGATCTGCTTTTCCAATTTAATTTACCATTCTCTGTGCTTCTCTAAGCTGGAATGTGCGAACAGTTCTAGGTAAGAAACGACGAATTTCATCTTCGTTGTATCCAACCTGAAGTCTTTTTTCATCTAAAATGATTGGTCTTCTAAGTAAACCAGGATTATCTTGAATCAGTTGGAATAAATCTTTCAATGGCAATTGATCCAAATTAACGTTTAGCTTTTGGAATACTTTGGAACGAGTTGAAATAATCTCGTCTGTACCATCTTCTGTCATTCGTAAAATTTCTTTGATTTCATCAAGCGTTAATGGCTCTGAGAAAATATTGCGTTCTTTGAAAGGAATTTCATGTTCCTCTAACCATGCTTTCGCTTTTCGACATGATGTACAACTTGGCGAGGTATAAAGTGTTACCATGTAACTTCACTCCTCATAATGGATTTATATTGCAGATGTACTTCACTTACATCTTTTATTACTTTAAAATGAATATAATCTATCATCTATGTACTAAGTATACTATATATTGCACTGGAATGATAGGGTATTATCCTTTTTTCTTTACTTTTTACATAACTTTTAGTATGAGTATACCCAATCACACTAACAATAAACCACATTTAAATAACTAATTGTTTTCTTTTGATTTATTTTCTAACATATCAAAAATATTATTTGCTTCTCTATTATCATCATAGCTTAATACTTCTTCAACAGGCTGATAGGACTTTCCATACAATTCTTTGTCCTTGTATGTATGGATATCTTCATACAATTTTTTCATTTGTTCATATATCTCTTCTTCATTCTGTGCCGTTGGTGACCAATATAAAATCTCTAATGTATTATGCTTATTCGTTGCTAATGACTTTCTTGTATAACCGATTGATACCGCGTGTTTAAAACCTTCTCGCTTATAAAAATGTAATCTCTTTGTCGAATCACTATCTTGATAATCGTACGGTTCTACTTCTAAAATAATCGGTTTATTTTTTTTCTTCAATTTTTCTATTAATTGATGACCAATTCCTTGTCCACGTGACTCTTGTGATACATAAACATAGTCAATAAACAGGAATGTAGGAAATTCTGCATACATCATCACATGATATTTCCCTTCATCCTTATAGTAAATATCACTTTTTTCTTTCAAAAGGATTTCCATATGTTGCTTAGATTTCATTTCCTCTACTGGAAAGTATTGATTTAATTTTTCATACCAATTCAAATGTAATCTCCCTTTCACAAATTCATCCCTTGAACACTGGAACATAGTTAGTTTACCCTAATTTAAAGAAATTAATCACTTGCTGGTGTATAATCCACACCTTTAGTATATGAGTTACCCGCATTCCAAATCAAGTATTCATCAATCCCATTCTCTTGCAATGCTTTAATTTGTGCCTCTACTTCCTTGGCACCGTAATGGAAAGTAGGTCCACTGTACAGCCATGGTGCATCGAAATCTTGAATCCATGGTCTAGAAACAGGTGGATCATCTAATGCTTCTAACACCTTATTTTCTACCTTTGCATATTCTGTTACTAGTCGATATGGTTCTGTATCCGGCTTTTCAATGCCAAAATAAGAAGTCCAATGACTCGGATAAATCATGGAAGAAATAACATCCACATTATCTGCAATTTTGGAAAAGTTTTGACCAATTCCTGGTGTTTCTTCAATTGTTGCTGCATAGCCGAAAATATCAACAGATACATCCACATTATAACCTGCTAACTCTTCTCGTGCATAGGAAACAAAATCTGTAACAGCTTCAACTCTTTTTTTAATATCATCTAAATCACTATCTTGATAGTCACCTTGCGCATATTCTAATTCCTGATCGCGCTTTTCAAACCCTTCAGGAAATCTGACATAATCAAACTGAATTTCCTTAAAGCCAAGTTGGGCCACTTTTTTTGCAATATCAATATTATAATCCCATACTTCTTTTTGAAACGGGTTTACAAATGCTTCCTTTTTACCATTCACCCACACCTCACCATTTTCTTGAAATGATAGATCTGGTCTTGCCTCAGCTAACATAGAATCTTTAAACACTACAATACGAGCAATTGGATATATATTTTTTTCACTTAATCTTTCTAGTACTTCTTCTACATTCATTAAATTTTTGCTAACACCTTCATAAGGCAGCTCTTCCTCGGGCTGATAGGTTACATATCCATGGTCTTCTTTAATATCAATAACCATTGCATTCAAATCAGTCGTATCTACTAAATCTACTAGAGAATCAAAATGACTTCCACCAGCTGAATTTCCTGTTACATAAATACCTCGCACAGCGTCTGGATAATCAAAGTCATATGTAGGTACCGGTGCAAATCTAGCTAACATGTCTGGAAACTCAAGCTGAGTGGATTTTGCTGTCCGTGTACTATTATTTCGAACTACTAATGCTTCTTCTTGGTCATCTGTCTCTGCAGACACACTTTCCACTGATAGTGCTGTCATCAATAGTACCACTATGATCATGATCCTTCTTGTTGTCACTCTATTCATTTCCTATCAAATCCTAACCATAAAAATGTGTATATATCTATTATACAGAAAATATGTTCTATTTTGTTGATTTTTAAAGAAAAAAATAAGATATTATCGAATTTGGTACTTTCCTCATATTTAGTATTGTTCTATTTTTCCCAAAGAAACATTCTCTATACCTCGTTTTATGTTTATCGTTCTTTTTGAAGCTTTGGGTTCTCTTCTTGCAACTTTGTCCTCTCTTCTTGCAACTTTGTCCTCTCTTCTTGCAACTTTGTCCTCTCTTCTTGCAACTTGAAAAGGGGCTGCACTCATCGTAACCGATGAGGCAGCCCCTTTCCATTATGCTTGATATGTTTTGAATTCTTTTTCTGAGCAAAGGACCCAGTGGCCTGGTTTTACTTCTCTGAATTCTAGGTTTTCTGTGTCATGCTGCGTGGGATCATAAACGATACGTTCACGATTACGTTCTACTTCTGGATCTGGTAGTGGAATGGCTGATAATAAAGATTTTGTATATGGATGTAACGGATTATTATATAATTCGTCACTATCAGCTAGCTCCACAATTTTACCGAAATACATAACTGCTATTCTGTCACTAATATACTTAACCATAGAAAGGTCATGCGCGATGAATAAATAAGTTAAGCCTCGCTCTTCTTGTAATTCTTTCATCAAGTTAACAACTTGCGCTTGAATAGACACGTCTAGTGCAGAAATTGGCTCATCTGCAATAATAAATTCAGGGTCAACTGCTAAAGCTCTAGCAATACCAATTCTTTGACGCTGTCCACCACTGAATTCGTGTGGGTAACGAGCGGCATGTTCTTTATTTAATCCAACTGTTTCTAAAAGTTCTTCCACTCGTTCTGTTTTCTCTTTATCGCTTTGTAGTAAGCCATGGATATTAATACCCTCAAGAATAATTTCTTTAACGGTCATTCTTGGATTTAATGAAGCATATGGATCTTGAAAGATCATTTGCATTTGTCTATTGAATTTCTTTAAGTCTTTTTTGGATTTTCGACCATGGACATCTTCGCCATTGAACTTCACTTCTCCACTTGTCGCATCATATAAACGGATAAGTGTTCTACCTGTTGTAGACTTGCCACAACCAGATTCACCAACTAAGCCAAATGTTTCGCCACGATAAATATCAAAGCTCACCCCATCGACAGCTTTTACAACTGTATGCTTACCAGTCTGAAAATGTTGCTTTAAATCTTTCACTTCTAAGATTTTTTCTTTCGTCATACTCGGTCTCCTCCCTTAGAAAACTTCTCCATTCTCTTTTTAATTACAGTAGGAGGGTCCACTTTTGGCGCATCTTCATGAAGAAGCCACGTTGCTGCATAATGAGAATCAGACACTTTAAACATTGGTGGCTGTTCTTCGAAATCAATTTGCATCGCATAATCATTACGTGCTGCAAATGCATCGCCTTTTGGTGGATGAAGTAAGTCTGGTGGCGTACCTGGTATAGCAACCAATTTTTCCGATTCATTTTCGACTGTTGGCATGGAACCAAGTAATCCCCATGTATATGGATGCTGTGGATTATAGAAGATATCATCAACATCTCCCATTTCAACAACCTTACCAGCATACATTACTGCTACACGATCTGCCACATTAGCAACGACACCTAAATCATGTGTAATAAAAATGATCGACATATCCATTTTTTGTTGAATTTCTTTCATTAATTCTAAAATTTGTGCTTGAATCGTTACGTCAAGTGCTGTTGTTGGTTCATCGGCAATTAGTACTTTAGGGTTACACGCAAGGGCAATCGCAATAACAACACGTTGACGCATCCCTCCAGAAAATTGGTGAGGATATTGATTCATTCTTGCTTCTGGATTTGGAATACCGACTAAATCAAGCAATTCGATCGCGCGTTCTTTCGCCTCTTGTTTCGATACTTTTTGATGAAGGAGAATTCCTTCCATTACTTGTTTACCAACCTTCATTGTTGGATTCAATGATGTCATCGGATCCTGGAAGATCATTGAAATATCTTTACCACGAATTTTTTGCATTTGTTTATCTGACAATTTCGCTAAGTCTTTTCCATCAAAAAGAATTTCACCTTCAGAAATTTTACCAGATGGTTTTGCAACTAATCCCATAATAGCTTTTGTTGTTACTGATTTACCAGAACCTGATTCGCCAACAATCGCCAATGTTTCCCCTTTTTTTATTGAAAAATTGACTCCGCGTACAGCGTGAACTACACCACCATACGTGTCAAACGTAACATTTAGATTACGAACATCTAATATATTTTCCATTTATTCTCACCTTCTCATTTTAGGATCTAGTGCATCACGTAATCCATCGGCTAAAATATTAAATCCGATCATTAATAAAGAAATAATCACTGCCGGGAATACTAATAAATATGGGTACACTCGATAATCTTGGAAAGCTGATTCGATTAATGAACCTAATGATGCATGTGGAGGCTGCAATCCTAATCCGATAAAGCTTAAAAACGATTCAAAGAATATCGCACTAGGAATAGTGAACATCGTATTGATAACAATGATACTTAACACATTCGGAATTAAGTGTTTCATTAAGATTCGATTATCTGTTGCACCTAGCGTACGAGAAGCTAAGATAAACTCTTGTCCTTTTAATTTCAATACTTGTCCACGCACAATACGCGCCATACCTATCCAACCCGTAATAGCTATTGCAACGGTTATCGCCATTAACCCTGGTTTCATAACAAGGATCATCAAGATAACAATAACTAAGTTCGGAATACCTGATAACACTTCAATAATACGTTGCATCACACTATCTGTTCTTCCACCGTAATAACCGGATATACCACCGTATAAAACACCAATCGCCATATCAATTAACGCTGCTAAAATACCGATATATAATGAGATTTGTGTTCCTTTCCAAATTCTCGTCCAAAGGTCACGTCCCATATTATCTGTACCGAACCAGAAATGTTCATCTTCAAAACCTTTCGCAGCGTAAACGTCTACCTCAAGCTCTACTTTGTAATAGCCGTTAGCACTTTCTTCAGGCGTTGCTAATACTTCTGTATCTTTCACGTACTGCTCATCAAATTCATACCCTTCCAAACCACGCTGGATGGCATCCTCTTCTGTCGAACCTTCTACTTGGAACTTTTGCGTACCATCTAAACCTAACCATTCCAAGCCACTAACTTTAGGTGGTAAATATGCAGCATCATAGTTAGGATCATCGAACGCTTTATCGTTCATTATTGGTCCAACTAATGACATGATAATGATAAATACAAGGACAATTAAGCCTGCAATTGCTCCAGTATTCTTACTTAGACGAAGAAATGCATCTTTCCAATAGGAGAGCTGTGGACGCGAAAGTTGTTCACCTAATTCTTCTTGCACTTGCACTCTCTCAAATTTTTCCTTTGGAATGTTTCTTGTTTCTTTGTCCATCAGTTCTTCCCTCCTGTCAAGCGAATTCTTGGATCGATTACACTATACAAGATATCCACAATTAAAATAACCCCAATAAACAGAATAGAGAAGAATAACGTTGTACCCATAATAACTGGATAATCATTTGTTGTAATAGAGGTAACAAATTGCTCCCCAATGCCAGGTACCGCAAAGATTTTCTCAATTACTAATGTACCTGTCATTAAACTTACAGTCATTGGCCCCAATACAGTAATTACTGGGATCAATGCATTACGTAAAGCATGCTTATATAAAATACGATTACCTGTTACACCTTTTGCTCTTGCTAACTCAATATAATCTGATCCTAATACTTCTAACATTTCTGTTCGCATAAAGCGAGCACAAATAGCCAGTGGGAAAATCATTAAAGCTATTGTTGGAAGTACGGTATAAATTGGACCTTCCCAGAACGACACAGGGAATAATCCCCATTTCACACCTAGATAATATTGGAGAAGACCGGCAAAAACGAAGGAAGGAATCGAGATACCGATAATCGCAATGATATTTGCAGCGTAATCCCAAATCGTATTATGCTTAATCGCTGACGCCATTCCTAAAATTATTCCTAATATCGCACCAATAATTAGTGCTTGTGCACCAAGTTGGGCAGATGGACCAATACGATCCAAAATTATATCTGTTACAGCTCTATTATTATATTGGAAGGAAATACCTAAATCCCCTTTTGTCATATTGACGATATAATTAACATATTGAACAGCAACAGGATCATTTAAGCCATATTTTTCATTTAGTATTTGTTCCTGTGCTTCTGTCATTTTTCCACCTAAATTGTTAAACGGGGAACCCGGTAACATCTTCATTAGGAAAAACGTGGCAGTGGCAATGATGAATAACGTAATAATCATATAGACGATACGCTTTAAAATATACTTTGCCATACCTTCCACCTCCTATAAACATAAAATTCTGACAAATACTCAAAAGAGAGCATAGCCTCTATCTTAAAAGATTAGCTATACTCCCTTTTCCACAGTTAATGAATATTCAATTTATTTTTCAATATCAACATATTTATAACTGTAGTTGTTTCCATAAGGATTGAAGTGATCAAATCCTTTTACATAGTTCTTAATAAGAACAGATGTTTTTCTTTGCATAATAGGAGCGATAGCTGCATCCTCAAGTAAAATCTTCTCCGCTTCCTGCATTGCTTCAAATCGTTCAACTGGTTTGTTAGCAAGTTCGCCTTTAACAGACGCAATTAGTTTATCATATTCTTCGTTAGAATAGTTAACATCATTGTTTTCTCCATCTGTTACCCAGATATCTAAGAAAGAAATAGCATCTTTATAGTCTGGTCCCCAACCTGAAGCTGCAATATCAAAGTCATCTTCACGTTGTAGATCTAATTGTTGTGACCATGGGACATTTTTAGTATCTAAAGTAAGACCATCTAAGTTCTTCTCTAATTCTGTTTTCATTACTTCACTGACACTCTTAGCTGTTTCATCGTCACCACTTAAGAAAGTAAGTGTTACTGTGTCGAAACCTAATTCTTCTTTAGCTTTTTCCCAATATTCTTGAGCAGCTTCTACATCATAAGATAATGTATCATTACCAACTTGGAAATCTTCACCTGTTTCGGGATGTTCTTCGAAATCTCTTGGTACGAACTCGTCTACAGGAACTGAGTCATTTCCGTATGCTACATCAATATATGCTTGTTTGTCAAAGCCTTTAGCAATTGCTTTTCTAAAGTTTACATTTTTCATATAGTCTGAACCATTTAATGGTTCTTCATTAAGTTTTAGGTAGAATGTACTTGCTTCTGATAATGATGTGTAATCAGGACTTGTTTGGTTATCTTTCACTTGAGCACCAGCCAATGTTACACGGTCTAAATTACCTGCCTCATAATTAGATAACCTTGTATCATTGTCTTTAATTACTTTAACATTAATTTCGTCAAGAGCGACATTATCGGCATCCCAATAATCTTCGTTCTTCACAACTTTCCAACCATCTTCTGTTTTCCATTCTGTCATTTTGAATGGACCATTTGCTAAGATAGCATCAGGTGATAATGAGAAATTATCTCCTTGCTCTTCCACAAATTCTTGGTGAACTGGAAGGAATGTTGAATTTGTTACATAAGAATCAAAGTATGCAACTGGTGTTTCTAGTTCTACTACAAATGTATGATCATCTGGCGCAGAAACAGCTAAGTCTTCTGGCTCCATCTCTCCATCAAAAATCTCTTTAGAGTTTTTGATTTTACCACTCATTAAATAGTTACCATAGAACGAACCACTATCTGGGTCTGTTGCACGTTGCCAAGCATAAACAAAATCATGTGCTGTTATTGGGTCTCCATTTTCCCAATTAGCATCGCGCAAGTGGAATGTATATGTTAATCCGTCTTCACTTACTTCTGTTTCGTCCATTTTTGCAATACCGGAAACAATTTCACCATTTGGTGCTTGACGATAAAGTCCTTCATACACATTATCAATCCATTGTGTTGAAATATTATCCTCTGTCATGATTGGATCCATTGTCGGAATATCTTGTTTTTCTGCAACTCTTAACACTTTAGATTCTGAGCCTGCATCATCGCCACTAGAACAAGCAACTAATGCCATACTTAACGTAATGGTAATCATTAGCAAAAACAACATTCTCTTCTTCATCTTTCTTCCCCCTTGTTATGTTTAGTCACTCGATGTTTATAGAGAATAAAAAACATTATACAACCAATTGTGCGAAAATTCACGAAAAATCTCGAAATTGAAACAATATAACTTATTATATGGACTTAATTGGTTTTTATATAAATCCAAATACCTATTAAAAAATTACCATTTCTGAATTTTATATATTTTTCATTATTTCTGATTATTCAGCTTGTTTTTGTTTCTTTGCTCACCTTTACAAGGTATAGTAAAGTAATAAAGGGATAAACCATTACAGATGAAGTTCATCAAGAGAAAGGAGTTTTTCGCTACTATGCCTAAACGGATAATACAAATAATCAGTCATTTGGTAGTATGTATCATTCTTTCGTTCTTATTCTATCGCTCCCTTAGTGTTGTGCACTATTCAGATACATTATTTTATATTGGCACTGCCTACGTGATGATCGGACTGTTCCTTTTTGTCGTTTCACGGAAGTTCTTCGATATAACTGCTTCTAGCTTCCAAAAGGTACTATCTAAAACAAATAGAAAAAAACAACTAGAGGATAAACACACAGAGTATATGTTACCTTCTGAACGTGTTAATAAAAACTGGATTCGTTTCTTTCTTATTAATGGAATATCTTTAAATATCATCATGTTCATTTTCTTGCTTCTCTTCTATTAATACACACTTGAAAAAAAGGAAGGGATTCTATATACTTTAACTAAATATTATGTTAGAAATCGGGAGTTAGAGTACTTCTTTTCCACTAGTTGAAGAGAGCCTATGGTAGCTGTGAATAGGTACTATGTAAAGAAGGAATTGGGGCTTCCAAACGGTATGTTTTCTATGTACACTAGGCATTAACTAGTAACAAGTGATCACTATAACAAGATAGTGATAACGAGGGTGGCACCGCGGTTCATTCGTCCCTTTTTTCATAAAAGGAACGAATGGGCTTTTTTTATTGGATATAATTATTAATGAGGTGAAGAATTTGAATACTATTTTTTCAGGCATTCAACCAAGTGGAAGTTTAACATTAGGAAATTATTTAGGCGCAATGAAACATTTTGTTAATTTGCAAGAAGAGAACAACTGCTATTTTTGTGTGGTGGATGAGCACGCCATCACTGTTCCTCAAGACAGATTAGAGCTTAGAAAGAACATTAAGTCATTAGCTGCTTTATATATTGCATCTGGTATTGATCCGGATAAGTCTGTCTTATTCATTCAATCAGAAGTACCAGCACACGCAGAGTTAGGCTGGATGCTCCAAACAGTCAGCTACATCGGTGAACTGGAACGAATGACACAATTTAAAGACAAATCACAAGGAAAAGAAGCTGTTTCGGCAGGACTTTTAACATACCCACCATTAATGGCAGCAGATATTTTATTATATGGTACAAATATTGTTCCTGTTGGAGATGACCAAAAACAACACATAGAATTAACTCGTGATTTAGCACAACGTTTCAATAACAAATTCAACGATATTTTCACCATCCCAGAAATTAGTATACCAAAAGTTGGTGCTCGCATTATGTCACTACAAGAGCCAACGAATAAGATGAGTAAATCAGATGATAACCAAAAAGCTTCTATCTTTATGTTAGATACAGAGAAGCAAATTGAGAAGAAAATCAAAAGTGCGGTAACTGATTCGGAAGGAATTGTAAAATTCGATAAAGAAAACAAACCTGGAATCAGTAACTTACTTACTATCCATGCAAGTTGTACAGGTGAAACCATAGAAGCTCTTGAACAAAAATATGAAGGTAAAGGATATGGTGAGTTCAAGCAAGATACAGCAAATGCTGTTATCGAAGTATTACGTCCTATCCAAGCGCGTTATAATGAACTAATTGATTCGGAAGAGCTAGATGATTTACTTGATCAAGGTGCAGACAAAGCCAATTTCGCTGCCAACAAAATGATTAGAAAAGCGAAAAAAGCTATGGGACTTGGGCGAGTGAAGAAAAAATAAAGATACATTCAGACGAATTTCTAGGATTCCACTAATTATTAGCGAAACTTACCTAGAAGTTAGCTTGATAATAAAAAGAAAACAGGCTTGAATTAGCATTAGCTAATTCAAGCCTGTTTTTTATTCAGGAATATATGGTAAGTCCCCATCTTTTGGTATGTTAATAACATGTGTATCTGTGTATGCAAGTAACCCTTCTTTGCCATATTCGCGCCCCATACCTGATTGCTTCACACCACCGAATGGAAAACGAACATCTAATCCTTGTATAGCTGCTGTATTAATCATTGTCGTACCTGCTTGGATATGTTGAGCTACTTCAATCGCATGTTCCTCATCACCCCAAACAGAACTAGTTAGTCCGTAAATACTATCGTTAGCTAATTTAATAGCTTCCTCGTCATTTTCAAACGTTAAAATCGGAACAGTTGGACCAAATTGCTCTTCGACTACTACTCTGTCGTGTTGAGCTGCGCCTAAAACAACAGTAGGCTGTAAGAAATAGCCTTCTTCAAATATATCTTGATCTAGGATTTCACCTAATTTTATTACTTCAGCACCTTTACTTTGTGCATCTTCCACTAATTCTTGTACATAATCCGCCTGCTTTTTATTGTTAACAGGACCAACTGTAACATTTTTATCAAATGGATCCCCTACTCTAATCCATTTATTTGCAGCTTCGATATATTTCTCAACAAACTTCTCGTAAATAGATTTATCGACATAAATTCGTTTCGCAATCATACATATTTGACCAGTAGTTAAGAAGTTTGAGATAACAAGTCGTGTCATCAACTTTTCATCATTAACATCAAAATCTTTCAAAATGATCGCTGCATCATTTCCACCTAACTCTAATGTCATATGTTTAATGGTATCTGCGGCAGCTTTCATGATATGTTTTGCTGTTTCTGTTCCACCTGTAAAGGCAATCTTGGCAATCTTCGGATTAGATGTTAATTCTACACCAACGTCTGCCTCACCATGCACCATGTTCAGCACGCCTGGAGGAAATTCATTTGCGATAATTGCTGCTACTTTGCTTACCGCAAGTGGTGCTAACGGACTTGGTTTCAATACCATTGTGTTTCCTGCTAATAATGCTGGGGCAATCTTAATAGTAGATAAAGATAATGGGTAGTTCCATGGTGTAATGGCTGCTACTACACCAATTGCATCTCTCGCAATAATCGTTTTACCTGTATCATGTTCTTGCACTTCATTTTTCACGACTTCTTTGACATTATCGCATGCGAACTCCATCCACATAAGTGAGACGCCAATCTCACCTTCTGCATCATACAGTGCTTTACCATGCTCACGAGATAATAATTTTGCGATCTCTGGAGTTTGATCTTTGATTTTCTGGATAGCAGCCCTCATCCGCTCTACTCGGTCATCAATAGATGATTCTCTCCATGTTGTAAAGGTATCAGACGCTACATCGATTGCTTTTTTCGTCTCTTCGACGGTATTCACTGGGGCATATCCGACAATTTCTTCTGGACGTGTAGGATTTTCACGTGGCTCATGCTTTTCGGTCTTATACATTTCTCCATTTATTATCGCATCAATAGTAATTGGGCTTTCCGACATAGAAATAGTCATCCTTTCTCGTAAATAAGCTACCTTTACTATTCCCTTTTTTTATACGCTTAAACAAAAAAATCAAAAAAGCTTTGGAAACAGTTGTCCAAAACTTTTTTCGCGGTGAGATATCTTGTAAATCACGTTATTAATCAGCACGAGTCTTACTTTATGATCGTAATGATTTTGTCGATTCTGGGTCAAGCTCTCGTTCCAAAATATCTTCATAAAAAGATTGACCTTTAATAATCTGTCTGCAAAAGTTTTCATGTTTTTGACTCCAACCTGCCGCAACACCATCATATAATGTATCCCACGCTTCTTGGAAAGTCATTCTTTTAATCGAATGATACTCTTCTGGTAACCACTCTGTTAACCAATATCTTATCTCTTCTAAACAATTAGCTACTTCTAATTGATCAAGTGCGATCATTAATAATTGTTTCAATTGACGCTCTCTTCTCGTTAATCCACTCATATATTTTGGTGGTAAGGATAATATGTGGTACTCTTTCTTCGTATCACTAGGAATAGTGTAGTTAGTAGCTGTTCGCCCTTTGATAAGGTCGAATACTAATCGTTCCTGCCGAGGAATCAATCTACTTTTACGGATCGGTATATGATATCCCATCGTATCAAATGCAAGTACAGCGGAACCATTTGTAATAATACACGCGTATTCCAACTGTTTTCGTTCTTGATTTTTTCGCGTATAGGCACGTTGATATATTTGATCTAACAATGGTTGTGGTATATCTTGTAAGTCGTTCTCTATGTAGCGAAATACTTTGTCAGTTAGAAACAAAATTGGTGCCTGATCTAATATTTCAATACCATCTGACTTTCTCCATTCATGAAAAGGACAAACATTGTAGCCGTTCTCTTCACCTTCAAACCAATTGACCCACACATCATGCAAATAAATCATATGACGAACCCTCACTTTGACTAATCTGTTTATCCAACAGTATGACCAATACAAGATAAATTATTCTTCTCTTACTATTATTTAACAGAGGATAGTGATAATTTTTGGACGGAAATTCCCATAAATAAAAGACCTATCAAGAAAAAATAACATTCCATTTTTGTTTGAATAATTTGGAGGTAATCTAGGAATGACAAACCAGCGGGGATAAAGTTTAAATAAAGAATAATCGAGATTCCACCTGAAATAGACAAACCAAATCCTATCAAAAACAGCAACAAATATATCAAATCCACCCGCTCCTTCCCCTCTTTGTATTCATTTATATGTACAAGCCTATAATCTATGACAAAAGGAAACAGAACGAAGAAGATGCACGTAATTTACGCAGTCTAAAAGCGATAGTCTCTTGTGGGCTAGATTTTCTCCCGTTCTATTGATGATGAGCGTTGGGATTAGCTCCGACAAAACACTACGCTTTCTGCGGGTACGGCTTCAGCTAACTTTGTGAAGAAAACCACTTCACAAAGTGGATCTTCAGCTCGTACTGTTCCCGCAAGAGTCTCCGTGTTTTGTCTCCGCTAAATGAAGCATTCTACTGTTTGTGAGTGGAAATACAAAGATTCATTCCTGGAAGAAATACGCTTAATCAGAGGACATGAAATGTAAGTATTCCTCTCTCATACAATAGAGAGTTTAACTAAAGTGAAGGCAGAATACGGAGACTCCTACGGAAAATGCGCAGTCTGAAAATCCACTTTTCAACCGCTCTTGTTGAAAAGTTAGTTGAAGACAAGCCCGTGGAACGCGTAGTATTCTGCCGTAGCGATAAGATATCCACTAACCATCAATCAGAATGAGTGAGCGCATTTCAAGGAGTAACCAACAGGGAGCAAAATCTACTTACGCTTTTAGACTGCGATTAATGGACATTAAAAAGAGAGCAGGATGCCTGCCCTCTTTTTACGCGTTATTTATTGTTGATATTTTTTAAATACTAATGTTACGTTATGTCCACCGAAACCGAATGAATTGCTTAATGCAACATCATATTCTTTTTCGATTGCTTCGTTTGGTACATAATTAAGGTTACATTCTTCATCAGGTGTTTCATAGTTAATGGTCGGTGGGATAATGCTATCTTGTAGTGATTTCACACAAGCGATGGCTTCCACCGCTCCACCTGCACCTAATAAGTGACCAGTCATTGATTTTGTAGAAGAAACATATAGATTCTCTGCATGCTCTTTAAATACCGTATTAATTGCAGCTGTTTCAAACTTGTCATTCAATCCTGTACTTGTTCCATGTGCGTTAATATATGTTACATCTTCTGGTTGAATGTCTGCATCTTCCATTGCTTGACTGATAGCTCGTGCAGCACCTTCTCCTCCTGGCGCTGGCGATGTAATATGATATGCATCACCAGTAGCTCCGTAACCAGTAATTTCCGCATAAATTGTTGCACCACGTTTTTGAGCTGATTCTAATGATTCTAAAATAAGAATACCTGCACCTTCACCCATTACAAAACCATCTCGATTTTTATCAAATGGTCTACTTGCTGTATTTGGATCTTCATTAAATGACAATGCTTTTGCTGTAGAGAATCCAGCAAATGCCATATTGGTTAATGGTGCTTCCGCTCCACCTGCGATCATATAATCCGCATCTCCACGCTCAATTACTTTAAACGCATCTCCGATTGAGTTTGCACCAGATGAACAAGCTGTTACCGAACAGTTGTTAATACCTTTAGCTCCTAATTGAATAGAGACTTGTCCTGCTGCCATATCAGGAATTAACATTGGTACGAAAAATGGACTGACACGACGATAGCCTTTATCAACAAACTTTCTAAATTGCTCATCATATGTTGCCATTCCGCCGATACCTGAGCCAATCCAAACACCTACACGATTGGCGATTTCATCAGTGATTTCAAGGTTAGCATCTTCTACTGCCATACGTGCTGCTGCAACAGCATATTGTGTGAATAGATCCATACGTTTTGAATCTTTCTTATCCATATACTCTGTTGGGTCAAACTCCTTAACCTCTGCAGCAACTTTCGCTGGAAATTCATCTTTGTTTACTTTCGTTACAAAATCAATTCCAGATGTACCAGATTTTAAATTATCCCATAATTGAGTAATAGTATTTCCTAATGGTGTCACGGCACCCATACCAGTAATAACCACTCGATTTTTGCTCATATCGATTCCTCCCTTTCTCTATTTACCCCACTTTAATGCGACAGCTCCCCAAGTTAAGCCTCCACCGAAGCCTACTAAGACCACTAAGTCATTATCATTTATTTTACCGTTTTTTACGCTCTCAGACAAAGCAATAGGTATTGAAGCGGCTGACGTATTACCATATTTATTAACGTTTACTGCCATGCGATCTTGCTCAATACCTAAACGTTGTCTCGCAGCTTCCATAATACGAATATTTGCTTGGTGTGGGATTAAGTAATCCACATCCTCTTTTTCATATCCTGCTTTTTCTACTACTTTTAATGAAGACTCAGGCATTTGGCGAACAGCAAATTTAAATACTTCTCTACCATTCATATAAATATAATCATCTTGTTGTTCTAAATGTTTTCCGCCGTTACCGTCTGAACCTAATTCAAATGATAAGACACCTTTATCATCACTTACAGGTCCCATTACAGCCGCACCTGCTCCGTCTCCGAAAAGAACGCACGTACTACGGTCTGTCCAATCTGTAATTTTTGACAACTTATCAGCACCGATAATTAATACATGTTTATATGCACCAGATTCGATAAATTGTTTGGCTGTTACCACACCATACATAAATCCTGCACAAGCTGCACTAATATCCATTGCTGCTGCATTTGTTGCACCTAGACGTGCTTGTAATTTACAAGACACTGTTGGAAATGGCTGGTCTGGTGTTACAGTAGCCACTAAAATTAAATCTAATTGATCAGCAGTAATTCCAGCTCCATTTAAAGCTTGTTCTGCTGCGTTATATGCTAAATCAGAAGTATCTTCATTATCGTTCGCAATTCTGCGCTCTTCAATACCTGTTCTAGTTCGAATCCATTCGTCACTAGTATCAACGATTTTTTCCATGTCTGCATTTGTCAATACTCTTTCAGGTGCATAATGCCCCGTTCCGATAATTCCTGCTTTCATCTTTATCCTTCCTCTCAAAGGAATTTTATTATCAAATATTAAGACTTGGTACTAATTTTATAGTAAGATGACGTTTTTTTCAAGTTTTAGCTTTCCAACCTGTTTCAGAATCATTCTCTACTTTTTATCAAAAATACCCATACCATTTCGTTTACCTTACCATAGTCTAATAATAGGAGGGGTATAAATGTCAGATAACAATCGATTCGATGAATTAATGTTCGGTCCAAGACCTCATTCAGAGGATACAACAGAGCAAGAAACAGAAAATAACGACACATTCGATCTAGCGAAAACAATTGAATTGCTTCATGACACTTATCAAAAACTTTCGCCAATAAAAGATGTGTTTAAAAACATGAAAAAATAGCTGTTATAACAGCTATTTTTTCATTTGGTGTGGTAACAATTCCGTTTCTTTATACTGCTCAATTAATTGTTCAAGCTCATCTATAAAAGATTCAGAAAGATGCTCACTATAAGGTCCCAGAGAGATAACTTCTTCTACAAAACCAAAATTATAAATACCACCTGTTAAATCACCTTTTTGCAACTCTTTTAATGCGTGTAAATATAGTTTATCTATATGCTGGATAGTACTTGTTAAAACAGAACTTCCACCAATCGATTGTTGGTCATTTACATAACCGATCGAATAATGACCATCATTCATCGCTCTTTCTACGATAGGTACGCTAAACGCATCACCTGCAGGATAAATTACATCCGCTTCATCCTCGGTTAATTCCTTATAATAATCCATTGCGACATCTTTTTCGTCCCAATTATGCACATATTTAATATCGATTGCTACATCACTATTTTGATAATTAGCACCTTCATAAAAACCTTCCACTTCTGGCTGCCACTCATGAGCTGCTATAACACCAATATGGTCAGTATCTGTCATTTCTGCTGCAACCATGCCTGCAAAAAATCCCATTGCTAGTGAGTTGAAATTTAGACTAATGAGGTTATCAGCCGAATATCCACCATTAACATAAATAAATTGAATATTTGGGTAGGAAGTTCTAATTTTATCGAAATATTCGCCAAAGTTACTACTATGACCAATAATAACTTGTACTCCTTGATTAGCAAATTCCTCAACAGCTATGTTCACTTCTTGTTGTGTTTGCACACCTTCTCGAAAGAATATATCCATCTTCAAATCTTCTTGTATTTCTAATAAGCCTTTGTATCCCTTACTTCCCCAATTTTGATCATGGATTGTATGTTCGATCAACATACCAACGCGCTCAATTTTTTCACCGCTTGCATTTGAGTGACAGCCACTTAAAATAGAAATAATGAAAATAAGCATAAGTATAAGCAAGCCAAAATGTTTTCTCAAAATCCGCACTCCTTATTAATCACGTAGATATCCCCTAGAACTATTTTACCGTTTACCTAACAGTCCGTAAACCTAGAAAAGATTACAAATAGATTACAAGCAGGTAAATCTCCTTAATATATCAACTGCATCATGATAAAGTGAGACTTCAATCAGTGCGAGTTTTTGACTCCCACTGATTGTTAGCAAAACGTATCAGGGCGTTAGCGTCCGTTTATCCCCCCACTTATCTTTTTTTTAACTCGAACCTTGAAATGGAGGTTTTACGGACTCATGCAACGTGATAAATAATATATGTATTTCCTCAAACTTTTTATTTATTTTATGATGGATATTTGATAAACTATATGTGGACAAAACGTAAGGGGATACATATTTTTTTTAGAGTAAGACTTTCCCGCCACAACGGGATTACGTCATAGAAAAACAAAACGTATCAGGGAGTCAGCTTCCGTTTATCTTCCGCCTAACTTCTTGGTTATCACTCCATCTGAATAGAAGTGGGCATATTATGGACGTTTGCACCCTGATGAATGAACTGGACATATAAAGAATAGAGAGGTGATTCGATGAAATATTTCGCAACTATTTTTTGGGCTGTTCTTATTTTAACGGTTGTTGCATATGTTCTAACTAGTATGGCCGGCTTACCATTTAACTTTGCAGGAGCTATTTCTTTAGCAGCAGTCTTCAGCATTGTGGCAATCGTTCTTGGTGAAGGCGTATTGAAGGAAGAAAATTAGTATACAATTACCATTTTTCTTCGACTTCCGAAATAACCCTTGTCAAAATTCATGACAAGGGTTATCTTTATGTAAGATAAATTTTAGGGGGATACATAAAAATGGAAGATCTCATTATATTGATAAAATATTTGTTTCTAGGATTAGTACAAGGTTTTACAGAACCTATTCCTATTTCATCTAGTGGACACTTAGTCATGATCCAAAAAATCATCGATGTAGGAATAACAGAAAACTTATCCTTTGAAGTATTAGTGAACTTTGGATCTTTAATTGCGGTATTAATCATTTATTGGAAAGATATTATCAAGATTGCGAAAAACGGTATTCATTTTATCGCTACGAAGGACAAAGATTCTCGTGATGACTTCATGTTTATTGTTTACTTAATTATCGCTACTATTCCTGCTGGTCTGTTAGGAATACTATTAAAAGACTATATCGAAGGTACTTTTGCCAATCAAGCAAAAATCGTTGGTATCACACTAGTGATTACCGGGATTTCTCTTTGGATTATCCGAAACTTACGTGGTAAGAAAAATGATGGAGCGCTAACGATTAAAGATGCGGTTATCGTCGGTTTTGCACAGTCCGTTGCATTACTCCCAGGAATTAGCCGTTCGGGTGCTACCATTGTAGCTGCTATGCTACTCGGAATGAAACAGGAAACGGCTCTTCGTTTTTCCTTCTTAATGTACATTCCTGTAAGTGTTGGTACAATGATGTTATCAGTTGGAGATGTCGTACGTGATCCTAACATTAGTACATTGTGGATCCCTTACCTTATCGCTTTTGTCGCAGCATTAGTCGCAACATACTATTCATTACGATGGTTTATGAACGTAATGGCAAAAGGAAACCTGAAATACTTTGCGTTTTATTGTTTAATCGTAGGTATTATCGCCTTTATTATTTTGTAACGTTTCTACAAAATGATCAATTGAAGAAAGCCACGAGAGAGCCTTCTCTCGTGGCTTTGTTTTAACTGTATACAAAAAACGCCCTTTCAGGCGCTTTTTATCAATCTGGAATACCAAGAGCAATTTTCGCGTATCTAGACATACGGTCTTTTGACCATGGTGGACTCCAAACAATATTTACTTCTGTATCTTTAACTTCTGGAATATCCTCCATCGCACGCTTCACATCTTGCTCAATGTGTCCAGCAAGTGGGCATCCCATTGCTGTAAGTGTCATTGTCACCGTCGCAATACCTTCGTCATTTAAATCTACACCATAAACTAAACCAAGGTTTACAATATCTATTCCAAGCTCTGGGTCAATCACATTTTCCAGTGCTCCCATTAAATTTTCTTCTAAAGCCTGATCCATCTTATTTCCCTCCTTCAAAAAACTTGTCTTTATTATAAAACAAATCTGTCTATTTTTAAATGATTAACATCATAGATGATTTTCTACCCAGTTAACAAACTCCACTGTAGCAAAACGAGACACTTTATGCCCACGTCCCATTTCTTTTAAAAAGCTAATGTTTTCAGGGTTTTTGTAATAGCTAATCGCTTCTTCATAAAAACTATATGAATGCCGGAACGGTACGACTTGGTCATCCTCACCATGCCAGAAGAACAGCGGTCGTTCAAATAACTTTTCTACTTGCAAGGAAAGGTCAATCCCTTTTAATTCGTCTAACAAAAACTCAATATGTTGCTCTGGAATAGGAAATTGTTGATATTTTTTCTTCATGTGTTCAATCATTTCTTGGGCGTATGTTTTAATTTTTGGTGAGCCCATTAGCACCCCAGCAGCCTTAATCCAAGGAAACTGTGTAAGAGCAGAAGCAGTAGTAATACCACCCATACTAGTACCTGCTAAGCCAAAACGATTACCATCTAATAACTGCTTTGCTACTAACTCTTGATAAAGACTTTCAATATCCTGCAAATTTTGCTTAACAATGTCAAAAAACTGTAGTTGCCTCTCATTGTCAGAAATACTTTGTTCTCTTTCCCCGTGTAGCATAGTATCTGGCAGGAGTACTCGGTAACCTTTTTCAGCTAATAAGTAAGCCAATGGTAAATTATGTTCTTTTGCACTTGTAAAACCATGTATGTACGTTAATGTTGGTAAAGCATTATTTTTCTTTTCATTATCCACGACATGTAGTAAAGGAATATCGCGCCAATATTCTTTCGTAATTGCTATCATCAGTACATCCCTTTCTGCTAATTATTCTTATTTTCATCATATAACTTCTCATGTAAACTTGCAAAATTTTCATACTTCATTATTTCTAATTATTTTAGAAACTTTACACATGAATCAAAGAAATATACACTATAATTAAATAGTGAGGTGAATGTATGCAAACGAATAGACATATGATAGCGTTAGATTTAGACGGGACACTGTTAACAGAACACAAAGAAATCAGTCCTTATACAAAAGCAGTTGTACAACAAGCAATGGCTGAAGGACATATTGTCGTTATTTCCACAGGTAGGCCACATCGTTCAAGTATTCGATATTATCGCGAGCTTGGATTAGAAACACCGATGGTTAATTTTAATGGCGCACTTATTCATCATCCAACAGATCGAAATTGGGATGTATTACATACTCCACTGCCTAACCGAACTGCTCTAAAAATTGTTCAAACATGTTATGATTTTGAAGTGGATAATATTTTTGCGGAGATCCAAGATAATATATATTTGGACCGTTTTGATCAAAAGGTAATTGATATCTTCACAGAACCTGGGCAAAACGAACTGATAACGATCGGAAGCTTGAAAAATCAATTAAAAGAAGACCCGACATCTTTGTTAATTCACCCTAAAGATGAACATTTAGAACAACTAAGAACTTATTTGGATGACCACCATGCATCTATTATTGAGCATAGAAAATGGGGCGTGCCCTGGAATATCATCGAAATCGTTCGAAAGGGCATTAATAAAGCGGTTGGTTTGAAGAAAATTGCTCATTATTACAACATACAGGCGAGTAATATTATTGCTTTCGGTGATGAAGATAATGATTTAGAAATGATTGATTATGCAGGTGTTGGTGTAGCAATGGGCAATGCGATTGATCCACTAAAACAAATTGCCAATTATCAAACGAAAACGAATGAAGAAGATGGTATCGGCCTATTTCTGTCTGATTATTTGAAATTGGAAGCAAACGTTAAGGCTGGCAAAGATCTATCGGAATAAATAATGATAATTAACTCATAATAAGCATGAACATCACATTGGTGTTCATGCTTTTCTCTTTTCGATATAACGGATCATAATGGTAATCCAATTGATAAGCCTAGTGATTCATATAACAGGAGGATTTATTATGCAAAACCAATTATTTCAACAAGCTAAGGATGCCGTCAATCGCTTAATGAATCGTGGTAACGGAAACTTCGCTGAAGCAGATAAGCAAGCAGCTCAAGAGGCTATTCAATCTGCCTATACAAACGCAACTGCAGAAGAACAAAAAGCACTTCAAGAGCTTGAAACGCAATTAAAGCAACAAAACGAATTAAAGTAAGACCCTCTCCCCTATACAAAGAAGGCATACAAGCTGTATGCCTTCTTTCTTCATCACCTTTTCCACTAGAAGTTCTTTCATAAACGATAACATTTTGGTATGATGGTGATAAAGTTCGTTTTATAGGAGGAATACAATGAGTATTATTGTAGAAGCAACACCTAATCCAAATGCCATGAAATTTACTAGTGACAAAATGATCTTTGAAGGAAATAATAGTATCTCTGTTATGCCTGGTCAAACAAGTGAATATGATGTATTAAATGAATTAATGGAACTAGAAGGTGTAGATAACGTTTTTGGTTTCCAACATTTTATTACAGTCAATAAAAAATTTGATATCGAATGGGAAGAACTAGTAAGCAAAGTTGAAGAACTAATAACAAAGCACGGATATTAAAAAAGCGAAGGGAATTCCCTTCGCTTTTTTCTTTATTCTATTACTTCTAACTGAACGGGAACTTGTTCTGAACGATCTTCGTTATACAAGATCATCATCACTGTTCCATTGTATGGTAATAAATCTTCAGAAACGGAAATGCTAACCTCAAAATCTTGCCAACCTTCACCTTTAACAGGTAATTCTGTTTGTTCCACAAGATAATTGTGACCATCTTCTACTTCATAATATGTAGTACCAATACTTGTATCTACTTGACCTTTCACTACATACTGCCCTTTCTCACCAGATACATCAATCGAACGAAATGGTCCATCTTCCTCTTCTTTTGTACTTGTGTCTTCTGTAGATTTATCTTGTTCTTCTGTTGCTGACGAAGTTTCTTCAGTGTCTTCTGTTACCTCAGGCTGTTCAGATTCATTGGTTTCTTCTTTCGTCTTTTGACTAGTAGCTTCAATTGTAACAGTTGTTGTTTGTTGTAAAGGTTCTCCTTCAACAACCTGCTCATTTATTTTGGAAGGAATAATCGACACTTCCACTTCGTATTCACCAGCTTCTACTTCAGTAGGAATATTCCAAGATTCTGTCCACTCTTTCACATCACCTGCAGCCAACGTTTCTTCTACTATAGCTTGTGTAAACATTTGATCCTCAGAATATTGATAAATAGCTTGGCCATCTTGAGATAAGATAATCTCATATTGCTGATCAGTAGCGAAAGTAAAATCAACTTCTTCTTCATTATCATTTAGCAATTGCAAAGTAAATACTAATTGTTCCTCTTGTTGTTCTGTCTCAACCTCTAGGCTAAGGTTCTGTATAATTGAAGAAATAGCTTCTGCATTATTTATTGGTTCCGCATTTTTGGAACCCTCTTCTCCATTACCACATGCTACTAAACCTAATATTGCGATCATTGAAACGAGTAATAATATTTTTTTCATATTTCTTCAACCTCCTTATAAGTATATACGCAAGATTACAGTGGAAAGTTTCAATCATTTCTTCGGAAGAATCCATAAACACCTGCTGTTTGGATAATATTCGTAAAGGCATGTTCATCCACTTCATGAATTATTTTTTCTAAGTCATATAATTCATACCTTGTGATAACTAAATATAACATATGCTTATCTTCTTTCGTATAAGCTCCTTTAACAGGCAAAATAGTAATACCTCTAATCATTGTATCATGAATCGCTTTCTGTAATTCATCTGCTTTTTTCGTGACGATCATAGCTGTTACTTTTTCGTGGCGTGTATGTATTCCATCAATGACACGTGTCGTCACATATAAACCAACTAATGTATAAAGCGCATTTTCTGGTTCATTTAATGTACCTGCGACGATAATAATGACCCCGTTGATAATCATCAAATATCCACCAATTGGCTTATCCTTTAATCGCGATAGAATCATCGCAATGATGTCTGAACCACCAGTAGATGCACCCCATTTTAACGTAATACCTACACCAGATCCTGCAATAACTCCACCGAAAACAGCATTTAAGAATATATCGTTTGATAAAGTAACAATCGGTAAAACTTCTAAAAAGAACGATGTAGCAACAACTGATAGAATACTGTAAATAGTAAATCCTCTACCAACCATCAACCAACCAAGAATCGCGACTGGAATATTTAAAATAAGTAAAATAATACCTGTACTAGCTATCTGAATTCCCAAATAATCCGATAAAATGGTTGATATAATTTGTGACATACCAGTAAAGCCACTCGCATATACATTTGCATTAATATAGAAAAAATTAAGTGCAATCGCATTGAGAACTGCACCAATAATTACTATGGTAATTCGTTTAGCTTGCATTAAAAACATTTGTAATCCCCCTCCTGTTCAGTTCTTTTCTTACCCTTTTTATTACTACTTTAAGCTTTTTATTTCGACTAATCGTATTGGAACAAGCATAAACTATACTAAAATTCTTTCTAAAAACCAAGTGTTTTGTGTAAAAAATATCAAATAATTTTGACGTAGCTATTTGTTACACTTACACTTATATTAAGCTAAAACGAAACATACATGCACAATAAATAAGGAGGGGCTTATATGGCAGTACAAATACTAGCAGATTCAGCATGTGATTTATCTGCAGAAGATTTTCAACAATATAATATAGAAATGTTACCTTTAACTGTTCAATTAGATGGTGAAGAATATCAAGATGGTGTTACGATCTCGCCAAAAAAAGTATACGATACAATGCGAGCAGGAAAAGCTCCTAAAACATCGCAAGTTAGTCCTCAACTTTTCAAAGATGTCTTTGAAAAACATGCGAAAGATGGAACAGAAGTAGTCTATTTAGCATTTTCCTCGGCCTTATCTGGTACATATCAGGCCGCTAAATTAATGGAACAAGAAGTAAAAGAACAATATCCTCATTTTGTGTTACATGTACTTGATACTAAATGTGCCTCATTAGGCTATGGACTTGTCGTACAACGCGCAGCAGAACTAGCTCAATCAGGTGCAACAGTCGACGAAATCGTCCAAACAAGTACATACTACTATGAGCATATGGAACACATTTTTACAGTAGATGATCTAGAGTATTTGTACCGCGGTGGGCGTGTAAGTAAAACAGCTGCTTTTGTTGGTACATTACTTAAAGTCAAACCGCTACTTCACATGGAAGATGGAAAACTAATTCCGTTAGAAAAAATTAGGGGTTCAAAGAAAGTATTCAAGCGAATGATTGAAGTGATGGAGGAACGAGGCAGAGACTTAGATAATCAACCAATTGCTATTAGTCATGGTGATGCACTTGATACAGCAGAACACCTTGCTTCAATGATCCGTGAAAAATGGGATGTAAAAGATATAAAAATCAACATGGTCGGCTCTTCAATCGGAGCACACTCTGGTCCTGGTACCATCGCACTCTTTTTCTTAAATGATTCACCGAAATAATAACATGCATTTTTTTACGTATATCGTTCCATTTTAACACCATACTAGAAGAAAAAGTGTCTAGGAGTGTTTTAAATGGCAAGTAATCAACAAAAACAAGTATTACCGCAGCAACATCAAGACAGGCAACCTGGGTTTGAATATAAAATGACACCACTTCCGGTTAGTATCCATTCGCATTATCAAGGTAGTAATAAATTAACAGATAAAGTAGCGATCATTTCAGGTGGTGATAGTGGGATTGGGCGAGCTGTAGCCATTCATTTTGCAAAAGAAGGTGCAGATATTGCGATTATATACTTTGATGAAGACCAAGACGCAAATGAAACGAAGAAACTAGTGGAAACAGAAGGACGTAACTGTAGTTTATTCCGCGGTGATATTGCAAGTAGCTCCTTCAGCAACGAAGTAGTGGAAAAAGTAATCAAGGAACATGGTAAAATAGATATCGTTGTTAATAATGCAGCTGTTCAATATCCACAACAAGATTTTCTTAACATCACAGACGCACAATTAGAAAAAACGTTTCAGATTAATATTTTTGGTTACTTTTATTTAACAAGAGCAGCATTACCGCATTTAAAAGAAGGAAATGTCATTATCAATACCTCTTCTATCACTGCTTTTCATGGTAACGAAACATTGATTGATTATGCTAGCACAAAGGGAGCGATTACCACTTTCACTAAATCATTAGCAAAGTCGCTCGCAACACAAGGGATTCGCGTGAATAGTGTGGCACCTGGACCAATCTGGACGCCACTAATTCCAGCCAGTTTTGATGAAAATCAAGTATCCACTTTTGGTTCCGATACAGAATTAGCTCGACCTGGTGAACCGGCTGAAGTTGCACCAGCATATGTCTACCTTGCTAGTGAGGATGCTAGCTATATAACAGGACAGACCATTCATGTGAACGGTGGGACCATTATTTAATACTAAACAACGCTTGGATAGCCACTTTTTTACTATCCAAGCGTTATTTTTAACATCGAAGCAATGAAAGCTAATTTTATGCTTGTTTTTTAAACTGACGATTTTTCACCCCAACCGCAATAATAAATGCGACAAAACCACCAAAGATGATAACCATCATGGAGATAAAAAACCAATTAAATCCACTATCTTCTTCTAAAATAAAGATATTACTTGTCTCACGATCCAAAATCACTTTATATGTACCATCTCTTTGTTGTCTAACAATATTATCTTCTAGCAGCCCTCTTAATTGCATATTTTCATCAATGTCCACAAGTGAAGCAACTTGTGTTTCCGTATCATTATTAATTGCTACATACATTACTTGCTCTGGAGTACTTCTTTTATACACTGACATTGCACCAGACTGTTCGATTAATTCTAGATCACCATCTGCCAGTGCATGAGAAGTCTTTCTAATCGTTGCCAGCTTTTCTAAATGATGCACTAATTCATCGTCCTCTTTATTCAGTTCAGCCATTCTGTGATCTGGTTCATCTACACCATTATCCATTGGAACCTCTACTCCTTGATAAAGGAATGTTGAGCCTGGCAACGTATAAAGCAATGTTACTGCAAGTTTCCATCTCGTAATAGGATGATAACCTTCTTTCACTGCCTCATGCGCAAAACGTGAGGTCAAAGCTGACTCTACATAGTGTACACCTGGTATGTTCTCTGAGAATAGTTCTTCTAATGATTGTCCAGGTTGTTTCAATATGTCTACTATTTCTGTCTGAAATACTGGATTCATCCCATTCTCATCATTCGCACCATCAATGATGAGAAGCGCATCTTCTTTTTCTGCATTTATACGTTGACGCAATTCATCAATGAAGCTTCTCGGGGTCTGTTCATTCACATAGACATGAAAACCATCAACTTCCGCATTGTTCATCCAATATATAGCTGTTTCAATGAAATATTGTTGTACATCTTCGCGATTCAAATCAACGGTTGGAAGTTCTTCTGCTAATGGATTCATAGAAGATTCTGCAATCCAGCCAGACTGTTCTGATACCAAACTATGCTCAGCAGAAACATGTGAAATAGCATAATCTAGAATGATTTTTATATCATTTTCATGTGCTGCATTCACAAGGTTTTGTAAGTCTGCCACACTGCCGAATTGCGGATCGATCGTTTGGTGATCTAACGGATCAAAGCCGTGGTAAGAATCCGCTGTCATTATGGGGCTTAAATTAATCGTTGTAATACCTAAGTCACTTATCGTAGGCAACTTGTCTATTATCCCTTGCAAATCTCCACCATGATAAGCAGAAGGATCATCAATATTAATGTCGATATCATTGCTGTTATCACCATTGACATACCTGTCCACCAAAATATAATAGATTCTTTCTTCCATCTCTTCATCTGCCATAACGGTTAAACTAGGTGCCACACATAAAAGCAAAAACAAAATGAAAACTATCTTTCTTATGTACTGCATAATGGTCTCCTTTTCTAAAATAGATTCATTATCTATTATCCTAGACAATCAAGAAAAGTCAAACAAGGAAATAGGAAAAATTGTAGGCTTGATAAGCTGTCTCATGGACATAACTCAGGCCAATTTAAAAGTTATGTCCTTCATAAGCCTTCTCACAGACATAACTCGGCCTAATTTAAAAGTTATGTCCTTGATAAACTCTCCTGAAAACAAAATAAAGAAAGCTAACTATATCCAATCAATAGTTAGCCTCTTGCAACCTTATATATCTATCGTTATCTCATGTTCTTTTAACCAAAAATCTATTTGAGCTAAATGTGCTAATAGTTGTGGTCCAGTCATCAATTGACCAAACCATGGTGCACTAATATCGGACGCTTTTTGTTCAACCAATACTCTTACTTTTTCACGATCTAGTACCTCAAATAATCTTGCATCTTTATCATTAATAATGTCATTCATCCAACTTGTCACCGCACTTGTATATGCTGGATGATGTGTTTTAGGATAAGGACTCTTCTTTCGGTAAAGAACCTCATCTGGTAGAATGCCTTCCAATGCTTTTCTCAAAATTCCTTTTTCTCTATCACCATACGTTTTTATTTCCCAGGGAATATTCCATACATATTCGACAAGATGATGATCACTAAACGGAACACGTGCTTCAAAGCTTGCTCCCATACTCATACGATCTTTTCTGTCCAATAATGTAGGCATAAACCAATGCATATTGACATAAAACATTTGCCTGCGTGCTTTTTCTTCCTCATCTTCCCCATCTAATAACGGTGCTTCCGCAACAGTCTCTTCATACCGGTTTATTAAGTAAGAAGAAAGGTCTAATTGTTGATCAAGCTCATCACGTAATAGATTTTGTCTAACCTCCGATGATCGTATCCACGGAAACCCTGGTCGATTCAAATCATCTTCGCGATAAAACCACGGATATCCACCAAAAATTTCATCAGCACACTCTCCTGATAATGCTACTGTTACATGTTGTTTCGTCTTTCCACAGAACCATAGCAACGAAGAATCTACATCTGCCATGCCAGGTAGATCTCGATAACGAACCGCATCCTTCAACAAATCAACCAATGTCTGATTATCAATGACAAAACTATGGTGCTTTGTTCCCAATGCTTGAACCATTTTTTCAATATAATGATTATCCTGATTTGGCTGGAAAGTGCTCTTCTTAAAATATTTATCATTTTCCTTATAATCTATCGAAAAAGTTTGTAATGCATCTTTTCCATTTGCTTCTAAGTATTTTGCAGCTATCGCTGTTATCGCACTTGAATCTACTCCACCTGATAAAAACGTACCAAGCGGAACATCTGAAACTAACTGCCTTTCTACTGCATCAATTAGTAAGCTTCTAACTCTTTCAGCAGTTTCTTCTACGGACTCGTCGTGCTTTTTACTCTCCACATTCCAATAGCGTCTTGTTTTCCAACCTGTTTGATCAAAAATCCCTACATGGGCTGCTTTTAATTCATGTAATTGATCAAACACACCATGACCAGGAGTACGAGATGGGCCAAGTGCAAATACTTCGGAAAGCCCTTCTTCTTTGATTATTGGTTTTACCTCATTATGAGCAAGAATAGCTTTGATTTCGGAACCGAATAACAACCCATTTTGATGCTGTTTATAGAACAACGGTTTTACTCCCAGTCGATCTCGCGCAAGAAATAAATGTTGTTTGACTGGATCCCAAATGGCATAAGCAAAAATACCATTTAATTTCTCTACATGTTCCTCTCCCCATTCCATATAGCTTTTTAATAGCACTTCTGTATCTGAATGAGAATCAAACTTCCACCCTCGCTTGATTAATTCCTTACGAATATCTTCTGTATTGTAAAGCTCCCCATTGTACACTAATACATATTGGTGTTGATCTTTTCTGTTACACATCGGTTGTCTCCCGCCAGCAGGATCTACTACGATTAAACGCTGATGTCCAAACCCTACATGTGTTTCAAAATAAAAATCTGTTTGATCAGGGCCACGATGACTAATACTTGTTGCCATTTGTTCTATTTGAGTTCGTTCATTTTCAAGGTTCCGGGTAAAATCGATCCATCCTGTAATCCCACACATACTACATGACACACCCTTCCCTTTTATAGTAACTTTAACTAATGTATGCAGCAATATGGAAAAAATGCAACAATCTTCCCAAGAAAACGAAAAGGACGCGGGAATTCCCGCGTCCTCCTTGATTACCCCATAAACTGAAAACCGATCGGCAGTCTGCCTAAACCTAGAACCAACACGATCACAAATGCAATAACGATTTGTATCCAAGCACCAGTTGCTGGTTTTGCTTTACTTGTCTTCGTTAGTAACATCTCCATGGCACCAATCATCCATAAACCAGCTACCATTTTCACGATTACTTCGCCAAGTATACCAGCTGAGCCTGTGTACACCGAAAAGTAATGTGTAAATAGTAAAACACCTGTAATAATGATTAACAAATAATCTAGTCGTAAAATCATATGTAGTATTTTTCCTGCCTTATTACCGCTCTTGTACATAGCATAAGAAACAAGCAACAAGATTACTCCAATTACCCATGCCGTAATGTGTAAATGTGTCGTCATCTTTTACATACCCCCAATAGTTAGACTTACTACTTGTATCATATCATGGTTTGAAACAGATTTCATTTACAATACTAACATTTCACTCCATCGTCATAATGATTATCTTTTATTAGCTAATCTTTGCTTATAATTGAGACTTCGCCACAACCATTCTAACGGTCCTCGCTTGTACTTCTGTAACCAGAGATAACTTAATACAATTTGAATGATGTATACAATGATACCAATCAAAATAGTTTGAAAAGGTGTTAGCATACCATATAAACCAAAGCCAACCGAATAAAATAACATAAATCCGATAATCGACTGCAAGATATAATTAGTTAACGCCATTTTTCCAACGTAGCCTATCAGTATAGCTAGTTTCTTCATCTTGTTAAAGAGAAGTGTTATCGTTATAATATAAAAAATAGCTGAGGATGTACCACCTATTACATTATGTACCCTAGTGAACCAAATTGGGTATCCAAATGTATATGGTACCACTTTGCATAAGATGGATAGTAGTAGCGTAGCTATCCACCATTTTTGCAATATTTTCCTATGTGACTGAATATCATGTAACCATTTATTCCGAGCAAAAAGTAAGCCAAGCAAAAAGATCGGCAACAAATTACAAATTGTCAAAATCAGTTGAAAAACCGTGTTACCAACTAGCCAGTCATTCGCATTTTGACTTAAAACTTCTCCTAAGGTTCCATTTCCATAATGCTGATACGCTTGTTCAATGGCAACCATATTAGCTAGACTGCTCATATCCCCTAGCAAACTGGCTAAATATAATAACCCTGTAAACATAGACGTTGGAATCAATAAAAGGCATAAACTCCAGACAATTAACGTAACATTTTGACGTTTTAAAAATAGTAATAATAAAAATCCAGTTATAGCATATGTAATAAGAATATCACCATGCCAAAATAAAAAGGCATGAACCAAACCAAAACCTAATAAAATAATTAAACGGCGTACCAGCCATTTTTGTGGTGCTTCCATCTTTTTTGAATGTAGGTTTTCATAAATAATTTGCATGCCGAAACCAAATAAAAATGAAAACAACGAATAAAAACTAGACTGAAAGAAAATCTCCACTATTGCTTGCCATATTCCTGGATCATCTAATCCCCAATAATTTGAGCCATTACTATACATAAAATATGGGGCATGGAAAGCTACTAAATTAACAATAAAAATACCAAAGATCGCAAATCCTCTCGCCGTATCTATCCATGGCAATCTTTTATTCTCTGCCAAAGGTGCTGCTTTACTCACTAATGTCCACGCTCCCTTACGCTCCCTTATATATTTTTCTACCAACACATGTATCACAAACTAACTCCACTTTTCATAAACTTAATATAGAATATTGTATCAATGTTAGGATGATGTCAATGCCCGCAATTGTTGGTGCAGTGAAAGTTATCAATCTTAGTTCTTCAAGTATCTTTCATATTGGCGATGTCTATAAAATCGAGCCATATACACAATCCAAAACCTTCGCTGGTGGTGGTTCCTTTAACACAGGAAATGAAATGCGGATTCATATGGTTAACGCCCAAACACATATGGTAGATAATGACCAATTCGATCAAAATATAACCGGTATATGGTAGGTGATAGGATGAATTTAACGGTAAATCAATCGATATATATTCATTTTTTAAAAGTGGAAAGCATCAATAACTCATCTGTTTTACAAATCGGCAGTACTGGGAAAATACAGGCACTCTCCCAATTATACAATACTGGTGGTTTTACCGGACCCGCTGAAGAAGCTGGCCCTGATGGTGTATCCACTCCACTAGTCCCATTATCCCCATTCTAATATTATTAAGAAAGGCGCTCAGAGCTAGACAAATACGCAAATCTTATACTTTCTTTACTTATCCAAAAAGGGAGTGATGACACATGGATTACCAAATGATGGTTTATTATATCACACAACTACAACAACATGTTCAACAACTTCATCATCAAATCAACTCCTTAGAGCAACGACTACAAAAGCTTGAACAAAAACAAGGGAATAAAACAAACATCGAAAAGCTCGAATATCACTTTGACCAACTAAAAATTGAGCGATTAGACGGTGCTCTCCATATTGGAATCACTCCTGAGGACTTACAATCCATTGATGAATTATCTATACCAGGGCAACATAATGGAAGCATGCCACCTATCCATCAAGCGTTAGATCAATATGTTCAAGAGGAGCTGCCTGAACACTTGCAAGCATTAGAACAAGAATATCAATTCCCGTTAGATCCAATCTACCGACAAACATTATTGAATGATATGAGACAACAACTTGCGGAAAGAATTACTCATTATAGCCAAGACAATGTTGTGCCAGAACAAATGAATCAACATATCATGACAAATGTAAAAAAAGAACTGCATACCGGATTAAAACAATGGTTTATAAATAAACAAAAGGAGCAATAATAGCATGTACTATAAAGTGAATAATTGGAATTTGTCAGTTGGAAATATTTCGCTTGATGATGTGACTAGTTCTTCCCTTTTTATTATCGGTGACAGTCATGAAATTCATTTATCTTCCCAGTTTGATACACCACCAGAATCATATATTGTAGGAAGCGCTAATGAACAACAAACCGTTCACACACCGAACAACTAACGTAAATCAGTTGTGGGTTAATAGTGTTGCAGATAGTTCCGTACTTCAAATTGGTGATACGAAAGAGTTAAATCCGAACGCGGATATTCTCGCCGTACAAAAAGAAGGTGGCATTACTAGTGATCAAGGATTTCATTTCGAGCAGTACCCAATCTTTCACACAACTATTCGACCTCTTCTTGATCAAAATATCATACTTGGCGAACGTAACCATTATAGGTCCAATATCCATGTGACAAATATGGATATCAGAGCACTTTCTACCTCTTCTTGTATGCAAGTCGGTAATGTGAGTAACGTGCACGCACTTTCTCGCACAAAGCACATTCGTATCATACAGTCTGAAAGAAATGCAAATTAAGCAGAAAGGTCGTGATTTTTTGCCCTCTATTGTAGGTCCAATCAAGATTAATAGTGTTGGTGGTGGAGTGATCAACTTTGGTGACAGTTTATACGTATCACCAAAAAGTGCAGAAAAATCTTCTTCAGGAGCTGGCTCTAATAATACTGGTGATTTCTTAAACACAAATACTGGTTTTAATATTACAAGCACGGTTGATCCAGATGTATCAGATCAAGCAATAGGTGGAAATGCATAAGGAGTAGCTACTCCTTATGCATCATACTTCAACAAGTAAACTTTTATCGAAGAAATAGAGATATTTCTCCTTCACTGGTCGTTTCCAAATTTGCTCTAATGCTTTTGCATAGAGATTGACTTGAATGAGATACCGTTGCTTCAATTTTGCTTCTAGTTCGGCACTTTCTTCCTCAGTTATTTGATCTGTCTTATAGTCAATTAAGATTAAACCTTGCTCGGTCTCGATGACACAATCGATCACACCTTGTAAAAATATGCGTTCTTCTTCCTCTTCTGTCCAATTAGGATACACTTCTTTAGCAGGTAAAGTTAAACTAAACGGTATTTCTCGTTCCACTTGTTGAGCTTCTACAATACGTTTACCGATATCCGTTCCAAAAAATGCTAAGATAGCTTGTTTATCAATGACATTGCCCTCTTCAGCTGTAATCATTTCCTGCGCCTCTAATTTTGCAATAAATTCTGTTAAGCCCGCTTCTGTCCATTCATCCGTGAGTGGTAAATGCTGCATAACCGTATGCATAGCTGTACCAATTTCGGCGCGGGTTAATGTCTGTTCCTGCTGCATAAAACGAGGTCTCTTTCTAATCGGCGCACGGAAAGCATCAACTATTTGCTGGGCACTATAGACATCTTTTACTTCATGTTGACGTTTCATTTCCGTTACCGTTTGCTTCGCTCTATAAAAAACAGAGTCCTGGTATGGATACTTGTATTCTAAATGATGAACGACTTTCTCCTCTAATTCTTTATTTTCTAATTCTAAGCCTTTCCACTCGTGAATTGCCGTTTCAAGTGCTTCGATTTGTTCCCGATTTGTATCATCTATATCTTGATAGTTACTCTGATGGACACGCTCGATCTTCCAAATAGACATGTCCTCTTCTATATCTGTTGGTACTTGCAAGCTTTCCTCATTACGTAAGATACTACCTTTTTGATGACGAACTAAGCTAGCCCCCACCCAGTCAAGATATGATAATGCTTCTAATCGATAATAAGACGGTAGAACCCAATCATGGTGATTGACTAAGTTTGCCCATTTCTTTTTCTTCTTATCTAATGATCCTACTGTACCGATTAATACGACTTTCTCCTTCGCTCTCGTTAACGCAACATATAATACTCGCATTTCTTCGGCTAGCATTTCTCGCTGCATTTGTTTCTTAATACCATGATATATCAGGGTTGGATACATAATTCGCTTAACGGGATCAATATATTTCGTCGCAAAACCTAATTCCTTATGCAATAAATATTTTGCCCGCAAATCTTGTTGATTAAATTGCTTATTCATTGCACCGACAATTACTAAAGGAAATTCTAACCCTTTACTTTTATGAATCGTCATAATTCGAACAACATCTTCCTGTTCACCTAAAGCTTTTGCTGCGCCTAAGTCATCTCCCTTTTCCTCCATCCGTTCAATAAAACGTAGGAAACGGAATAACCCTCTGAATGACGTTGATTCATAACTTTTAGCTCGGTCATATAAAGCACGCAAATTCGCTTGACGTTGGCGACCACCAGGAATTCCTCCAACAAAATCATAATAACCAGTCTCTTGATAAATATTCCAAATCAAGTGGGCTAATGCTCCTTGTCTAGCTTCACGACGCCAATATTCTAATTGTTGCAAGAAATGTTCAATTGCTTCGTTATCCGTCGTTTTGACGTATTCCTTTAATGCCTCAAAATATGGTGCACCTCTTTTCGCCAGACGAACTTTGGCAAGCATGTCTTCATCCAATCCAACAATTGGCGATTTTAGTACAGATGCTAAAGGAATATCTTGTCTCGGATTATCAATTACCTTCAGTAAACTAATCATCACTTGGATTTCAATAGCTTCTAAATATCCAGTAGAAAGCTCTGCATATACAGGGATTCCTTGCTTTTTAAATTCCTCCATAATCGTCGGCGCCCATGTCATGGAGCGTAATAAAATAACGATATCGCGATATTCTACTTTTCGAGATTGGCCAGTCGCCTTGTCCATAATCTCCGTAGGATTCTCTCCATTTGCTCCAATCCATTCTTTAATCTTCGTTGCATAAGCACGTGCCTCTAGTTGTGCTTTTTCTAAATCTTCTTCATTTTCACTGTCTTCTGCTAGCTCCTCTGTTTCATTTGTTTCCTGATCAATAAGCAGTAGTTCTGTCTCTGGATTTGAAAAAGGAACCTGATCATAGTCCTTATTACCATAGATTAATTCAGCATCTTCGTCATAATCGATATCGCCGACTTTTTGATCAAACAACTGTCTAAAAATATAATTTGCTGTACTTAGTACTTGCTCACGACTTCGGAAATTTCTTGCTAAATCAATTCGATAGCCTGGATCTTCTTCTGTCGCAAATCGATTATATTTTTCAATAAAAAGTGTTGGCTCTGCATGACGAAAACGGTAAATACTTTGTTTCACATCACCAACCATAAACATGTTGCCTTCATTCTCTTGATTAGATACGAGCGACAAAATTGTTTCTTGCACAATATTTGTATCTTGATACTCATCCACCATTACTTCTGTGAATCTTTGCTGAAACTCAAGCGCGACCGATGACGGTTTTCCGCTTTCCTTATCTTCTAATAAAATCTCTAAAGCAAAGTGCTCCAAATCAGAAAAATCAACGAGACCTTTTTCCTTCTTCGCTTCCTGGTAAGCAGCTTTAAACTGTTTAATCATTTCCGTTAGTTGTTTAATCGTTGGATGAAGCTCTTCCATATCACGAAGATGATCAGCTAAACTTCGTGTAAACCAATCGTTCGCAATATTTCCCCATCTTTTCTTTATTTGATCACGAATCGTTTTGACTGTCTCTTTTTTATCTTCATTACATTCTACTTTTTTACGCGACAAAGCTTTAAATTTACTACCAGCAAAAATCGTTCGCCCTTCTTCCCATGAAACAGCAATGGCACCTTTTGCCTGCTGAATCATCTCCTTATCTAAATCGATTGCTTCTGCATAATGATAAGGACCGTCACTTTCCCTTGTTACATCAAGCGCTTGTTCTGCTAATTGCTCCATCACCTCTAATTGATCGATAACCTCTTCTTTCAACAACGCTAGCCATGGAATTTCACTTTCCGCTAACTCTGTATTAACTCGATAAATTGTTGCCATCTGCTCAAGCCAATAATCTGGATTTGGGTGTTGGATCGAAAACTCATACATTTTCAAAATAAGTGATTCCACTTCTAAGTCATTACGATCACTACTAAAACGATCTACAACGGCAAAAAATGCTTCTTGTTCACCTGCTGATTCGTTACCATACCACTCTTCAAATAATTGCTCTAAAACATCTTGACGAATTAGGTCTGCCTCAATATCATCCGCAATTCGGAAATTGGGATCAATATCAATTTGATACGCATATTTGCGGACTAATTCCATACAAAAAGCATGCAAAGTTGAGATGGAGGCATTTTGTAATAAGGATAATTGTTTTTTTAAATGATTCGATGTTGGATTATTTTCTAAAGCTGATTCAATCGCTTCCCCAATTCGATTACGCATTTCTTGTGCAGCTGCATTGGTAAACGTTACGACAAGCAAGGTATCAATATCGACTGGCTGTTCTTTCTGTAATAATTTTTGAATAATCCGTTCTACAAGGACAGCTGTTTTACCAGAGCCTGCCGCTGCTGCTACTAGTATATTTTTTCCTGATTGATAAATGGCTTCTTCTTGTTCTTTTGTCCATTGTGGCATTATTCTTCACCTCGCTTGATCGCTTCGATAACTTCTTCATCTTTCATCTCTTTTAACTTACGGTAATTATTTTCTGCTAAGGTCGGGTCAAATTGACAAACCGAACGGAACTCACAAAATGTACATGCTGTTAATTGCTGCTGTTGATATGGATTAAGGTCTACTTTCCCTTCTGTTATAGCAAGTCCTGCATTTTCCATTAATTGATGAATATAACGGTGCAATTCGTCAAAGATTTCTCGTTCGGCAACTTGTGATCCTTTATAGAAAGATCCGCTTTTACTAAATCCTGCCGGAATAATGTTACTTCTACCTGATTCAAGTGATGTATCCATCATTCGAACGACATCTTCTTGGTCAACAAGTAAACCTTTCATCTTGAACTTTTTAAATATTTCTTGTTCGATTTTATCCTCTGCTAGGAAGTCACTAGCTGAAACCATTGGATTATGGACATGGAAGTACAGAACGCCTGCTGGTGATGCTTGGTGACCTAGCCAGCTTTCTGCATTTTGTAATACCACATCTAAGTAAGCAAGCATTTGTAGCGCTAGCCCATAATATACTTCTGTTAAATTCAACCCTTTTGAGCTTGACTTATAATCAATAATACGTAAATATAGTTGTTCATTCTCGATCGCTTGATCTACACGGTCAATCCGACCTCGCAACATCAATGTATAATCATTTGGTAATTGGACGGTTAACGGGTTTAACTGGTCAGGATAGCCAAACCCTACCTCTAATCCAACCGGTGAAAAATTCGTTTTTCGAGCCTGTTCACTAAGCACATATGTCGCTCTTGCAATAACATTTTCTAATTTACGTTGAATGTATTGATAACGATTCGAACTATGCAAAATTTGATGCTGTAATACAGAAGCCAGTTGTCCTACAGCACGATGCGCATATTTTTTCGCTTCTTGATCATAAATATCTGCAAACTGTCGACCTTCCTTTTGAATCCATTCTGTTATTTGTTTCAACGCTTCATGGAAAAGCTGACCAATATCTGGTGCATCCAATTTATAGGTTGGACGCTCATCTAAATTCAAGCTATACTTAGCAAAATGTTGATAGGAACAGCGATGGTACATCTCTAATCTTGACACACTTGCTTTAATTTCTTTTTGATACAATTGTTTAACGGTTTCTTCCGCTAAATCTGTTGGTTTATTTTGATAAAAGAGACTGTTCAACACACGTTTATTAAGCGATGGTTGATCAGATTTTTCAATAAACCAATTTAATGTATAATCCCATATGTCATCAATTGGATAGCCTCTTAATTTTCTAGCTAATTGCGCTGTTAATGCACCTCTTGTTTTATTCGGTGTTGTGACAAAGCGCTCTGCCTCTGTCATTTCTTCTGGATCTTGCAGAAATAAACGCGCTTTTTGCTTCGGAAATATTTCTTCCATTCTTTTGATTAATGGAGAGGCAACTTTCTGTTTTCCTTCTTCATTACTAATTGGATAGCTCACCCATAAATAATCAGATGGTAAAGTGAAAGCTAAATAGACATAAAACCAGTCGTCTAATAATTGACGCTTGCTTCCGTTTGCAAGTTGTAAGCCATGTGTTTGTAAAAGAGTACGCTCTTCTTCCGTAATCAAACCATCTCCGCCTGGCTTCATTGGCCATGTCCCTTCATTTACACCTAACAAAAAGGCCGCTCTTATACCATGCATACGTGAACGGTCAATTGAACCTACTACAACATGATCAATACTCGGTGGAACATGAGAAAAGCGCAACGAATCAAATCCAGATTCTAATACATTCCGAAATGTTTGAAGTTCCATCTCTTCTTCACCAGCCACTTCCGTAATCTCCTCTAAAAGCTGGATAATTGCATCCCAAACCTGGTCTTGTTCACGTCCCTTTTCCACACGACCTTCTTCATCATATAAGTCTCGCATCGTTTCTAACCGATTTGGTGCACCAATTGATTCCAGCCATTCAAATAAAGCAATAGCCTTTTCTTTTATTGTCGGCAATTCTCGAAGCTTCTTATCAATATCAGCAAGTGCATCTGTCACCTTTTCACGATATGTGTTAATTCGGTTTTGTGTGTCCAACTCATTATCCGTTTGCGCTGACTGATCAAAACCTTTGAATCGTTGGAATATCCATGGCTTATCACTTAACCATCTGCTTCGCCCTCGAACACCATATTCCAACACATAATTCTCCAATTCATCGATTGCTTCTTGGTCTAACTTGTCGTTACCTGCACCAATTGGGATAAAACCAGCCTTTAACAAACGAAAAACTGCATCATAACGCCAATTCCCCTCAATAACATCAAGTAGAGAGCGAATCGTTTCAATCAACGGATGGTGTAGCATCGTTCTTTTTTCATCGACAAAAATAGGAATTTGGTAATCTTCAAATACGGTTGTAATCAAATCATGATACACGTCTGGCTCACGAAGTAAAACCGCAATATCCCGATATCGATATCCTTTATCTCTTACTAATTGGACAATTTCTTGTGCCGCTCCTTCTATCTCTGCACGTGGATGAACTGCTTCGGCGATCTGAATCGGAGCTTCGCTATCGTAACTTTGAACAGGTCGACTATCGAAATGCTGATCTAAATGGATAAACGCATTCTCTTCGCCTTCCTCTGCTTTTAATGACGTTACTTCTGTGGGAATCATTGCTTGTTCAGCTAATTGCTTAATTTGATAATAGGTTTCTTTCGTTTGATAGAAAAGATCTAACGGTACTATTTCTTCATTGTTTACATTATCAACGGTTAATGTAATCGTGACATTTTTTGCTTTCTTCAACATGACATCTATTACGAACAATTCCTGTGGTGTAAATTGATGAAAACCATCAATATATATAGTAGTGTCCGCCAGAAAATTAGTTGTTTCTAGCTTTTCTATTAACTGCTGTAATTGATCTTCACTGTCCATATAATGACCAGCAAGTGCTGTTGTCAATTGCTGATAAATATAAACTAAGTCATCTAATTTATTATGTAACGCCTTTTCACTAATTGTTTGATGCTGAAATCGTTCCATTTCTTCCATTTGCATATGAATAGCATCTGGTGTGACACAATAGCGTTTAAATTCCGTTATCATGGTTTCTAATTGTTCAATAAAGCCTTGTTTTTCAATAGCCTTTTGGAATACTTTCCACTCTTCTGTTCTTTCTTCCACAATTTTTCGCAGCATCATTTGCATCCCAGTTGATGTAATGTATTTCTTTGTTGCCCCTCCTGTTAGTTGCATAACACGCCAAGCTAATCGTGAAAAACTATATACTTGTGCACGAATCGAGCCATTGACATCGGGATCATTTAATAATGCATATTCTTGTTGGAAGGTCATTTGATCTGGTACTAGATAGATAATTGGAGGTCCTTGCGGGTTAGAGGCAAGCTCTTGTCTTATTTCCTTGAGGCACTCTTTACTTTTGTTCACCGTTGCATTGCCAATTAAAAATCGCAACAAAGAAGACACCTACTTTCTTATTCCTTTTGTTTATTCTATCACAGATTATATCAAACGTACGTTCCTGAGTAAAATGATAGCTGCTTAAAATAAGAATATGATAGATGTCTTTACCATGAATTAAGAAGATACAGTTATTTATTCATTTTATTACAAGAAATTATAATTTTTTGTAATATACGGAACTTTTTCCTTAGTTAATACGTCTATAATATATAGGAATTATTTTTTTGAAGACATTATAGAAAACAGGGGGAAGATGATGAACTTTTTTAAGAGAGGACTACTAAGTGTTACGAGAAGATTAGGCAAATCTTTTATTCTACTTGCCGTCTTATTTATTCTCGGAAATGTAATTGCTGGTGCAATTTCCATTTCACAAGCAACAAGTAATGTGGAGAAAAACATTAAAGAAAGACTTGGAACCGCTGCAACGGTAGAGCTTGATTATGAGCAAATTGAAGAACTAGATGAATCGGAGTTAATGGAAATTGATTTTAGCTCTGTTGGAACCGATTTAATTAAACAAATCGGAGAACTACCATATGTTAAATACTATGATTATAACGCAACAGACTATCTCCCTTCAGAAGATATGGAAAGATATGAAGGAACAGCAGGAGAAGTGGACTTTGGCGATGATATGATACACTTCGAAATCAAAGGGGTTAATTACGCATCCATTCTTGACTTTGAAGAAGGGAAGGCTAATCTAATTGATGGTCGTGTATTTAACGATGATGAAATTACCAACGGAAGTCCTGTGACCATTATTTCTAAAAATTTAGCAGAAGCAAACCATTTACAAGTTGGGGATACATTTAACTTACTAAACCAAGTCTATGATTACGACGAGGAGACTGGGGAGGAAAGCATTACTGATTCACGGGACGTTCCATTAGAAATCATTGGGCTTTTCGAACCTACAACCGTTAATACAGAGCAAAATAATGACGATGATTTCCATGATTTTATGGATGGTGAATATCAAAATACACTTTATGTACCTAACGAAATGATTTTCCAAGAGTCGCAATTTGCTTATGGGCTTGATGATGATTTGTCCATGGATGATATGTATCTTTCACCAATCTTCGTCCTAAATAATGCAGAGGATGCGGAAGCATTTGAGCAGGAGACATTACCATTATTACCGCAGTATTATATTGTGCATCACGCTACAGATACATACGAGAATATTGCTGGTCCAATCGAGTCGATGTCTACTCTAGCTAAATATGTATTGATCGTTGCTGTTATTACTACCATTCTTATTATCGGTTTAGTTGTTTTGCTATTCCTACGTGATCGTAAACATGAACTTGGTATCTATCTATCATTAGGAGAATCTCGTCTACGTGTAGTTGGACAAATCATGACAGAGGTTATTATCATTTCCATTATCGGAATGACTTTGTCCCTCTTCACCGGAAATCTACTAGCACAAACTGTTTCTAGTTCGATGATTGAATCTAACAGTTCGCAAGAGGAGGATTTCTATTCTTATACAGAGCTAGATCCGCAAGTATCTTCTACAGATGTAATTGATGCTTATGAAGTTAGTTTATCAGGAGAATTCGTCTTATTCTTCTATGTAGTCGGAATGTTAACAATTCTTTTATCAACACTTATTCCATTAATTTATATTGTACGACTAAACCCTAAGAAAATAATGATGTAAAAGGAGGCACCAATCATGATATTAGAAGCAAAAGATTTAAATTATTATTATCAAGATGGCGAAAGTCGTCGCTTTATCTTAAAAGATACAAATGTTTCCTTTGAAAAAGGAAAATTTTATACAATTTTAGGTCAATCAGGATCAGGTAAAACAACGTTACTATCACTACTAAGCGCCATGGATAAACCACACACTGGTGAGGTGCTATTCAACGGTCAAAATCTTGAAGCAATCGGTCACGAAACATATCGTCGTAATAAAATCGGGATTATTTTTCAAAGTTACAACCTCATCCCTACTTTTACAGCAGTAGAGAATGTACTAATAGCTATGTCGATTACGCAAAATGAACTACCTAACGAACATAAAACAGTTGCTTATAATTTGTTAGATTACATTGGCATCTCTCGAGATAAAGCGGACCGTACTGTCAATAAACTGTCTGGTGGAGAGCAACAGCGTGTAGCAATTGCACGTGCGCTCTCAACAAATGTGGAACTTATTCTTGCCGATGAGCCGACCGGAAATTTAGATGAAGAAATGGAAAAAGAAATTATCGATATTTTTATGAATTTAGCCCATGAGCACAATAAATGCATCGTAATGGTTACCCATTCTAACGATATTGCCCAACAATCTGATCAAACATTTTATCTAAAGAAAGGCGTCTTGCATAACCATGAGTGATTTCCTTTCCAATTTTGATAAAGATAATTACGATAAGTTAGATAAAAAGAAGAAAAATCCAGTAGAACAACAACCGAAGCAAGAAAAAGAAGAAACAAAAGAATCGCCTAAGAAAAAAACAACATCTCCAACACCGAAACAAGAAACATATACACCTGAGACTACTGAGCACAACGATCAAATTGAAATTGATCCGAATTATCAACGAAATAAGCGAATCAAATTGTTGATTTATATCGGGAGTGGCGCTATCTTTCTTCTATTAATCGGGTTCATTTACTACTTTACGCAATACGTAAAAATGGAAAGCTTTATCGGTGAACCTGTTGCCGAAGCAAGAAAATGGGCGGACGAAAACAAGATGGAAATAGCTCTAGAACAAGAATATAGCATGGAATATGATGCTAACCAAGTTATCGAACAAGCGGTTAAACAAGGTAAACGCGTGAAAAAAGGCTCAACAATCACGTTAACTAGTAGCATCGGTGCAGATCCTGAAGCACATATCGAGTTGCCAGCCTTCGAAGAAATGACATTGAGTGAAGCAGAAGCATGGAAAGACGAAAATAAGGCGGATAATCTTCAAATCGTAACAGAATACAGTGAAGATATTGAAAACGGGGATTTCACTCGTTTTGTGATTAGAGATGAGTCTATAAATGAAGAAGAGTATAAGCGCCAAGACAATGCTACTGTCTACTTTTCCAAAGGTGAAGAAGTGTTCAAAAAAGATATTAAGGTTCCAAACTTTGTCAGCAAAACAAAAGAAGAAGTAGAGCAATGGGCAGAAGCAAATGATATAGAAATTAGCTTCAAAGAAAAGCCATCGAAAAAAATAGAGACCGGACTTGTAAGCAAGCAAAACATTGATCCTGAAGAAATGATTGCCAAAAAAGAAAAGATGAAAATCACTATTTCACTTGGAGAAGCAACAGAAGTACCTAACTTTGCTTCCTTAACGATGGATGAAGCAATGAATTATGAAGGTTTAAACGTTACCGTTAAACAACAATTCCATAATAATGTTAAATACGGACAACTTATTGCACAGTCCATTGAACCAGGAACAGAGATAACAGAACAAGATAATCAAAATATTACCGTTACGTATTCAGAAGGCAAACCATATTTACGAGATTATCGTGGCCAACTGGAAGGCGATCTACCTCGAGCATTTTACGATGATTATCAATCAAAAGGAGCAAGCATTTCCTATATCGTCAAATATGTTGACGCTCCAGAAGTAAAAGGAACCGTTGTAGGTATGAGTCAATTTAATGAGTATGTGTCGATGGACTATACAGTAGAAATACGGGTCAGCAATAATAAAAATGCGGAGCCAGGTATGTTTGACAGTCCTGATGATGATATCGATATCGAGATGGATGAAGCTGTTGAGATGGATGATGTAGAGAAATAATCCAAGTCATGTAAAAGCCACTGAGAATCTCTTGATTTTCAGTGGCTTCTTATGTCTATCTTAGTTGTTTTCATTAGTTTCAACATTTTGAAAGTAATGAAAACAATAGGGTTTTTACAGGCCTTTACACCATGATAAACTTATGTTCTAGCTTTCTCTATTATCCTCTTGATAAATGGCTCTTTCTTCTTCGTATATGTCTGTCGCTCATATTTATAGCTAAAAGCTAGTTTCTTTTTCATTTCTTCATATTCTTTAGCTGCCTCTGTATGTGACCTTAGATAATCTCGGAATAGTATTTTTTCTATCCATTCACTACTGCCGAATTCACAAATATGCAAATGAACAGTTCCTTTTCCCCATTCACCTTTCCTAAAAAAGCGTCTATCCTTTAACTCTTGCTTAGGCACATACTCATAACCGAGCTTTTTTAATGGTTGCACAAAGTCATGGACCTCCCGCAAATCTTTCATACCGACAAGAATATCTATAATCGGCTTTGCCATTATCCCTTCAACAGAAGTACTGCCAATATGTTCTATTGCAATTACTTGTGGCATCAAAACAGTTACAAGCTGCTCCTTCTCTAGATCAAATTGTTTCTTCCATTCAGGACTATATTCTTGTAGGTTTACTATTGTTTGTTCCATTGTGCCGTCTCCTTTATCTTTATCTTCATCTGCATTTTCTATGTTTCGAAATGCTTATTGTTTTTCCGATATTGATTCGGCGTAATTCCTGTCTTTTCCTTATATCTTCTATTAAAACTAGAAGCAGACATAAAACCAACATATTCCGCAATCTGATGGATTGGTATATCTGTTTCTGATAGTAATTTATTTGCTTCAAATACCCTTCTTTGCAAAATATATTCTTGAATCGTCACGCCAAATTCTTCTTTAAAAAAATGAGACACATAATACTTACTCATATGTAATTTTGCTGCGATGTTATCTAGTCGCCAATCCGTGTTCCAAACATCATTTATCTCTTTAATTAACCGGTCATGAACAGCCATTTTTTTATTTTGATGTTGTTCTATTTTTTGATAAAGGATATCTTTATGTTCATTTTTGACTTCTCGACAAATAAAAAGTAACAATTCTAATAAATATAATTCAATCGCCTCTTTTTGTTTCCAACTATCTTGCTGCCTGTGCTCTAGCAATAAATTATCTGTAATCACTTGTAGTTTTTCTGTTTGCCAGACGAATAGATTCAATAAGAAATGTGGTGAAGAAAGCTGCTCTAAAAAAGAAGAAAATGTTTGATAAATAGGATGACTATCAGGGAGAAAATCTTCGGTAAACATCACGACGATTCGCTCATATGTTGCTCCTTCTTTTAAACTTACCCGGTGGAATTCGGAGCTTTTAAAAAGAAGAATCGCATTTTTTCGTAACCGATATACCTTTTCTTCAAACATGTACATTGCCTCTCCTTCTTTCAGCCATACAATCTCATAACCTACATGTCGATGATAGATAGGCATTTGCGAAGGTTCCTTCTTATCTTGGATTAAAAAGCCTGGTACATATTCATCTTGAACTGGTACTGATAATTCTCCCATGAAAAGTCACCTCTGTGATTAATTATTTATCACGGAGCAAACGTCTGTAAAACCCCCACTTCAAATTTCGAGTGAAAACAAAGAAGGTAAGTGGGGGATAAACGGACGCTAACGCCCTGATAAGTTTCGCTAGCAATCAGTGGGAGTCACACACTCCCACTGATTGAAGTCTCACTTTATACAACGTTCTCTTAAGTAATGACGAAACGCATCTGCTTCGTTCTCTGGTAACTCTCTTCTGTTCTCATTAACAGCAGAACCTTCCCCTTGATTTTGATATTCATACAACCTTGCATCCATTGGCGAAAACCCTCCCATTTCTGTCCATGCTTCACGTTTAATATGGCCGTCCATATTACAACGATAAAACAAAACACTTGCTTGTGCATCTGGATCTCCACCTGGGTGCCAAGGTCTTCCTAAATAAACGGTTTCATTTTTCATTGTAGCTGATTCCTTTAATAAGTGGCAAGCTTCAAATAAATAACCATACGGTGTATGAATAGAAGTGCTTGCTGCTGTAATATATCCATTATTAAAGGACTCTCCTCTATCTAAAGAAATAATGTCACATTCTTCAAAAACTGCTTGCCCTGCTCCAAAAATAAAATCAACGGCACCTTCAATCATACAGTCTTTGAAATAGTGTGTTCCTTTATCTACAAGCAACGTATCTTGATATCCTTTAAAACGACATCCTATTATTTTCGTGTGATTACTTGCTTCTGCAGTCCGAAAAGCAACGGCCTGAACATTTTTCATTCTTGTTTCATCATTCTCATTTTTCGTATACTCTGCCATGTAGTCAAAGCCATTCGCAAATGTTAGATGATAAGCAGTGAAATTAGCTTGTTTGACGATTACACTTGCACTTTCAAACGTACCATATGTGGAACCATCATCTTTCTTTGTCCCACTCGCTACATCATAAGTTAGAATCGTTTGATCACGATCCTCTCCAACTAGTGTAACAGATGGAGAGGTTATTTCTAACTTTTCATAATAGATTCCTTTTGCTATAAAAATGTTGCCCGCTCCATCTTCTATACTACTTAAAGCGGAAGCAACCGTTGTATATACCTTTTTCCCTTGTATTTCATCTACTTTACTATGTTGATCAACAATCAAATCAATCGTTAGCTGATACTTCTCTTCTACTTTAGTGATATCATAACTCATTCCATCACACCTACTTTACTTATTGTTGATATGCTTCATTATATTCTTCGATTACTTGCTCTCCACCTTCTGCTTTCCATCTGTCTATCTCTTCATTGAATCCATCTAAATCAAGATCACCTAGCATATAATTAGACGTTGCGTCATCGATAATTTGCTGAAGTGCTCCACCTTTTTGACCAAATGTCTCTGAATCAAGTGGTGCGGTTGGATCATTAATTAAAATGTTGTTATTATCACGAATTTGTTCATATTGTTTCGCATATAGTTCATTTTTCGGATATGGCTGATATGCATCGACCGTTGTTTCATCACCAATAACAAGTCCTAAAACCGGACGAACTTCACGTTGTGATTGTTCTGTGGCAGATTCGATACCTTTCGCTTTACCGTCTACCACTTCATAATGTGTTCCTTCAATCCCATAAGTAAGTAAATTATAATTTTCAGGTTTCATTAATTCATTAAAAAAGGCTAATACGTTTCTTAAGTCTTCCTCTGTTTCGTTAGATGCTTTCGGAAATAACACAACCGATCCATAACCCGAATTAGACCAGTTACCTGGGCCATTATTTGGTCCTGAAATGCGATTTTGTACATCTAATACTGCATCTGGATCACTTGCTTGTAATTGATCTTGAAAGCTTCCTGCGCTACAAATACAACTTACTACCGCTCCAGCCTTACCTGTTATTAACATATCATTTTGATCACTTTGGCTCGTCGCAGGAAAGTCTTGGTTTACATAACCTTTTCCTCTTAAATCTTTAAAGAAATCCATCGTATCGATATATTCATCAAACATAAATTCTGGAAGTAGTTCACCATCTTTTTCGCCCCAATTGTTCGGTGTTCCAAAGTATGAACTAGTAAATTTAAAACCACCATATACAAGGTCTGAAGCTGCTGCTACACCAATTGTATCGTCTTCACCACTGTTATTAGGATCATCTTCTGTAAATGCTCGAAACATTTCATATAATTCATCCGTGTTTGTCGGTGCATCTAACCCTAAATTATCTGCCCAATCTTTACGATAAATCAATCCCCATCGTGATGCGTCACGCCCGGAATATAAAGTATACAATTTACCATTCACTCTAGTATTGTCCAATACATCGGGATTCAGATTACGTAAATACTCATAATCCTCAAGAAACGGCTCAATATCCCAGTATTGATTTTCATCGATGGAATCTTTCATCTTTTTAAATGAATCTTGATTTTTCACAAACAAAGCTTGAGGAACTGTACTTGTTGCAATAACTGCGTTCATCTTCTCATCGTATACTTCATCCATTACCCATGTGATGTCTAGTTTTGTATCTGTAGCTTCTTCTATTTTTTCAATAATGGGGTTATCACTTGCTGGCGCTTGAGCAGATGTTAAATTAGCCATGATGGTAATTTCATCTGATTGACCAGCACTGGAACTACTCGAACACGCCACACATATTACGAACAACAAACTAAACATACTTGCCTTTAATACATGGTATCCCTTCACTTTGTACCCCTCCTTGATATAAGAAACGCTTCTATTAAACAATATTCGTCAATTTCTTCAGAATCTCTTTATTTTGGTAAGCGTTTTCAAAAGAATTGTAACATACTTACCTATTCATTCCATTAACAAGGATTGCTAAAAAAATTGACCAATATTGCTGTCGTTCCTAATAGATTGATTATCGGTTAAATCTCACTTCTCAAAGAGACGGCAAGAATTACCGCCTCTTATTCACCTATTTTCTCGCTCTACTGTACATCTCCTAAAACAAGCATTACAAGGAGTTTACCCTATTCCTATGCATTATCTCACTTTCTTCATAATACTTATCAAGAAACATCCTGATCTCTTTATTCATTTTCACTAGATACTCTTCTGAAGGAAAATGACTCATGTCATAACTTTTAAATGCTACTAAATTAGGAATAATCTCTTTTGCTTTATCATGTATTTTACTTTCCGGAAAAAAAATATCCTTCTGCCCTGCGATTATTAAAGTAGGAGCACGATAGTTTGCTAATTCTTCTTTGTTTGTAAGTTTAGGCATGTTCTGTTCGAGCTTGACATATTTCATGACATCCCCGATTAACTCACTATCGATGTCTTTCATCATATTATCCGACATAGCATTTGTCATTTTTTTGAGGTGTTTCTTTGATGAAGTAATGCGGAAACAAATAAGTGGATATAAAACATCCTTTATCATACGCCGTTTAGAGCCAAGATTAATACCTGCTGGAGCTACTAAAACAGCACACGCTATCTTTTCCGGCATGAATGTCGCTAACCGAAGAATAATCCCACCACCATAAGATGGTCCGACAAATGCACATTTTTGAATGTGATAATGCTCCATTACATCTTCAATCCATTGAGGGAAACTTTGGTCTTCTGCAGATATTCTAGTTTCAGCACTAAGCCCAGGATGACCAATTGTATCAGGAGCATATATCCTATAACGTTTAGCTAATGATGAGAACCATGAAAGTGTCATCGGATTAATACAGTTACCACCCTGAAAAACAAAAACCGGTTGGCCATCCTCTGGTCCTGCCACAAGTACATGTGTTTCCCCAAACCTAGTCTCTACATACTCTCTTCCCACATCGAAGAGTAAAGTGTTCAAGTATTTTTCGTATTTATCATGTAATACCTGTTTACCACCTTTACTCTTATAAATAGTTGTCATCTCACACCTCTTTTTTAATTTTTTATAAATACTTGTTACGCCTTCTTTTCTCACCACGATTATACCATATAATTCCACAAAAAAAGAAGCCGCTCCACAAACATACTTTGCTAGAACGAGCTTTTATTTGAAATACTTTCCTTATTTAATAAATGTAAAATTAATATCTGATACTGGCCAATAGCGAATATCGACTTTTCCGACTACTGAACCTTGGTCAACAAATCCTATATCTCTACTATCATAACTTTTCGTTCGATTATCTCCTAATACAAACAATTGTCCTTCTGGTACAGTCGTTTCTCCTGTTAAGTCTTCCAACGTTAAATCTTCTGTTAATCGTTCCACTTGTTCTCTATACGGTTCTAAATAAGGCTCATCAACTGGTTCATCATTCACATATAATACATCGTCTGAATAAGTTATCTCATCACCTGGTATACCTATTACTCTCTTTACATAATCTTCTGTTTCATTGGCATGAAAAACAATCACATCAAACCGATTAATATCCATCATATCATATACCATTTTGTTAACCATTAATAGATTCCCATCATATAGCGTTGGTTCCATTGACTTACCATTTACAGCATAACTCGCAAATAGATAAGAACGGAAGAAGATGGTCAACAAAGAAGCAAAAATAACAATACGTACTATCTGCCAAATCCGTTTTTTCTTCATAGCATTTCCCTCCAAAGGGACTTTCTTTATTACTAATTTACCCCATTTGGAAAAATTTAATTCATTTTATCTCCATCTTTTTCCTCAGATCTTTTTTGTAAATAGCTCTCTATATATTTTCCGACCACCCAAAGAATGACTACACTTATCGCCACTATAATCGTTCTCATTGGGTTTTCAGCAAAAGAAGTAATACTTTCTCCAACATACGATATGGTAAATACCATCACACCTTTACCTAGTAAGACAGCTAACACAAATTGATAAAGTCCCATACTTGTTAAGGCAGCTACAACATTAATAATCGCTGTCGGTGAAAATGGAAAGCAAAGCAACAAAAATAGTGGTCCAAATCCGTGACGAGATAACCAATTTGTTACTTTCGATACTTGTTTATTTCTACTTAGCCATCTAAAAAACCTCAAATGTTGATAGCGTCTTACCAAAATGAACACGACAATAGTTCCAGCACTCGTACCAGACCAAGACAAAAGAAAACCTTCTAACAAACCATATGCCGCAGCATTTGTTACCACAAATAAAATAATTGGTAAAAAAGGGAGAAATGACTCTATAAACGGAAGTAAAAAACCTGGGATTGGACCTAAGCTCGCATAACTTTTCAGAAGAAAGTCAATTAATTTACCATATTCATTTGCTTCAATTAATGCATCTATTTGATCAACATTTATATGGATTAAATTACTTATATTGTATGCTATCATGCCTTGTATAACTCCTTCATATGACGAAAAACTTTCTTTTCACTATATTTTAATACGTTTTCTTCTCATTTCCTACTCTTTCACAAAAAATTCCTATTATTTTGCTTAAAATGTTGCATTTTTTTTAAAGTAAGCATATAATAAGAACAAACGTTCTTGTGGAGGTGGAAATGGAAAATGAGATATTTAAACGAACAAGAGTGGCAGTTAGCTTCACGTTTTCTATTTTTATCAATGGCTTTAACTGTCATTAAACATGATTTACAAAAGATGAACCAATTATCCCCATTTAAAATAAATGAACCATATATTGCACTATTAGAGAAGATGGAGAAAAACGCAACAAATGAGCGACGAGAATTACGTAAGAAGATGCAACAGGAGAAAATCCAAGTATTAGCTGCTGAAAAAAAAGATTCGTTCACCTCTTACTTGTTCCTTTGTAAAGGAAAAGAGGAAAAACGAAATTACTTTAATCCTGCTATTCGCAAAAAAGTCGAAGTGATTTTAGAAGAGTTGTTAGCACACGCTTATGATTCCGTATCTTCAGAAAAGGAAAAAATAAAACTGTAATTTCTTTCAAAAAATGAACCTTTCATCTCCATTAATGGTATAAATAAATGAAGGAGATGATAAAAATGGAAATAGGTTGGTTGATTAGTGTGATCGTTGCCAATGTTTTAGGTGGATTATTTGTCACGCTCATCGCTACGATGAACAAAAAAGTAGTAAAAGACAGACTGGGGAATATCGATTTTAAAAAATCAGATCTTTATTTTTACTGGACTAGATGGGATTATACTATGATCGTAGCTGCTATTTATACATTTATATGTATTACTGGATTATTTGTCTGTTTGCTTTCAGGAGAGAATATTGAAAACCCTTGGGTACAATTTTTCCTTCACCAAACATTCGTTTTTTCTTTAGTCACATTCATTTGGTTTATTACTCGATTAGCGTATGTATATAAAGGAATTAAAGAGCGGTGGTCTGATGAGTTCAAATGATCCTATCCAGATAGAAAACCTATTTAACACTTACCATCAACAAATTTATCAGTTCACCTACCGCTACACACAAGATGAAGCATTAAGCTATGATATTGTCCAGGATACATTTATTAAATTTCAAAAATATGCAGATGATTTTGATCCCACTAAGTCCCATATTCGCACCTTTTTGTTTAGAATCGCTTATCAATTAACGATAACTAAACTAAAAAGACAAAATAAATTTAAAAAGCTACTCCCTTTTTTATACGAACAACACCAAGAAGAACCTGTTTCACTAGAAGAAAAACTTACAATTCGTACTGCCTTACAGCAATTAAAGCATGAACATAGGTCTGTAATTATATTTTCTTATTATCATGATTTAAGTCAAAAAGAGATTGCAGATATTTTGCAAATTCCCATAGGAACAGTAAAGTCAAGGCTACACACCTCATTAAGACAGCTTAAACACCTATTGGAGGTTGATGATAATGAATAAGCATGATATTCCAGATGAATTACATCAAAAACTAGATGAATTTGAAATAGAAGTACCAGAAATTCCACTAAAAAAATCATTATCACAACGGATCGCAAACTGGCTTTATGCGCCAGCAAAAAATCCTGTTGATTATTTTTCCAAACAATGGACACCATTAAAAATCGCTTTATTTCCTATAATCATTTTATTTTTGTCTATACCTTTTCTATTCATTTAAATTTTTAATATAAACAATGATTCTTGCTGTCGTCCGTAATCCCCCACTTCAAAATTAAAAGATAAAGTGGGGGGACAGACAGAGAAAATGAAAATGACTAATTTAGATCCCTTTATGCCATTTTGCTTCGGCTACTTGTTGAGAAACTTCGAGGATATCCTGGACCTTGTTATTAAGCAGGTAACGATATTGAGCAGTGCGGTACAATTGATTGATCAGCGAAGCATAAGAAACTTCTAACACTAAATCGCGGCCATTTTTAAATACTACTCTTGTTAAATGTGGTTCCACTTTTTCCAGTTCTAATACGTGTGAATGAGCAATCCATGTACATGTTTTTTTCAGAGGGGATTCGACAGGAAAAAAATACATCCCGCTTATCCGATCGATCGCAATTGGTGGCTTATGTGTAATTTTACTTAACATTTTTGTACCTTCCATCAATCCTTTTAAACTAATGCCAAATGATTTGCACGTCATATCCATTACTTTTTGAGCACTGAAAGTAGTTTCATAGTCATCTACTTCCTCATACTCAATCACTCTAGTAAGGTACCCCTGCTCTGTCTTGTGACCTACAACTGCCAACGTTTTCGGACTAATTTCTCTAACTTTCTCCATTAACATTTCCATTTATCTTCCTCCTTTTACTTATTCCCCTATAATGTAACAAGTTATTGGCATTTTCGAAATCAAACATACGATAAAAGCCCTATTTTTCTATTCACACTACTATTTTTCTTGAAATTTGCTATAATTTTCTTAAATAGAGCAACTGAGTGGCCTTTTTTACTAAAATTTGCGCAAAAAGCGAGGTGAATCATTTGTGGTTTAAAAAGAGAAAAGACAAGAAGGAAAAATTCCCAACAAAAGCAATATCGTTAGAAGAAGTACGATCTGCCATCCATACCTACAGCAAAGACTTACCACCAAACATCCCACTTAAAATTTTAATTCAAGATGATTTATCATTGGACTACACATTATTAGCACCTATTTTGAAGGCGATTCCAGAAAAGAACTATTATATGTCGAAGGAGACGTATGATTTATTTGAAGAAGAAGACAAACATATCGCACATGCATTAGATCAAGTCCAACAAGCAGTCGATCAATATATCGCACAAACAAAAGAATTACCAGTCATTGATCATGATCCATACCGTAAAGTGAACTTTTTTAAATTGGAACAACTAAACTTGATTAACGAACGACCAGAAATGGATTTTTATATTACAGATCAGGAGCAGTTAGTGACAACAGAAAAACCTAAGTAAAAGGAGTCTGAACAGAATAAAGAAAAAGTTAAGCGTTAATCACCCTCAGAACCCTTGATTATACCGATTGGTGATGACATTACTATTTTCCAAGCAAATAAAGAATGAAGGATATAGCAGCACTTTATCCTTCATTCTTTCACTAGAGTACTTGTCCTATTATTTAATTTATTCTCGGAAATGCTTCTTATAGACCGTTTGTATCGTTTTTTTCTGCTAAAAGTCTATTTATTTCTTCTCAACTGGTATCCAAATCTCACATTTGAAAGTTGATGAATTAAAATCACTATTTTCATTCCAAAGAATCTCTGGACCTTTCGTTTGCTGATAATGAGAGGAAGGAAACCATTCTGAATAAATTCTTCCCCATGTTTCTTGCAAGTGTTGTGGAAAGGGGCCAATTGATTCAAAAACTGCCCAAGTATAAGCTGGAACCTCCAATGAACTCCATTGTTCTGGGCTCTCTTTTGTTGTAGCAACCCCAATATAATGATCCAATTCTCCCTCTTCCTCCATACGTCCTTCTGAGAAATTGGTGGATGCTTGAATGATCCCAGCAGGTTCTGTGTTCACGAACTCTTTCAATTGTGCTATTTTCTCCTTGTTCAGTGATTTCCACATGGCAGTGATCTCTGGATTCTCCCCTTCAAAAATAATTGGCACCCGTTTTTGGACACCAACAATTCGGAAAGAGTCCCTTTCTTCGATACGATAATTCATCTCATTTCCTCCTTCAATTGATAATTGGAAGGTCATTTTTGGAAAAGATTTCAATAGTGAACCATTCAGTTTTACTTCAGATGGGTTAATACCATGCAAATCACGAAAAGCCCTTGCAAAGGAATCTGGAGATTGATAGCCACATTTGATAGCAATATCAATCACTCTTGTATTACTATTTTGTAATTCGAATGCAGCAACAGTTAAACGTCGTCGGCGAATATATTCAGATAAGGCAATTCCAGCTAAAAAAGAAAACATTCGTTTGAAATGATACTCTGAACAACAAGCGATACTAGCTACTTTTGCATAATCCATCTCATCAGTAAGATGCTCCTCGATGTAATCCAATGCTTGATTTAGTTCTCGTAATCCACTCATTACATGACCTCCTTGACTAAAGAATAGCAGAAAAAGGATAAGCACACCCGACTTTTGGTGCACACTAATGTCGGATTAAAAAAAGTCCTCGACTGTGAATCGAGGGTTTCCCTAATTTGCATGATAGATAAGCTGTTCCCATATATGGTTTGCTTGATCAATGTTGTTGCTAACATCATGATTGAGACGTATTAGCTGTGAAATCGTCTCCTCTACTTTTTGATACATCTCACTTACTTGCTGTTCTGACTGGTTAATTTTATCTTGTACAAACCAGTCTACAATAAGACCATCAAAAAAGTAATCAGCAAACGTTAATCCGCCAGAAATCTCCACATTCGTTTGAAAAGATTTACCGATATCATTTAATTCATGTGAAAATTTCCGTAATAAACGCTGGGCATCATGTGTAGCTTGCTTAGCGTCATCGATATGGCTATGTTTTAAAGAAGTGGAAATCAAGCCTCCACCAAACATATCAACCGTTCCCCAGTTCTTCGCCTTATCTAGTGAAGATAGTGCTGATGATAGAGCTCGTTTTACCTTTTCGCCTGCATCAATCGCTTCGGCAATTTCCGTTTTCTCGTCTTGCATGTTGCCCAGTTTATCTAATACGTCAAGTGCTTGTTGTCCACTTTCATGATTAGTATCTAACAAATATTGATACTTCTCTTCTAATAAGTGCTGATAACGAACATCAGGCTCTCCTAATGCACAGATTTGTTGATCCAATGCGGAGATATCTTCTCGCACATCTTGAACAGATGCTTTTGCTTCTTGATAACGTAATTGCGCTCTTGCGACTTCCTGCTTCTCTTCATCTAGTTTTTCAGCCTTTTGACCAGTAATTGAATAAAAGATATTCGCTACACTAAAAGACTCTAGCTTTTCAACATCAATTTTTTCATCTTGCAGTTGTTGGTAGCATTCCTGTTTTTGTTGCTCTAACGTTTCTAACTCAACAGCTAATTCTTTTCGTTCGTGTTTGCATCGATTTAATTTGCGCTTATCTTCTTGAGCCTTTACAATTTTTTGATAATAATGAGTCAATGCCATCACCTCTATTACCTATACGAATCAAATGATGGATTTGTTTCACGATTCTCTATTTCTTCTTTGATTCGTTCCATACGCTCTGCTATAGAAGGGTGACTAGAACGAAACCAACTAATCCATGGTGCTGGTGAGATATCTGCTTTAGATTGTTCAGCAAGCAAACGATAGCTTGTCAATGCCGGATATAAGTTTTCCGTATGCTCAATCGCATATCGGTCTGCTTGATTTTCCATCTCCCTAGATACCCAAAGTGATAGAGGCTGGGTGAGCATGAGTATTGTTACGGTTATCAATAATAGTTTAGTTAAGGACGGCAAGGAATATATGCTTTTCCAAGAACGAGTCCATTGTTGCAATATGATACATACAACAAGTGTCAGCAAAAGATATAAGCCAACTCCCCAGTACACGTGATGATAAATATAATGCGCGATCTCATGGGCCATAATAAATAAAATTTCATTCTGATCCATGCCAAGAATGGTCGTATCCCATAACACAATCCGTGTATGCTGGAAGATACCTGTCACATAAGCATTATAGGTAGATGTTTTCTCACTTTTATTTGCAACGAGCAGTGTTGCATCATTAATGCCCGCATCTTCTGTTAACGTTTCGATTTCTTCGCGTAACTCTCCTTCTGGCAATGAGGTAAAATCATCGAACAACGGATCAATCCAAATCGGTTGTACGAATACAACAAATAGAACCACTGGAATGGCAAAAAGCCAAAGCATCAAGCCCCATAAGTTCGGCCATTTTTTCATCATTGCTCGTACCGTAAGTATGATGAAAAAGAGCACTAGCCAAAACATGCCGGTATGTAGTAATCGTTCTGCTAGCCAAGATAAGAAATCTTGAGTCCCTATTCCTTCTTTTATCGTGATTTGATACCAAATGAAGCGAAACGGGAAATGAACCACATAATCTAGAACGGTTAGCACCGTAACATATAACAGCACTTTCTTTATTTCTGATCGCATTCGTTCCAGTTGTTCCATTAGATTTGTTTTTTTTGTTAGTATGTATAACATCAATAGCTGTAATGGCCACATCGCAAAGAAAAAAGCATGAGCTAACGCTCCATAACGTGTATCATGAAAGGATGTGAGAGGATAAACATAATAAAAATAAAGAAAAAGTACTAATACATATACCGTATATCCTATGGTTATTTTTTTCATAGCGCCAACTCCTACATGAACTAGTTACTCCTATTATACGGATAAAGTTGGTATTTTTAGTCTTACTATATAAAAAAAGAAGCTGGGACAAAAGAGTAATTAGACAGAAAAAATCCGAACATCGAAACTTGCTTAAATATCGCTTCGGCAAAATACTTCGCTTTCCGCGGGAACGGCTTCAGCTAATTGTGTGAAGAAAACCACTTCACACAATGGATCTTCAGCTCGCGCTATTCCCGCAGGAGTCTACGTATTTTACCTACGCTTAGCATAGAATTGTTCGGATTTTGACTCTTCTTATTTAATTATGTCCCAGCCTCTATCAAAAGCTTGTTTTAATAAATTAATCCTAGGAAGTCTTCTTTGGTGATTTTACCTAAATAGTGTGACACGTCTATGTTACTTAACACTTCATCGATTGCTTGACGCTCATAGCGCACACCTTGTAATTGCTCTTCTAATTCTTTGACATCGCCAACACCGAAGAAGTCACCAAAAATCGTACATTGTTCAATGATACCTTTATGCACGTCTAAACGAACATCGACTAAACCACCAGCAAACTTATGAGATTGTTGAATATTAAATTTCGGTGATTTACCGTAATTCCATTCCCACTGTTGGTAGCGTTCTTTTGATAACTGGTGAATATTATCCCAGTCTTCATCTGTTAACACATATTGTGGTACATCTTCTACTGCTTCTACATCAAAGACATGGCGTAAAATATGTGCTTTTAATTCGTCCATTGATAATTTTTCGTCCATAAAATCAGAAATATTTGTGACACGACTACGAATAGATTTAATTCCTTTTGATTTAATTTTCTCTGTTTTTACATTTAGAGCACGAACAACATTTTCAATTTCAGAATCATACATAAGCGTACCATGACTGAACATTCTACCTTTAGTCGTAAATTGGGCATTCCCCGAAATCTTGCGACCATCTGCGACTAAATCATTTCGTCCTTTTAACTCTGCAGGTACCCCTAATTTATTTAATGCCTCCACTACTGGCTCTGTGAACTTCGCAAAGTTATGGAAGCTATTCCCATCATCTTTTGTAATAAAGCTGAAGTTCAAGTTTCCTTCATCATGATAAACAGCTCCACCACCAGATAGACGACGAACAACTTTAATGCCTTGTTCCTCTACATAATCTGTATTAATTTCTTCTATCGTATTTTGGTTTTTACCGATAATGATAGATGGTGCGTTAATATAGAAAAGTAAATATGTATCATCTGCACCAAAGTTCTTTAGCACATACTCTTCAATAGCTAAATTAATCATTGGATCGGTAATTCCTTTATTATCAATAAATTTCATTACTAGTTCACTCCTATTAATTGCTAATTATCTCTTACTAGTATAAAAGAAGTAGAAAGAGAACACAATGTATTGGCATTATTTCGACATAATACTCACTCACCTTATTGTACTATCACAAATAATTGATGTTTTTCTTTTGTTATAGTACAATGTTATCTATCAACACTTTTACATGAATGATTGTGTCGAATACTATCGTGCATCATTCAAAAAGTGTGAATTGTGCGGATTGATAATGTAGACGAACTACTATTATCCCGCCATCTAACTTATCATGTCTTTTACCCTTTTATCTTTCGTTTCTTTCATCCTTCTTATCCTGCAAAAGAGATGATGAACTTTCCCATCCAATTAATCAAGATAAAGTAAAAGACATATGCATCAAACAGACACCCAACTGTTTGATGCTTTTTTATTTGGGAAGAAAAAAGCAGAGCACTTATGAAAGTTACTCTGCTAAGAAATTCATTATTTTTTCAACTGCTGCCACGCCTTGGTCGATACAATCAGGTATACCGATACCTTCGTATGGACTACCTGCCACAAATACTCCTGGAAGTTCTGTCGCAAGACCGTTCTCCAAGTTATTCACTAACTCTTTATGACCAATACTATACTGTGGCATTGCATCCTTCCAACGAGAAACGACAGAAAAAAGCGGATCACCATCAATTTTCATCACTTTATTCAAATCATGTAAGACTATTTCTTCTAACGCTTTATCAGAAAGATCGACAACATCTTCATCACCTGGCCTGCCAACATAGCAACGAAGCAATGCTTTCCCTTCAGGTGCAGCTGTTTCAGGCCATTTTTTATGTGTCCATGTACAAGCCGTAATACGATAATTGCTGTTACGTGACACAACAAACCCTGTACCATCAATATCTTCTTTAATGGCAGATTGATCAAAAGCTAATGCGACATTTGCAACGGATGTAGCTTTCATATTTGCTAGATTATCGACAAACTCATGTCCCTTTAGCATCTGTTTCATAACAGAATATGGTGTCGCAATCAAGATAGCATCAGAAGAAATAGTTGAGCCACCCTTTAACTCTAATTCATAGCCGTCATTTGACTTCGTAATGTTGTTAACAGCTTTACCTTTCTGCACAATACCTTCTGATAAAGATGCCTCAATTGCCTCAATTAATGTTTGAAGTCCACCTTCAAGACTGTAAAACATACTTTTCTTCTTCTTACCTGGCTTTGGTGGAGCTGGCATCGTTTTTTGCAGTCCACGAATTAAACTGCGATGTTCCTGTTCCAACTGATAAAAATTCGGAAAAGTAGCCATTAAACTTAAATCATCCAAATCACCGGCATAAATACCAGATAGCAATGGTTCAATTAAATTTTCTACCACTTCATCACCAAGGCGACGTCTAAAGAATTTTCCTAATGATTGATCTGTTTGTTCTTCACCTTTAGGAAGAATGAAATCCATCCCTGCACGTAATTTACCAGTAAAACTAAATAATTGTGAGGATAAAAACGGTCGAACTTGTGTCGGGATCCCCATAAATGATCCTTGTGGCATACTGTAAAGATTATCACCTACTAAGATATACGATTTCCCTGAACCGTTCTTTACTAACTTATCGCCAACACCGACATGACGAGCTAGACGTTCTGCTGATTGCTTGCGAATTAAAAAGGAATCAGGACCTCGTTCAATCGTAAAGCCGTCACGTCTTTCGGTATTAATTTTTCCACCTAGACGATTGCTAGCTTCTAAAAGCTGAACTTGATAGTCAAGGTTGTTTTCTTTTATCTGTTGGTCTATATAATAAGCAGCAGTAAGCCCTGCTATACCGCCACCTATCACCGTTATCTTCTTCATGATTCGTCATCACGTTGGAATTTATTCCAAGCAACGCCCGCTAACGTATCAATAAATGCTGGATGTACATTTGGCATTGCTGGGCGATAATAGTCTGCACCGATCTCTTCACAAACTACTTTACATTCATAATCATTGTCATACAATACCTCTAAATGATCTGCTACAAATCCTACAGGTGCATAAATGAACGATTGGTAGCCCTTTTGTTCAAAAAGGTCACGAGTTAAGTCTTGGACATCTGGTCCTAACCATGGATCTGGCGTGTTTCCTTCACTCTGCCAACCAATTTCAACATTTGCAATGCCTGTTTTCTCTTGGATTAGTTTCGCTGTACGTTCTAATTGTTGTGGATATGGATCACCATGTTGCAAAATTTTCTCTGGTAAACTATGTGCAGAAACGACTAATACGGCTTTTTCTTTATCTGCAATCTTTTGATATTCTTCTGTAATTGCATCTGCCCAATAATTAATAAATCCTTCTGCATCATACCAGCTTTCCACTGATTTAATCGTAATACCATGTTTTTCTGCTTCTTCTTGTGCTCTACCATTATATGATTTCACACTGAATGTTGAATAATGTGGAGCAAGAACAAGAGAAATAGCTTCTTTTATACCATCTTTCGCCATTTGCTGTACACCATCTTCAATGAATGGCTCAATATGTTTCAAACCTAAGTAATAGACAAATTCTACTTCGTCTTGCATCTCATTCAAACGAGCTTCGATACCTTCTGCTTGCTCTTTCGTAATACGTGCAAGTGGTGAAATACCACCAATTGCTTTGTAACGTGATGTTAAGTCATCAAGCATTTCTTGGCTCGGTTTGTGTCCGTGACGAATATGTGTGTAATATCTTTCAATATCTGCTTCTTCATATGGTGTTCCATACGCCATTACGAGTAATCCTACTTTTTTCTTTGCCATTGTCAACATCCTTCCTTACTTCATTGAATATTCATGTATAAATGTTGTTAATTTTTTTAAACGTTCTGGACTAATTTCAGGTGTAACACCATGTCCTAGATTGAAAATATGACTTGGGTGTGCTTTTCCTTCATCAATAATTTGTTTTGCTTTCTCCTCGACAACATCCCAATCAGCTAATAAAAATGCTGGATCAAGATTTCCTTGAAGAGCTTTCGTGACATCTAAATCTCGAGCCTCTTTAATCGACATACGCCAGTCAAGACCAATTACATCTACAGGTAAATCATTCCACTCTTTGACTAAATGACCTGCCCCAACACCAAATAGGATTAAAGGAACATTCGTGTCACGTAATTCACTGAAAATACGATTCATGACGGGTTTAATGTACGTACGATAATCTGCTACATTCAATGCCCCAACCCAAGAATCAAAAATTTGAATAGCTTGTGCACCAGCATTCACTTGTGCCTTCACATAGGTAATCGTCATATCTGCTAGTTTATCCATCAAGGCAAACCATGCTTTATGATCACTATACATGAGTGCTTTTGTTTTATGATAATTTTTAGATGGGCCACCCTCTATCATATAGCTAGCCAATGTAAAAGGAGCTCCACTAAATCCGATTAACGGTACATTTAACTGTTCCTTCGTTAACAAACGAATAGTGTCTAACACATATGGAACATCACTCTCCGGATCGATTGTTCCAAGCTTCTCCACATCTTGTAGTGAAGCAATCGGATTATCAATAACAGGACCGATACCCGATTTAATTTCGACATCCACACCAATTGCAGGTAACGGAGACATAATATCTTTGTATAATATTGCTGCATCAACATTATACATTTCAACAGGTAACCTCGTTACATAGGCACAAAGTTCTGGTTGATGTGTTATTTCAAATAAAGAATATTTCTTTTTTAATTCACGGTATTCTTTTTGTGATCTACCTGCTTGCCTCATATACCAGACAGGCGTATAATCTGTCTTTTCTCCTCTAAAAGCTTTTAATATCGTATCATTAAATTTCGTCATCTCATTCACCCTTTTTTTCATTCTTCTCTATGATAGAAGGTTTCATCGATCCTGTATAGTACTTTTTTAAAACGTTCACTAAATTGTAATTATTATAACTAAGAAATCATTATAATTATTAGTTATTTAAAAGTCAAACTCTAAAACCGTTACGTTGGATGGTTCTCCATCCTGATTTGTTAAAGGATTGTGAGGGACTACATAGTACTCACCTGAACGGAAAAGATTAATGCGACTAATTGTGTAATGATCTTCTCCTTCTACCTCATCAATTAATTCGTCTTCTCCATCCTGCACACGTTCATAAATTCGATAGACCACACGGCTATCATCAGCAGGTGACCAAGTTAACGTACCTCGAAGTAGTGTCATGCCACCAAATTTGATCGTGGAAGTTAGATCATCTATTTTCGGCAAGTGAATAGGATCTGGCAAGTCCTCAACACCTTCTGGTTGCTCAAATTCTTCTGTTAAGTCCTCTCGTTTATCTACTTCGGTTAAAATCGACTTTGTTAATCTTGTAGCAGCTTCTGAACTAGTAGTAACATAATTATCCTCTGTTGCATTGTCATAACCGATCCAGGCCGTTGTAACATAATCAGGAGTAATTCCTGCAAACCAAGCATCCTTGACTGCACCTGTTTGTAATGGGTGTTGTGTCGATCCGGTTTTACCTGCTAACGCTTTGTTATATTCTCCTGCAGTTGCTGTCCCTTCCTCTGTAACACCTTGGAGCATCCGAAGCATATTCCAAGCTGTTTGCGGTTCGAAGACATTGGCAGTTTTCGGTGGATCTGGCAATACTCGCTCACCGTCTTTATTATAAACTGCTTGAACACTTCTCGATTCTACCCAGTTTCCATCACTAATAAACGTACGATAACCTTCTGCAACTTGAATAGGTGTTATACCTGTTTCCAAACCACCTAAAGCAATGGCAAGTCCTTTATCCTCTAGATGAATATCCATTTTTTCTAACATTGATTTACTATAGTCTATCCCTATTTGATCTAACAACCAGACAGCTGACGTATTCTTGGAATGAGCAACTGCTTGATACATGCTCACTTCTCCCTCAAACTTGCCATCAGCATTTTCAACACGATAATCATTATCATATTCGATATCTTGATCTGGAATCATGTCATATGGTTGATAATTTCCTAACTGCATAGCTGGAGCATATACTGCTAATGGTTTCATCACAGAACCAGGTTGTTTTTTCAGAAGCAAATGGTTCGGATCATTTAATTGAAAATGACGTCCTGCTAGTAAAGCTTTCAACTCCCCTGTTTTCTGATCCATCAACACAAAGCTACCTTCTATCTCATCATTAGATCCAGGGAAAAATGTGTCGTCTTGCATTTGGTCATAAGCAATCTTTTGTATGACAGGGTCCATATTGACTTTCACTGTATATCCACCACGTTTTAGCGCGTCACGACTCAATCCATATGTCGTATCCAACTCCTCCAATACATAAGCGAAATAATCAGCTAACCAAGGATCTCTTTCTTCATGTTGGGTAATTGTTTTTACTTTTTTCGCTTGAAGATCGAGCATTTCCTCTGTTGAAATAGTACCGAAATTCGACATTTGCTGCAGGACTAGATTTCTTCTCTGTTTCGCTTTTTCTATATCATTAATCGGTGAATACGTATTCGGCGCTTTCACCATCGCTGCTAATAAAGCGCCTTCTTCAATGGATAAGTCTTCAATATTTTTGCCAAAGTAATACTCAGCAGCTGTCCCTACACCGTGTACACCATGTGCTAAATAGATTTGATTTAAATAAAGCTCTAAAATTTCTGTTTTCGTAAAATTCCGCTCTAAATAAAACGAAGCCATTATTTCCTTTGTTTTTCTCATCCATGTTTTATCATTTACTAAAAAAAGATTTTTAGCCAATTGTTGGGTAATCGTACTTCCACCCTCCACTTTACTCATCTCGATAATATCACGATAAACAGCACGAGCAACAGAAACAAACGAAATACCTGCATGATCGTAAAACCGTTGATCTTCTATCGCTAGAAATGCATCAGCAACATGATCGGGAATTTGATCGAACGTGACATAATCTCGATTTTCTGTATATAATTTACCTAAGACAGTGCCATCATCTGCCACAACTTTGGAGGAGGTAGGCAAAATAACTGCACGTTCATCAAATACAAAACGTCCGCCAAACATAATAAATAAATAACCTATAATAGCGATTAAAAACATCGAACTAGTGATAATGGACAACCATTTATATCGTTTTATCCATCTCCAAATAGATGAAAGCATTTGTTGGATTTTTTCTTTTTTCAAATCATTACACCACCTTTCCTTCATTAGTGTAGTTTGTATGAAATATTGTTCATTAATCTAAAAACTCGAATATCGTGGTAAATTTCGACAATAACTTTATTTTATCATAAAAGTTTTCCAGAAGCCGAATGGAAGAATCGTGAAAGGAGTAATTAAGATGAAAGCATACATGACAAACGGAACGTATTCCTACTTGGAAAAGCTGAAGACCGAACAACATGTCAGCCCGTTATTATTACTAAATAATGAAGTAAAAACAGTTGCTTATTATGAAGACCCGCAACCATCTATCTTTGCAACGAGCCGAAACTTTACAATAATAGGACAGAGAGGCAAACTCGCTGAGGAAGGTTTTGTCAGTATCGTGCACATTCCCGTAACAATCGAAGGACGACCGATATTTGAACTAGAGTATAACGAGCGAATAGAGAGGATAAAGACAGCCGTAGCGATTCGATTACTACGTCCACAGACAGGAAATACGTATATATTGTTCATAGAATGGCTAGACAGTAGTGCATATAAAGAGTGGAAACAAACAAATCCCCTTCCACACAAAAAAGAAGATCCCTATATAGCCGGACCCGTCTATACAGAAACCTTCCATGTCGGAGAAGAATAGTCTCTCTACTCTTCTCCTAATACTTCTTGTTTAAAGAAGTTTTCGAAATTCGTTTGTGGTTGCTCTCCAACAATTCTTGCTGTTTCTTGTCCATTTTCATAATGGACAAGTGTTGGCGTACTTTCAATATTAAATTGTGGCCATGCAGGTTCAAACTCTAATAGGTTTAACTTCACTACATCGACACCTAATTCGTCTGCTAATGGTACAATCACAGGTGTCATTCGTTGACAATGCACACATTCAGGACTGTAGAAATAAACCGTTAAATCTTCGCCATCATCTAATTTACTTTGTAAGTCATCAGGCAATATTTGATTTTGATACATTGGATCGTCTAATTGATCAATCGTTGACTTACTTAAATCTGTTTTACCATATGGATTGTCTTTACCATCAATTTGTTTCGATTGTTGTTGCTGTACGACGAAAACTAGTGCTCCGAAAATAACGACGAGCACTGCTATAAAAATGATCATCTTCTTCATCTTAAGCGCTCCTTTTTTGCACAATTAAATAAATATGAATAATAAAAATAACAAGAAAAGCAACTAATGCTTGGAATGGAATAGAAATAAAACCAAGATAGTTCACATATGTTGTTGTACATGGAATCAAACCACATGCATCACCTGCCGCTTGCATTGCAGGTACTTTTTGAATTAAGTAATGATAAGCAGCAACAAATATACCTATTCCACTTAAAATAAGTCCTGGAAAAGCATAGCGAATATCTTTCTTATATAATGCATAGCCATAAATGACAACGAGCGGATACATTAAAATCCGTTGATACCAGCACATCTCACAAGGTGTATATTGCATTACTTCTGAGTAAAACAAGCTTCCCATCGTGGCAATTAAACTTTGTGCCCACACAATAAAAAGCAACGTGTCCTTTGTCTTGTTCATATCGCTCACATTCTCCTCTCACATTCATTATACATACAAGCATATAAAAAACAAATAAAGACAATAGGAATACTTTATTAAATAAAGTTTAAAATAGCAAGAGTGTATCATGAATTCATGTAATGATATCGACTTTGGTTTTTGGTCTAGTTGTTTTTCCGGCTTTCATCTCGCTTATGAGTGACCGGCTCCTTGCTCTCTGGTCCTTCGGGCATTCATCACCACTTCCTGAACCTTGAACAGCGCGATACTTACACTGTTCGTCGAATTAAATAGTTTTTCGTGCACACATACAAAAAAAGAAGCAACTCCACTGAGCTGCCTCATCCAATATATTGATAGTATACTTTTTTCGCCTCGGTGATATCTTTTGTTCCATGAATAAGGGTTCGTCCATCACGAAAAAGAACTATGCGAAATTTTTCGATTTCAAATGATAACAAATAGGGATTGGAAAATAATTTGACTCGTTTATTTCGTTCTAAATTATTTTTTAGTTCATCGAATGAGATTACTTTTTGTTCGCTTGATCTAATTTGCACAGTGTTCCTGCCACATAGGACAGCTGTTTTTAATTGTGATTGATAAGTTAAGTAAGGATATTGCTTTTTCGCACATGATGGACATTGATTATCCTTTAAGCTAGCTACCTTTACTTCGATGTGCTGATTTTTCCATAAATCAAAAGCGATTAATTTACCCGAAAGTGCGTCCGTATTGCCTGTCACTATTTTCAATGTCTCTGTTACTTGGTGGGAGACAACCATTTGCACTGCTGGACTAATAATCCCGACTGTATCACAAGTAGCTCCATCATTCGGTATATGATCCATCAGACAGTGTAAACAAGGACTATTTTCAGGCAGTACAGTAAAGGTTACACCGTAGCTTGATACACACGCACCATAGATCCATGGCTTGTGATGTTTTTGGCAAACATCATTTAGTATTAATCTTGTATCAAAGTTATCCGTTGCATCAATGACAACATCTACTTGTGGCACGATATTTTCTAGTTCTTCTACTCCCGCATCGATTACTTTTGCATGGATGATAGTAGAATGATTAATCTCCTCTAACCTCTTCTTTGCTGCAATTACCTTTGGTGTTTTCGCCTCCACGTCCGCTTCAGAAAAAAGCTGTTGCCGTTGTAAATTAGAAGCTTCCACATAATCACGGTCAAGCAATGTTAGTGTACCAACTCCAGCTCTTGCTAGCATTTCTGCATTGCTTGATCCAAGCGCACCAACTCCTACAATTGCTACATGACTTTCTTGTAATCTACGTTGTCCCTCTTCTCCGATAGGTTGAAACAGCATTTGACGATGATAACGATTATTCACTTACACTAACTCCTTCTTTCGGACTACTTGCTACAGCATAGTCCTTCTTCGCTATTCTGCCTGCCTCAAATCCTAATCTACCAGCATGAACAGCTAGCTTCATCGCTTCTGCCATCTTAACAGGATCATCTGCTCCTGAAACTGCTGTATTCAACAGAACACCGTCCGCTCCTAATTCCATTGCATATGCTGCATCGCTCGCAGAACCGATTCCAGCATCTACTATTACTGGCACATTTGCTTGTTCAATAATAAATTGCAAGTTTAATGGATTAATAATCCCTTGTCCTGAACCAATCGGGGACGCTCCAGGCATGATAGCGTGAGCACCTAATTCTTCTAATTTTCTAGCAAGTACTACATCATCTGACGTATATGGCAAAACAGTAAAGCCTTCAGCTAGTAATATTTCAGTAGCTTTTATTGTTTCAACAGGATCAGGTAGTAATGTTCGATCACAGCCTATTACTTCCACTTTAATCATGTCACATAATCCAGAAGCATCTGCTAATTTAGCAATCCTAACTGCTTCTTCTGCATTTTTTGCCCCAGCAGTATTCGGTAAAAAGCGATACTTCTTTTGATCAATTTTTTCCAAAAAGTTTGGTTGTTCTGGATCATAAATGTTCATTCGCCGAACAGCAAACGTTAGTATTTCTGTTTCTGATACATCCACTGCTTGTTTTTGCACATCATAGTTTGGATATTTACCTGTACCTAACAATAAACGAGATTGAAAAGTGTATTTTCCTATATTCAACATATTTAATCATCCTCCTCCAACAAAATGAACAATTTCTAAACGATCACCTTCTGAAAGGCTCGTTCCCTGATGATGTTCTTTTCTCAAAATAACTTGATTATGTTCAATGATTAATGACTTTTTTTCTAATCGTAACTCTTTTAATAAATCTGCTATATTCGTAACCTGATCATTCACTGTTAATGCATCACCGTTTATCATTATCTTCAAATCTATTCCTCCTCATACAGAGACTAGCCGCTCCCTTGTTAAGGAAAAAGCAGTTAAAAAATGCTGATTCACTTGTTTGCCCTCGATAAAATCCGCCATAAAAGTGGCTGTTCTTGCTGCTAATAATATGCCATTACGATAGTGCCCAGTAGCAACAAATAACCCCGATACATCTGGTACTTCCCCTAAGTAAGGGAGCCCGTCATGTGTCATCGGACGCACACCTGCCCATATTTTTTCGATAGATGCTTTGTTTAACGCCGGTAGTATTTGTTTTGCTCGCGATAATAAATGAAGGACACTCGCTACCTTGACATCTTTGTCCGTTTGATTTGGCTTCGAAGTAGCACCAATAATCAGTCTGTTTCCTCGCTTTGGTACGATATAGCAACCTTCTGTGAAAATGGTAGATTGGATCAATGGTTTATCCGTAATAACAGACAAGCATTCTCCTTTTATCGGTGTAATTCCTTTAATAAAACTTGAAAAACGACCGCTCTTAAATCCACAAGTCATCACTACAGCATTCGCATAATAGCTGTCGTCCGTAGTAGTAACTCCGATCACTTTCCCATGCTCAACAATAAAATCAGTCACCTCTGTTTGCTCATATATCACCGCACCATGACGCTCAGCTCCTCTTGCAAATGCCTTCGTTAAATGTGGTGCAGATACTTGACCTTCTGTCGGACAGTAAAGCGCGGCATAAAAGTCTGTAGCAAGTTCTTTTTCTGGCACGGTAGATGCGGAAATGATTCTTGCCTCTTTTCCTTGTTCTGTTTGAAACGTTGCAATCCTTTTTAATCGTGGTAATTCGTCCTCGTGATAGACAAGTTTCAATGCACCTTTTTCGATTAATTGAATGTCCACACCACTATCCTCTAACAACTCTTGTGCTAATGAAGGAAATAAGGCTCTACTTTCTTTGGCAAATTGAAATAAAGCTGAGTTCTGTTCAAATTCCATCTGTACACCTAGCATACCCGCTGCCGCACTTGATGCCTCTGCAGCTATTTCGTTTGCTTCTAGCAACAATACTCTGTAACCTCGTTTACTTAATTGATAAGCAATCGATGTTCCCATTACTCCTCCACCAACGACAATTTGGTCAAATGCTTGCTTCATACGACGCCTCCTTCCACTTTGTCGAACACGTCACGATAGTGCTTTAAAGCTTTGACTGGATCTTCGGCATCCCATATTCCTGACATAATCGCTATCCCGTTTGCACCAGCAGCAAGCACTTGGTGTACATTACTCGTATGTATTCCACCAATGGCAATGACCGGAAGAGACACATTGCGAGTTAACTCAGCCAATGCGGCAACCCCTCTTGGCTCTGCACCACGTTTAGAGTTGCTTGGAAAGATATGACCATACAGTAAATAATCCGCACCCTGTTGTTCTGCATCTAATGCTTCTGCAAGTGAATGAACAGACTTACCAACTAATAAATGAGGAAAACAAGCTTTTACATTCGCAATGGTAAGACTATGATAAGCTAATTGAGCTCCTCCACATCGCTTCACATGTGCCACATCGACACGATCATTAATGATAATCCGTTCTCGTGGTACATCTGTATCCATTAGTCTATCAGCAAGATCGGCTATCTCTTGTGCTGTTTTTTTCTTCTCACGCAGATGAAAAAAATCAAGCAACTCCATATTTCTCGCAACGAAATCTAACTCTTTCTCTGTTAATCTTCCATTTGAAATAAGGTGTATTCCTTGCATTGTCATTACTCCTTTGATTCGGTAGTGAAAAGAACGTCAAAAAGCCACTCACCCAGCATGGACAAGTGGCATAATTAAAAGCAGTTTAGATAAATCAGTGCTTTTCCTACCACTTCCCTCCGCTGGTGTTAACCAGATCAGGTTCAAAGGGTCCGAAGAATCGTCTCAGCCTAAAAGGCTCCCCTAGTGTTCATTACTATTTTATTCGCTTACAAAAAAAGAATAACATATCATATATTTTTTTCCAATAAAAATCTAGTATTTATGTTTAAACTTTTTGTAAAAGGGTAGATATATAGTGTAGAGATAATAATGAAAGGATGTTGAACGTAAATGGCACAAGATCAAGCAAAATTACAAGAGCTTATCGATGGATTAAATGTAGACTTAGCAAATGAGTATGCGGCAACGATTATGTATACGTATCACGCATCTGTTGTATCAGGATTATATCGCTCCTTCCTAAAACCATTTTTTGAAGATGAGATAAATGATGAAATCGGACATGCTTTATACTTATCCGATAAAATCAAAACATTAGGTGGTACACCAACAACCACTCCAGCAAAAGTCGAGCAACTAACAGATGTGAAAGAAATGTTAGAAGCGACACTTAAAGCAGAAACAGAAACAATTGAACGTTATGAGACAAGAAAACAACAAGCAGATGAGCTTGGTTTAACAGAATTAGTGGTTAAATTAGAAGATATTATTGCAGACGAAACAGGTCACAAAGAAGAAACAGAACGCCTTTTAGCAGATAAAAGCTTTCAATAAGTAGAAACAGCCTCCGGTTTTGGAGGTTGTTTTTTTGTGTTTAGTAAAGAACAGAAATATCGTTTCATTCATTATTAAAACATTAACAACAAACTGAATTTTCTCTATTTATGTTATAATGAGAAGAAATTCTTTTTTCGGGGTGAGAAAATGAGGGACACTTTATTCGAAGAAATTGATGCATTATATGAAGAAATGGTCGAAATGAGAAGGTTTTTACATCAACATCCAGAGCTGTCCTTTCAAGAAGAGAAAACAGCTGCTTTTATACAAGAACAATATCAATCATTACATATTCCTTATGAAGCAAATGTCGGCGAAAATGGGGTTGTAGCAACATTAAAAGGAACTAAACCAGGAAAAACGGTTGCCTTACGCGCAGATTTCGATGCGTTACCTATTCAAGATGAAAAAGAGGTAAGCTATAAATCAAAAAAAGAGGGGGTCATGCATGCTTGTGGGCATGACGGACACACGACGACACTTTTAGCAGTTGCAAAAGTGTTACAGAAACATCAAGACAAATTAGCTGGTACGGTTGTCTTTATTCACCAACATGCAGAGGAACTTGTTCCTGGTGGTGCAAAAGCAATGATTGAAGCTGGCGCCCTAGCGAATGTAGATGTTGTTTACGGAACACACCTTTGGACAAATACACCATATGGCGTCGTCCAAACCGCTCCAACGAACTTTATGGCAGCTGCTGACTCCTTTACGATACAACTTAAAGGAAAAGGTGGTCATGGTGCCATCCCCCATCAGACAAAAGATCCTGTTGTCGCTGGATCACAGCTTGTTATCAACTTACAACAAATTGTCAGTAGACGTATCGATCCGCTGGAAACTGCCGTCATAACAATCGGTAAATTCCTTTCAGGCAATGTCTTTAACGTGATACCAAATACCGCGGTCATCAGTGGTACTATACGTACATTTAATGCAGAAGTGCAACATTTTATTAAAGCAGAAATGGAGAAAGTTATCAAAGGAACGTGCCTTAGCTACGATATGGCCTATGATTTTGACTATGCATTTGGCTATCCACCAGTTGTGAACCATCCCGAATATGCGGAGAAAGTACTAGAAGCTGCCAAGCAAGTGAAGGAAGTACAAAAAGCGGAAATGGTAGCACCTACGATGACAGGTGAAGATTTTTCCTATTATCTCCAAAACAAACCTGGTGCTTATTTCTTTACAGGTGCACAGATCGACAATGGATTCGTTCCACATCATCATCCATTGTTTGACTTTGATGAACGAGCGATGAAAATAGCAGCAAAAACATTGATTGCAGCTACATTAGATGTGAATAAGTCTTGAAATAATTGGATAAAGAAAATCCGAACAATAATCGGTGCATATAAAGTGAGACTGCAATCAGTGGAAGTTTTGATTCCCACTGATTGTTAGCGAAACTTATCAGGGAATTAGCGTCCGTTTATCCCCCATCTTCGCTTCCTCGTTTTCACTCGAACCTTGAAGTGGGGGTTTTACGGACTCATGCACCGTGATAAAGTGAGACTGCAATCAGTGGATCGTGCACCGTAAAAGATTGTTCGGATCCTCTTTCTTTCACGACAAAAGATGAAGACAATAACCACTGAAAAGCTATAAGTTATGTTTCGCCATTAACTGAAGAATTTCACGTTTAAATAGCGCTTGTTTTGCTTCATCTCTGATTACTTCCTCAACATTAGCATTCGCAATAAACGAACGATACGCATCATGCTGAACAAATAATGGTGTGTATGTATTAGTAAATTCCTTAAACCATTGCTGCTTACTTAATTTTCGTATGTTTTTAGCATAGTTTCTCCCTTTTTTCGTAGCCACCCTTGCTATCAGTATCGATGCAACGATAAGTAAGGAAAAGATACCCGCTTCTATTAATAGTTCCAACGGTATTCCTCCAATCTAACTTGACTGCCCTTTTCGTCTATACAGCACGCAATTTGCTAAAAGCAAGATGACAGCACAAATTACCAACAGTAATGTCCTATTACTAATATTGACTTTCATCAGAAAAACAAACAATAGGTTGAAAATCATGACGGTTGCTAGTATGAATGAAAGAAGAGATATTTCTTTTGTACGTTTTCTTTGATTGTGCTTTTCCACTAAACGCCCTCCAAACTAGGTATTTTTTACCTTATCTAGTATATAAGATACAGTAATCTAATTCAACTTCTCCCTAACTAAAAAAATCCCCCATAAGCTTGTTCAACTTATGAAGGATTTCTTCACATTTTCTTTTGTAAGTATTGTGGAATAAGCATGCTCACAAATAAGAGAATAGCGATCACAAGTAATAGACCAACTAACCATTCTCCTATTACGAAAAGGAAAAGAGCATAGAGTACCCCTGCAAAAAAGATGATCTGTTTAATCCATTTAACAAAGGCTTCTTGACGTTCCCTTTCACTAATAGGATATAAGTCTAACCAGACTAATGTAGCGTGATGCTTCCATAATGGTATGACTTGTAAAAAGATCATGTAGATAAATAACAAAGCAAAAATTAGTTTCAACCATTGATTAGGGACGAAATAGATGAGCAATCCACCTATCACGATCAAGCGCAGATATATGCCTAAGTATTCACCACTTCTTACGGTTGTTAACCGATATAAATATGCATAGGCCCCCTTTTGATGAAAAGGAATAGCCTTCGTCAATAAACGAGCTAGCCAATGACGTCTTTTCACATTCACTTCAATGTGCGAAACATCAGTAAACATGTTCGCTAATCGGTAAAAACTACGCATTCTTCTATAATCACTTTCAATTAATAAGTCCCAATTAAGTGCTTTTTGTTTTCTCGCTGTTTGATAATTAGTCGCGAAAAGAACAATCAATAAAGCTGTTACAATTGCTAAAAAAAGCATTTCTTGCATAAGAAAGAAATAAACAAGCGTGATAACTAATGCAAAACGAACGATTTTATCGATGAGGCGTATGTTTTTATCCCGAACACGTAGCATCCACCAATTAGCTACCAAACTCCACGCTTTTATTACTAGCAAAATGATAAACAATAAGCCAAACGACGTACTTTCTGAAAACGCCTCAAGATACAGTGGCGCAACGACTGCAATAGCTAACACAAATAAATAAAGTTGTGTGACAAAGCTGTAGACTAAAGTACGGATAAAATACCCTGAAAGCTGTGGTTCTGCAGGTATTAAAAAGACAATATCTGCGCGCTTTAGTAAAGTTTGAATCGGACTATATGCACTAGCCAGACCAAGAACAACAGCGATCACCCATGCAGATGGAAAAGAATCTGGAATATCTTCGAGAAATTGCTGATAATAGACAGACATCGCTCCAACAATAAATATCACCGCAATCACTAAATGCTCGGTCAAAATAAAACGGAGATATCTACTTATTTCTTTTATATGTGCGGATAATCGTTCACGAAATAATTGATGAGCATTAAGCATATTGATCGGCTTCCTTCGTTAATTGAATATATAAATCATCCAATGTCGCTTGTGGTCGACCAAATGCTTCACGTAGTTCTTTCAATGTACCTTGTGCCCGAATAAGTCCGTCATCTAAAATCACAAAGCGATCACAATAACGCTCTGCCGTTGTAAGGATATGTGTCGACATTAATACACCAGCACCTTGAGCTTTCATCTGTTCCATTAATTGAAGATAGGATTGGATACCTAATGGGTCTAAACCGACAAAAGGCTCGTCCACAATATATAAATCAGGTTCAACTAAAAAAGCACACATAATCATCACTTTTTGACGCATCCCTTTTGAGAAGTGGATTGGAAACTGTTTTAACTTCTTCTCTAAGCGAAATTCTTTTAACAAAGGAGTAATTCGCGCTTGGTAGACATCTTCAGGAATTTGATAAGCCATCGCGGTTAAACGTAAATGCTCGTCCAACGTTAACTCATCATATAAAACAGGCATCTCTGGAATATAAGAGAAATGTTGTCGATAACTTTCTGGTGACTGTTGAAATGTCTTCCCTTTAATCGATACCGTCCCCTTATTTGCTTGCATTAAGCCAATGACATGCTTAATAGTCGTACTTTTACCTGCACCATTTAATCCAATCAATCCAACAATTTCATTCGGCTTTACATCAAATGAAATACCGTGTAGTACATTTTTATGTGTATAGCCGCCCTCTAAATTCTCAATATGTAATAAAGGCTCCATTATTCTACGTCCTTTCTATTATTACTTCTAATATGTATTCCCAATTCCTCACCATTATACCAAATATTATTAGCAGACAAAAATAGCATTGATGCTTTTTTACGTAAAGTAATACAACCTTGATAATTGCGGAAATTTTTGGACAAACTAAAAAAAGGACTGCATTCCTACTTTTTCTATTGTGAATAATTCACTTGTTCAAAAAAATCATGTATAATGGAAACAAATATTCTTATTTATTATGATATGATTTAAACAGACGTCAAATTAAGGGAGCGATAGCAATGAAGACGAAGGACGATTGTATTTTCTGTAAAATTGTAGCAGGTGAAATTCCTTCCGCTAAAGTCTATGAAGACGATGATGTACTGGCTTTTCTTGATATTAGTCAAGTAACGAAAGGGCATACGTTAGTCATACCGAAGCAACATGTTGAAAATATTTATGAAACCAATGAAGAGATTGCTGCAAAAGTGTTTGCTACCGTTCCAAAGATTGCAAATGCTTTAAAAGAAACATTTCAGCCGGTAGGAATTAATATACTAAATAATAATGAAGCTGCTGCAGGTCAAACAGTATTTCATTTACATATCCATCTCATCCCACGATATGATGAAACAGATGGGTTTAAGCCACAATGGACTACACAAGAACATCAGTATGATTTAGCAGATATGGCTAGTAAAATCGCAAATAATCTATAAAGCGAGACTTCAGCTCGAAGTGGGATTTTACGGACGTACGCACCGTAATAAATTGTATAAAACATGTTTGATTTTGATGAAAAAAGAGAATGTTATAAATAAGAAAGGAGTGTTCGGAATGATTAACGCAAAATCATTAGTACTCGGAGTATTAGCTGGTGGAATTGTAGGTGCTGCTGCTACTCTATTAACGACACCAAAAGCTGGAAAAGAACTACGAACAGATGTAAAGGAAAAGGGCGATGATGCCATTCGTTATATTAACCACCTAACATCAGAAGGTGTCGATATTAAAGAACAGATTACTAAAACATCTAAGGAAGGTGCTGCACTTATTAAAGACCTTTCCGTAGATATTAAAAACTCGATTGAATCATGGAAAAAAACAGTAGAACCACACCAAAAGAATATTCAAAAGTATTTGACTCAGATTGAAGAGAGTTTAAAAGAGTTAGAAGAAAAAACACAATCGAAAACAGAATCTAACTAACAAAAAAAGAGCTGATCCAAGCTCTTTTTTTATACCTCATTCAGAGTTGCGTTTGTAAATGTTTGTCTTATACGCTTTAATTGGTTCATTAGTGCTGGAATGCCAGAATACATTGCTTCCAAACATGCCGTTGCCGGCTTAACAAAAACTGCCGCATTGGAGTGTGCAACAAATGGTATCAGAGTCAATGGCGTAGCACCAGCAGCAATTGACTCTGCAATGCTAAGTAAGATCGAGAAAAATATGTCAGCAGAAGATGTTGAAACAGTCCGTAAGCAAATACAATCCATTGTCCTCATGGGAAGATATGGACTACCTAAAGAGGTTACACAAGTTGTTCTATTTCTCGCCTCTGAGCAAGCTTCTTTTTTCACAGGGGCAACCTATCCAGTTGATGGTGGATCACTTGCAACTTAAGTGTTTGGAGAATGCGAATTTTCCCACTATTCCTACTCATTTCACCCCCCTTTCAGCACGGAAAAAAATCATTCTTTTTTTACCAAAAACCTATTGATTTTTGTATAAAAAAATACTATAGTCATCTAGGGAAAAGAAACAATGATTTTAGCATGAAAGGGTGATCCTAGTGAACTGTTGGGATTCCATTAATATAAAGAAACAGCTGGGCTCATATCGAAGCATCATTTTATCACTATTATTCGGACTTTTATCATTCATTTTTATGTACGTACCTTTTACCTTGATTCATAAAGATGCTGTCGTAAAAGACCATGGCATTATACCTGTTTTACTTGCATTAGTAATTCTACCGTTTTTGCATAAAGCTTTACGGATTTTGCCGCTAAAACTAACAAATAAACAAATACGAATTAACTGGACGTTCGAGAAAAAACTGTTTCCGAATTTTCATGTATGTAACTATATGAAAACATCAAAACCTGTTTTATTATTAGCTCTATTAACACCAACCATTATTATTACGATCCCTTGTATTATGTGTGGATACTTTTTTGAAGCCTACTATCCTTATTTTTTATTGTTTGGTTCGATTAATTTAGGGCTATCTTTCGTTCATTTCCTCTATATTAGTCGTTTATGGAAAGCACCGAAAAAATGTGTGATTTCCAATGATGACGAAGGTTATGATATTTTAATACCACGTTAGCTCCGCTTCTTGCATGCAGAAGCGGATTTTTTTATACATATTTTTACTTTAACCCTAGTAAAATGAATGCACCTACTGTTCAAAACTTTAATTTTTTGTTAAAGTAATGAGAGAGAATAAGGAGGTCGGCTCGATGCTTTATGTTTTTATCCTAATCGCTTTTTTCATTTTATTTATTTTCAACTCACTAACAATGCGACTTTGTTTAAAGACAGAAATGTCCCAAGAGAAGCAGCCAAATGTTTTTCGAACTATAAATATTTTAATAACGATTTTACTCGTATCCTCTTATATTGAAGTTATTTATACATAAGAAATTATTCGATTATTTTAGTAGAAAAAAATAAGTAAAAAGATTGTAATCTTACTTTTTATTGTTTTTTTTCAAACAAAGTGTGATATATTATGGCAAGAGTTAAAAAATAGTCAAAGTATTTAGGAGTGTGTAGAACAAATGAAAAAATTAGCAATCACCGCAACATTCGCAGCAAGCATTATAGCTCTTTCAGCGTGTTCTTCTGGTGACCCTGAAACAGTTGTAGAAACAGACTCAGGAAATATTACAAAAGAAGATTTTTATGATCAATTAAAAGAAGCTGGTGGAGAACAAGTTCTTCAACAAATGGTGCTTGAAACTATTTTAGAAGATAAATATGATGTATCTGATGACGAAGTTAACCAAGAATTAGATACATTGAAGGAACAACAGGGCGACCAGTGGGAAGTAGCACTAGCCCAAAGTGGATATGCTGATGAAGATGAATTCAAAGACGCTATTCGCCTGAGCTTACTACAAGAAAAAGCATTAACAGAAGATATAGAAGTATCTGATGAAGAAATCCAAGAACGTTATGATGAACTATCTACACATTTAGTAGCTAGCCATATTCTTGTTGATGATGAGGATACTGCTAATGAAGTTCTGGACAAGCTAGATGATGGAGAAGACTTCGCTGAGTTAGCAGAAGAATATTCTCAAGATCCTGGTAGCGCTGAAAATGGCGGTGAGCTAGGAGAGTTTGGTGTAGGTCAAATGGTTCCGGAATTTGAGAATGCTGCCTATAACCTTGATATTGATGAAATCAGTGAGCCTGTTCAATCTCAACTTGGCTTCCATATTATTAAAGTAACAGATCGTGTTGATGTGGAAGATATCGAACCATTAGAGGATATGGAAGATGAACTTAAACGAGAAATTGCGTCAACAAAACTTGATCAAACGGAAACACAAGCAAAAATTCAAGATTTATTGAAAAATGCTAATATCGATGTGAAAGTAGACGATTTCGAAGATACATTCACATTTGAAGAGCCTGCTGCTGAGGAAAATACACCAGCTGAAGATGCTACTACAGAAGACGAATCTGATAGCGATGAATCTTCTGACGACGACGCTGAATAATGAAGAAGTTAACAACCCTATCTTCCCATAACAGAAGATAGGGTTGTTTTATATGTATGGAATAACTCATCTTACTTGCTTAAATTATGCTAAAATAAAGAGAGACTTCCATCAGTCAGATTTTACGGGCATTTGCGCCGTGATAAAATAAAGGATGTGATAAATAATGACCGAAGAGAACTATTTTTATGAATTGATTTCCATTGACTATTCACTAACAGACGAACAGAAGCAAACAATTGCTGAACACTTTCCTTTACCACAATTACCAGAGGAAATCAGCGGTATTCAATTACATACATTAACAAAAGGAACATCCATTAACGCACGTGTTCTATTAAATGATTTTGAAGTAAGGAAAACAAAAACAAATAAATCCTTTCTCAAGGCTACGCTTAGTGATCAGTCAGGTAACATCTCCGCTAAAATGTGGGACAATAATGGGGAAGTAGAAGAAATGCTCCCTATTCTTGAACAAAAAGGTGTATTCGATATCCGTGGACAAGTCGATGAATTTAATGGATTTAAAAGTATCACCATTTACGAGATGACACCTGCTAGCGATGAAATTGATCCATTTACTCTTTTAGCTTATACGAAACAAGATTTGGAAGCATTGCGCAATGAATTATTTGCCTATCTATATGACTTAAAACAGCCTTATCAAGATATTGCGCTCAAAGCAATGGAGCAATTATGGGAAAGTTTTCGTATTAGCCCTGCAGCCAAAGGGTTCCATCACAATTATTTAGGTGGCCTTTTAAAACATACAGTTGGATTAATGCGTTTCTGCAGATACATTACCGTACAATCCGACAATCCGTTTCGCGGGATTATCCAGCTTATTAATAAAGTAGAAACAGAGTATAAATTGGAAATTTGGCATTCATTAAAAGAAGATAATACACGTCCATCATATGTGTGGAGTGATAGTATTGATCATCTTTATAAAATGGTGCAAGGTATGGCGGAATATAAATATAACAGTATTAACTATGATGCGTTATTAACAAGTATTCTGTTCCACGATATTGGTAAACTTGCAGAATATGATTATGCAGGGAAATCATTAGATATTTTCCGCTTCTTGTTCCCAACAGGGGAGTTCCGTGATGAAAGTCGCAAACAAGCTGGTATTACGATGGATCCATTAGGAGTAACAATTGGACATATTCCATATGGAGTACTCGTATTATCTCGTGTAATCGAACAAAATCAGATAACTGTCTCTATGGAAGATATTCATTTGATGGCTCACTGCATCCTATGTCACCATGGACTACCAGAATGGGGTAGCGCCGTACGTAAACCTAGTAATTTAGAAGGCTATATCATCCATATCGTAGACTACTTAGATGCTAGATACGAAAACACCGAGGCAGATGAAGAGAAGTAGAGCTTGTTAAGAGAGAAATACTGACATTTTGATGCGGTATTTCTTTTCTTTTTGTCAGTAAATCTGGTTGGTGACATTTTCTCTTCTTTTTGTCAGTAAATCGATTTGCTGTCATTTTCACAGTAAGCCCCCATTCAAACGACGCATATAAACTCGCATCGTCTCTTTGTACGATACATGTATCAAATAAAGGAGGTGCTTTTCTATGTCGCAACAAAAATTAACGATCGTCCCCGTTACACTTCACTCTGAGAATAATCATCTCGACAAAACCACTTCTCGAACACCTCTACAAAATAACATTTGCTTAATTAAAACGGCAAACGTTGAAATATCCTTTTTCAACTGCATAGATGAATACACCATCCAAACCATCATGAGGGAATTGAAACATCTATGAGGAAGGATTATACCAGCACGAAAACTATCTACATCATTTGTGGGAAAACCGATATGCGCTAGGGCATAGACGGATTGGCCACACTGATTCAAGATTCTTTCAACTTAGATCCTTACAGCGATTCGATCTTTTTATTTTCTGGCTGGAGTAAAGATCACTATAAATGTTTATATTTTGACGGTGATGGCTTTGCCATGCTCTATAAACGGTTGGATAATGGAAAACTCCAATGGCCAAAGAATGAAAATGAAGTACGAAATCTCTCACAACAGGAGATTCGCTGGCTTCTTGAAGGTTTATCCATCGAGCAACCAAAGGCGATTCTGCCATCATCAAAAGGAGTGTTCTAAATTTAGCAAATCTACTAATTTTATCTTTATTCCACTCTTCAAACTATTTATAATAGAAGGAACGAATACGAACGAAAAGTGGTGAATGATGTGGGGAACGATTCTTCTAAGTACAATGAGAATGTAATTCAGCTACTCGAAGAGCAATTGGCTGATTCGAATCAAAAAAATAAAGAATTATCCAAACAGATAGAAACGTTATCCCAACAAATACGTCATTTAAATAAGTTATTATTTGGTTCTAAAACCGAAAAGTCTAAGTATAACGTACCAGATGGACAAGGTTCATTATTTGATGATGACCCATCTTTTAGCGAATCTGAGCACACAGAAGAACAAAGCCAACAGACGATTTCTTATACTGTTGTACGAAAAGTTCAAAAGAAACGAAATGATTCCTTACGTAATGATATAAAGGTAGAAGAAATCCATTATCACCCGGAACATACAGTCTGCGACTGTTGTCAAAGCCAAATGAATGAAATTGGTCGTATGATGGTCCGTGAAGAGGCCAAATTTATTCCTGCAAAGATGATGAAAGTACAGCATATTGAACATGCATATGAATGTAGAAATTGTAAAAGTCATACGTCTCATCCAGCTCAAATTAAACGTGGGAAAGCGCCGCAACCAGTTATTCAATGGAGCGTGGCAAGCCTTAGTGTCTTAGCTAAAGTCATCTATGATAAATTCGCACAATACTTACCCCTTTACCGTCAGGTAAAGGAATGGAATCGTTACGGATTGGAGACGAATGATAAGAATCTCTCCAATTGGGTGATTCGAGCATCTCATGATTGGCTTTTACCTATTTACGAACGGATGAAACAGATGATGATTACAAAATCTGTCTTACATGTCGATGAAACGTATGGACAAATTATCAATCGATCCGATGGGAAATCCGATCAATCCAATGCCTATAACTGGGTGTATCGAAGTGTGCCTAGCCAGGGGCCAACCATGACTCTGTTTCAAAGCTCTTTATCACGTGCGCGCACTATTCTAGAAAGTTTCCTTGAAGGATGTTCTGGAACGATTGTATGTGATGATTATTCTACCTATGGTAAGTTAGAAGACGTGACCTTCGCCAATTGTTGGGCGCATGTACGCCGTTACTGGCTCAAAGCAGACAGCAAAAATGAACGTATTGGTGTAAGCTATTGCGATGACTTATATCGATTAGAAAGGAAATTCAAACACTTGTCTCCGAGTAAGCGAAGAAAAAAACGGGAAAAATGCCCCCGCAAAAGCAGCTGACTACACATTGAACAGTGCAACTGGCCTGAAAGCTTTCCTAGATGACGGACGAATTGAGATTGATAATGATCCAGCCGAAAATGCCATCCGTCCTAATGTCGTAGGAAGAAAAAACTGGCTCTTTTCCGTCAGCGAAGCTGGAGCAAAAGCGAACACCATATGTTTGAGTATTGCAGAAACAGCTAAAAGCAACGGAGTTGATTTCTACGAGTACTTGAAAAAACTCTTTACGGATTTACCGAATCTCGGAATCCAGCAACTTCCTGAAATCTTGGTTCAATATATGCCTTGGTCAAAATCAATTCAGGCAGAATGTCGAAAATAAGCCGCATATCCGTTAAAAAAATTAGGATATACGGCTATTTGTGATGCGTACCGCTTAGGGACGCATTTTTTCTATAGTTCGGGCTTACGGTGGAAGGCTTTTTATAAACTCTCGCTTAATCTGAACTTAGCAATTACAATAGAGAAATTAAACAGCAAATTTTCAGCTGGCGAGAACTGTAATATCTAAGGTAAGAAAACACTAGCCCCTCAGTTTTTAGAAAAAGTGAAAATTTGTAAATGACTTTATGGTCAAGAAATAAACAAGGCACAGATAACTAAAAAGTTAACTGTGCCTTGTTTTCTCGCGGAATATTCCATTAATTTAATTAATCCTGTTTATATTCTGTAACTAGACACCAAAAAATAGAGTCTGGAACAATATATTCTTGTTCTTCTTCAGAATTATATTCATTATTAACTTTCACTAAATTTTTTATTAACTTACTTTTATCTTCATCAGTTAGAGAATCTATCTCATCCTTTAACCATACTGAATAGCTGTAAAAGGGTATCCATTCTCTGTTTTCAACGTTAATAATCCAATCGGGTCTTTCTAAATTCCCTTCGACTATTTCAAACTTATTTCTATAGTCTTCAATTGCACTTGAGATAACGATCATAATTTGAGAGTCAAAAATATTTGATTCATCAATATGTAATCGTATATCGAAAGCTTTTAATTCTCCTTGAGCTTGAATCTCCCAATGTTTTAAGATATCAATGAAACTAAGAACAACTTTTGATTTGAACCAATTGGGGATGAAATAAGAATTGTCAAGGTTAAATATTTTTCTATATTCTACCTGATAGTCTCTAAGTAAATCCAAGTCAAGAGGAATACTGTCATTCTTCCACTTTTCCAGCTGTCTTAATCTTCTTTTCCAACCTCGAATTTTTTTAAAACTCATAATAAATCTCCTAATCTAAAGATTGATAGTTCTTCCTCTTACGGGTCCTTTATACATTTCTCCAGTTAATGGGTCCATACTACCCAAATGTTTGCCTTTGTTATCGTAAACTTCAATATCATTATGTGTATTATCCCATTCGTAATAACGTTTCTTCTTCCCAGAACCATCAGTTTTTGTTTTACCTCTAAATGGTTTTAATTTTTTCCATACAGGGCTATCAGCTTTAGCCATATTTTTGGAAACTTGTCTTAAAGTGTTTTTTCCGAAATGCTTAACTGCTTGTTTAACTCCAAACCTTACAATGAACCCTACAACAACAGGAACAGCGGGTAAGATGGAAGCTTTTAATTCAGTTGAATCGTAGGTGTATTGTTGCCCTGTTTCTAGGTCTGTGAAGATAGCAATAAATATATCATCTTCCTCTGAAAATTCGATTAAATTAACATCGAGGTTGACCTCAGTAACAATTCCATCCTCTTCTACTTTCCCATGTACCTCAATATTTTCAGTTTCTTTATTTAAAATAACATCTACTGAAGTGTCAAAATCATTTGTTACCAATGTGTTTTCAACAACTATTTCATCTTTATTTTCTAGTACTTCTTGAACTAGGTCATTTTCATGGTTAGTTGCAACCTCTTGAACTTCATAACTATTGATTTCATCAGTACTAGGGACTTCTGTATTTGCAAAAGCAGGTGTAGCAGTATTTATTACAAACGACAAAATAATTAAACTAATTAATATCTTTTTCATAATAACCTCCTAATTTATCAAGATACCTTTTCCATACATTTCTGTAGGTTTATCAGTATCATACTTAAAAGTATTGTCATCTAAATCCTTTAAAATTTCCCTATTTGGGGAATTGATGTCTTTTTTATTTAATTGAGTTGCTATGACACCAGTAGCATAGGCAGTTGCAAATGACGTACCACTGTAATGCTCGTATGTACCTTTATTATTAGTTGATATAATATTTTTTCCTGGAGCAGAGAAATCTATTTTTCCTTTCCCCGAGGTACTTAAATAAACCAAGTTTTCATCAATGGCACTAATAGATAGAACATTACTATACTTTGCAGGATAATTCACAAACAGACCAAAGGTATTCCCAGCTGCCGCAACAATAATAATATCTCTATCTACTGCTGTATTAATAGTTTCCTCTAAATCAACACTATTTGTTTCCACACCAGAACTTATATGGATAATATCGACATCTTGATCTATAGCCCAATTAATACCTCTAATTAGACTTTTAACATCTCCAGTTCCATTTTCACCTAATACTTTCACATCATAAATTTCTACATTCTGCACAATGCCAATAATACCAAAATCGTTATCGTTAGCAGTAATAATTCCTGCGATAGCAGTCCCGTGATTAAAATCATCTATAATATTCTCATCGGTATTAATCGCATTAAATCTTTTCTTAATTTTCCCATTTAAGTCTTTATGATCCATATTAATACCGCTGTCAAGTATAGCAATTTTCACATTTCGTTTTGAATAATTCTCATCGCTCACCCCCACAAATTTTTGTCCCCAAGGTATTATTTGTTTATGTTCTAATGTTGCCAAATCTATTGAATCATCTTTCATCTTAATACGGTCATTAGAATTAAAAAAAAGAACAAAAATACCAATTAAAATAATTAATAGAAAAAAAATAATTCGCCTTACTAAAATCCTCTCCCTTCCATAAACGGAATTAATTGGCAATAAAATAAATAATATATCAAATTAATTATAATGACAAGTGAAAATATATTATTTTCGATTAATATATATGAAGTAATGGAATTTCTCATAGTTTAATTACCTTAGCACAGATATCTTTTAGAAAAAAACTACATAATTAGACACAGGTTAGTCACTCTTTATAAGTACCTATTCCTGTAAATTAATCGGCACATTTTATTAGAACTAAAAAAACTTAAAGCGTCTCTTTACGAGAATATTGCGTTTTTTATGGTATTGCTGCGTGTTATACCTGTCTATACGTGATAAATTTATATCATCGGAATTGGTGTGTAATGCAAAATAAAAATCGAGAGTATTACAATGGACTTAAGCCGTTGCAACTTTATACGGAGAAGTGAGCATGATACCCTTGTTAACTTAGCCAATCCTTTATATAGCTGGCTTTTTGGCTAATTATTCATGCTCATAATAGCAATAGGTAAGGCTTTGATGTAATCTCCACCTTTTCCCCTGCTCCACACCGTACATGCAGCTTTCACCGCATACGGCGCTCCATCTTATCTATGTTTTATTAATCAATAAGTTCCAAATTACTCATTTTACGGAGTTTATTTACTATGTCTATCTCAAATGTACTGAGTTGAAGTATATTTTTAAGAGTAGTAATCGTCTCGTTTCGTGTTGCGTGAACTAACTTATGAATTTCTTTGTGTAAGATACATAAATTACTAAAGTTATCATTTCCTCCAAGACTTAATGGTATTTTGTGATGACAGTGAACCTCATTTGCGAAGAGAAAAATTTCCTGTAACTTCACATTTACCCAGATTCATACTATACCTGTGCTGTAGAGTTGTTGTTGGTACTTTAATTCTATCAAAGAGGGTCCTTTTTGTTTAGTTTAATATTAAAAAAACAAAAAAATCGTGGCGTGCATCAACATGGATGCACGCCACGATTTTTTATTTTACCGGGTTTTGTCCCAGCCTCTTTTCAAAACCATTAAGAAACCATCCATAAAAGGCAAACAACCTTTTATGGATGGTTTTTATTTCGTTCTTTTTATAATAAATCCGTTATCCGCTTTATCGAATCCTATTTTCGGATAATAGTCGATTGCGTCTGGTGCAGATAATAAAATAAGTGCAACTTCTTTGCTAATTTCTTGTTGGACCTGTTCGATTAATTTTTTGCCGATGCCTTGATGTTGATAGGCTTTGTCTACTGCTAAGTCAGATAAGTAGCAGCAATAACTGAAATCTGTTAATCCTCTTGCAACTCCTACAATCCTGATTCCATCCCATGCAGTAATGAAAATATTGGCATGCTCCATCATTTGCTGTAGTCTTTCCAAATCATCATATGGTCGTTTAATGCCTGAAGCTCGAAACAGATCAGACAAATCCCTCGGTGTTATCGAAATATCACTTTTATACATAATATTATTCATTGTACACTCTCCCATTACAGTTTGATTATTGCATTGTTGGTTGGATTAGCAGTGAAATAGAATAGTTGATGTTCCTTACTTAATTCTTCTATTATCTCTAACACAATCGCCTTTCTATTCGAATCAAAGTGGACGAATCCATCATCAATTAAAAATGGTAATGCTAGGCGACTAGCCATGACATGACTTAATGCGAAACGAATCGCAATATATAATTGGTCCTTTGTCCCCTGTGACAATTCTAGCACATCAAAAGTAAATTCATCGCTATCCTTCACCATCATTTTTTCATCTTCCATATAGATATACTGATAATTACCCAGTGTTAGCTTTGCAAAATAATCGCTTGCTTGTTCCATTACCTGTGGCAAATATTTTTGTGAATACGTTGTTTTTGCTTTAGCGAGATTTGCTGATGCAACTTGATACACAGCCCACTTGTTTGCGGATTCTTGTAATTCTTCTTGCTTCATTGCTAATTGATGTTTCAAAATCGAAACATCTTCATTATTTTCCAATACTTTCACGCTAGCTTTTCTGTCACTTAATGTAGCTTGTGCTTGCTTTATTCTGTTCGTCACATACTGTATCTCTTTAGCTAATTCTTGCAAGCGCCGTTCTAATGTTTCTTTATCTGCAAATGCCCCATCTACAAATGGTTGAAGCTCCTTTTCACTGAACAAAACAACTAAACTATCTGTCAATTGTTGCCGTTTTTCTTGCAACAAGTCAAGTTCTTCTTTTTTCTCCCCTTTTGCAATAAAAGCATCTTCTGTATCTACCTCTGCTTGTTGGAGGAGCTGATTGATTTCTTCCTGATAAGGCTTTTGCTTTTCTATGATTGTTGTAAGTTGTGCTTGTATTTCGTCTTTTCGTGCTTGTAATCTCTTATTATCGTTTCTTTTATCTAGTTCATGCTGATAGGCTTGTTCTAGATTTTCTACATCCAAATTCAATCCATCTAGCTTTATCTGTTGATCCTTTAATTGTACATCTACCTGATTGATTGTTTTCTTTAGCTGCTGCACTTCCGATAATTTTTGCTTTTGCACGATAATCTGTTGATATAGTCTGGACCAATATGGTACCTCAATCATTGATAAAAAAGGATATGCTTGTTCTTGCTCGGTTATCTTTTGTTCTAATTGATCGATTCGTTCTGTTAAAAAAGTGTGTCTTTCTTGCTGTTTTACTTGCTCTTGTTGGTACTTTTGAATGTCTTTATCTATTTCTGCTAAAGCATTTTGCAATTCTGTTTGATATTGAATCAGTCGCTCAAGCTCTTGAATTTCCGCTTCTGATAAGGTCGATACCGTCGCCTTATCAGGCTGTAACCATTGTTTAAATACTTTACCATACAGCCTTACAGTAATATTTTGACCGATCGTCACTATAGCTACAACTACCGACCATACATCTGTTAGAAAGAAAAGTCCGACTGCTACAACTAATCCGATAACAAGCAATATATTTGAGTTTTTTAGCTGCTTACGATAGGTGCTATGCCACTTTTGATATTTTTCTTGCTGTTCTACTTTATTCACTTGTTCGAGCTCTTTTTGGTACTCTTTCAATTCCGTTTGTCCGATTTGTGATGTTAATAAATGTTCTTTTTCTTCACGTAATTCTTGCTTTCTCTTCTTTATAGAAGCTTGTTCATTTTCTATGTATTGTTTTTCAACAGCTAATTTCTCTAGTTGATTGGTTAAATCTGCCCATGCTTCTTCTAGATAAAAAGGAAGTTCCATATTTTGTAAACCCTCGACCGTTAGGTTAATTTGCATGGTTGCTAATTTGGAACGGACTTCTTCTTCTATTTCCACCATACGCTTATGCATATCTTTTCGTTCAGACTTCAATGCTTCAATTTGTTGAAAAAGCTCCACCCCTTTTGCTAAGGTCGCAAGCTGCTCATCTGTCATCAACTCAAGACGATTAATCTGTTCTTCTATTTCCTGTTTAGAATTAGCAAGAACTCTCTCTTCACTTTTTAAAGGTAACAACGCTTCCTTCCATTCGTTCCAACGTTTGATTCCTTGAGCAGGAAATGAAATATCATGATCAAGTCTATTCCATCTAGCATTTGTATGGTAATAATCTGTTATCGTTTGATAATGTGTCCGTTGTTTTTCAATTTGTTGTTGCTTGTTCTCTAATTGATGCTTTTCTTGCTCTAATGCTACTAACTGATTCTCTATTTGTTCGATTTCTACAAGTTGCTGTTGGTAGCTACTCTCTAATTTTTTTGCTTCTGTTAGTTTTTCTTGAAGGTCTTTCAACTCTTGTAATAATTGATTAATTGCTGGTTTTTTTCCATTAGGTTTAAACCATTCTGCTAGTTTTTTCTCTACATGTTTTTCCGTATGATAAATTCGATCTGTACCTGTCATGCCAACAGCTAAAAGCACTTCATGTAGTGATTGATTGTCCATCTCTTGAATTTGTCTTAAATCATGAGCATCAAACGTGTAAATGGCTTGAAAATCCGTTTCCTTGATTCCTTTTAGTTCTGTTCTTAACCAGTCTTCATCCATTTCTCTTCCGTCTTCTGTCCATACAAGCGCTTGATTTTTATGCTTACCTGCCACTCTTTCAATCGTCAACTGGCTACTAACAATCCCAGACAATTTCATTCGACCACCAACAGTTGATCCTTGCTTTGGTATAAAACGCTCCAATTCTTTTGGTTTCATGCCAAATAAAATATAGGAAATAAACTTTCTTAACGTTGTTTTACCAGATTCATTATTACCGGCAATTTCAATTAGGCCGTCATGGTCAAAGGTAAACTGTTGATCGGTCCATTTACCAAAACCATATATATGTATACTATCAATTCGCAATACTCACCCCTCCTTTTGATGGAGTAATTGATCTACTAATAGTTCTGCTTCTTGTACAATCTCTTTTTCTTCAAGGTCGTGAAGCCAAGCTCTAGCTTCCCTATGCTTCCATAAAGCTTGGACTTCTTGCTCTACGTTCATTTCCGCAAAAGCAGTCGCAAGCTCTTCTAAAAAGCGGCCGCCGTGCTTCCATTCAGAACGTTTCTGCTCACTTGTCCACTTATAATTAATGATATAACTCGCGACTAATTCCTCGTTTAAATAATTCACCATTTCTGTTACATAGCCATTGATAAACCAAGTTTCTTTATCTTCTGTAACCTGTGAAATAACTAACTGAATGAGTGTCGTTCCTTCTGTATAGGTGTTCAATTTTTTTAGCAATTGTTCTGTTACTTGTGGAATATCTGTCCATTCCCTTGCATCTACTTCCACTTTTTCAAAAGTCATCGCAGAAAGCGGAAGAAAAGTTAATGATGGGTTGTTTTCAGTTAAAGTAACTAAATAACAGCCTTTTTCTCCTGTTTCCTTTGTTGACCTGCCTTGTATATTGCCTGGGTAGACAATTGGTGGATGCTCTGCTAACACATCTCTTTTATGTATGTGCCCTAATGCCCAATAATCAAATCCCGCTTCCTTCAATTCTGATAATTGAAACGGTGCATATGTAGCATGTTCTTTCGCTTGCTCATTTCCGATACTCCCATGTAATGTTGCGATATGAAAACATGGTTCATCCGTTTTCTGGTACTCTTTTATTTTATTGTCGAGTACTGCTCGATTTTCATAACTAAAACCGTAAATCCTTGCTGCTACTTGTTCACCTTTTTTAAAAGGATAAGAACTTACTGTTTCACTATTAAAAACATACACATTGTCAGGATAATTTCGCGGAAACGTTTGGCTAGCTAAATAGTCATGATTACCAAAGGATATATATACGTTTATCTGATGTGCTTCTAGACGTCTGAATGCTTTTAACAGTGCCATATGCGCTTGCATACTTTGCTCTTCTTGATCGAAAACGTCACCAACTAATAGAACAAAATCTACTTGATGTTTGATTGCTTGTTCCGTTAAGTTATCAAGTGCTTTGAACGTACTTTTTCTAACCGCTGCTAATAAATCAGTGGGAATATTTTTTAATCCTTTAAACGGACTATCTAAATGCAAATCCGCACAATGAATGAATGTAATCAATCAATTCACCTACTTTCATTTTCTATTGTAGCAGAGGTATTATAAGAATGCACGTTCGTTTTTTGTATGTTAAACTATTATTATTCATTACGCTAAAAAGGAGGATCACTTGCCGTGCTTGATTGTGTCAGAAAATCTTTATATGTGAAACAGTTAGAAATCTTGATGAGAAGACTCTCCACTCATGATGTAACTGAAGCGCTTGAAAAAGCGTACGGACGAGAAATAGCAGGTTATTCTGGCGAAAAGAAATTACCGTATTATTTACAGATGGTTCCGCGAGAAAAACGACTACTATTCGGTGTTCGAATACCTTGGCAAAATCATTTTTTCCAAATCGATAACTTATCCTTTTTCCAAAATAGGCTCTTCCTTTGTGAAGTCAAGCATCTTAAGGGGACACTCTCCATTAATGAAGCAGGACAATTAACACAGGAAACAGCAGACGGCAAGCTTGAAATCTATGATAATCCGTTAGTTCAGGCGACATTTCAACGAGAGAAATTAACGAATGTACTTCATCTCCATGACTTCAACATTCCCACCATTCATCCAATTGTTGTTTTCACACACCCTAGCGCAAACCTCACTTTTCAGCATCCTGATATGCTGCCTATTCAGCAATTGCCACATAGAATAACAGAGCTGCTCCAACAGGATACTCAACCGCATTATTCCTTATCAGAACATAGACAGTTAATGGACTTTATCGCAAAGCATCACCAGGAGCGGAATGTAAACATATTAGATAAATTTCAAATTCATCCTCGCAAGCTAATTCGAGGCGTATTTTGTCCTACTTGTAAAAATGTTAAAGCGAATAGAGTCTATGGTACTTGGCAATGTTCAAAATGCGGGAGGAAAGATAAAATGATGCATGTCGAGGCACTAAAAGAATGGGCACTGCTTTTTCAACCGACGATAACGAATAAGCAGGCGAGATGGTTTTTGACGAATATTTCAATTGATTTAACCAAAAGACTTTTAACGCAACTAAATTGTCCACATACTGGGAGCTATAAAAATCGCCAGTACGATTTAACTAATTTATTTCAGAAATAAATTAATAGATTATCGAGCATACTTCACTTAGTTTTTCTGGCAACTTTCCAGATTTACTAGCAACTACTCTTTCTTTTCTGGCAACTTTCCAGATTTACTGGCAACTACTCTTTCTTTTCTGGCAACTTTCCAGATTTACTGGCAACTACTCTTTCTTTTCTGGCAACTTTCCGGATTTACTGGCAACTACTCTTTCTTTTCTGGCAACTTTCCGGATTTACTGGCAACTACTCTTTCTTTTCTGGCAACTTTCCAGATTTACTGGCAACTACTCTTTCTTTTCTGGCAACTTTCCAGATTTACTGGCAACTACTCTCGCTTTTCTGGCAACTTTCCAGATTTACTGGCAACTACTCTTTCTTTTCTGGCAACTTCAATGAAAAAGGCTATTTCACTGTTGTGAAATAGCCTCTCTTTTTTCTTATTCTTTTTTTGATAATTGTAATGCTCTCTTGATGTCTTTGAATGATGTGGATGATCCATACATCAGTACGCCGCCTCGGTATATTTTTGCTCCGATAATCGCTAAGATAGCAATCGTTGTGATGAGAATAGCAATACTCAATCCGACTTCCCAGAAAGGAATATCGAGTAAGCCAACACGTAAGAACATAGTCATTGGAGCAAAGAACGGGATAAAGGATGATATAACGACAAGTGGTGTATCAGGCATGGAAATACCCATCATTGAAATTATGAAAGCAGCGACAACTAAAAAGATAACTGGTGTCATCAATTGTTGCACATCTTCTGTTCGACTTACTAACGAGCCTAACATTGCGGAAAGGGTCGCGTATAAGAAATATCCGAGCAGGAAGAAGATGACTGCATAAACAAATGTCAAAGCACTAACGTCTGATAAACCAAATACATCAAAGAACCCGCCGACTAATTCATCTTGCTTTTGTTTAATCAGAATAAAGCCAACACCTAAGAAGAGTACCATTTGCGTTAAACCTGCTAAACCTATCCCTAATATTTTGGCAAACATCTGACTAACTGGTGATGAGCTTGAAATTAATATTTCCATTACTCTTGACGTTTTTTCATTCGCGATATCACTAGCAATCATATTACCGTATGTGATAACACCAATGTATAACAAGAAGAGGATAATATAAACCAGTCCACGAGCACCGCTTAACTCTTCTTCCGACTTAACATTACTCGTTTCACCATCAACAGCTGGAATAAGTTCATTTTCAAATGACACCGGTTCATAAATCGATGCAATGGTTTCTTGTTCTATTCCAGATTGACTTGCTGCAATGGCTACTTTTATTTGCTGTAGTTCATTTTCTAGCATATTTTGGATAAATTGGTTGCTGTAATCATTACTATAATAAGTCGCTGCAGGTAAACCGTCTGCTTCGGTAATTTCCAGTGCAGCGATGGCATCTCCATCACGAACGACCTCTTGAGCATCTTCAAGCGTACCACTAGATGAAACGAGTTCCGCTTCTTCTTCCATCGTTGATTGCAATTGATGATATATATCTTCTTGTTCCGTTACTACCACAACTTTGTCCAATGCATCTTCATCATCAAACATATTGATAATTGTTTGGATGTTGGCGAATACTACTAACATTGCGAGAATAATTGCCGTCGTAATAATAAATGATTTCGATTTAATTTTTGATAAGTACGTATGGGCAAAGACAATACCAAATTTATTCATATGATTCACCCGCCTTTTCAATAAAAATGTCATTTAGACTAGGTTCGTCTAATTCAAACTTACGGATAAACCCTTTGCCTAATAGTTCTTGCAACACATTCTGTGAAATCTCCTCATTCTCAATTTGGCATAGTGCCGTATCATTAAAATACTTGACTTTCACTACACCTGGAATCGTTTCTAAAAAGGATAAATCAAAGTCTGCTTGAACGGTTAAGTTTTTCTTACCAAACGATCGTTTGATTTCACGAAGGTCACCATGTAAGATAGGCTGACCATGTTGCATCATACAAAGATACTGACACAATTCTTCTACATGTTCCATTCGGTGTGAAGAAAATACAATCGATGTTCCTGCCTCTTTTAATTCCACTACTGCTTGTTTTAGTAACTCAACATTAACTGGATCTAATCCTGAAAATGGTTCATCTAAAATAAGCAACTTTGGCTTATGTATAACTGCAGAAATAAATTGGATTTTTTGTTGATTCCCTTTTGACAATTCTTCTACTTTCTTATCAAGGTATTGTGGCACCTTCAAGTATTCTAGCCATTTCTCCAACTCGACTAATACTTCCTTCTTTTGCATCCCTCTTAATTTACCTAAATAAATTAATTGATCACGTACTTTCAACTTCGGATATAGTCCTCTTTCTTCAGGCAAATAACCGATCTGATCACTTTTACTGTAATCAATCTTTTCCCCATTCCATGTAATCGATCCAGAGGTTTGATCAATTAAATTGAGAATCATTCGAAATGTGGTTGTTTTTCCTGCACCATTTGCTCCTAGAAATCCGAAGATATTTTTTTCAGGAATTTCAATAGATAAATTATTAACGGCAGTAAAATCTCCAAACTTCTTTGTTACATTTTCTATTTTTAACGCCATCTTCCCCACTCCCTTCCATAGATTATACGTACATACTTCTTCATTTGTTTCATATTTTAAAAAAGAGCTACAGAAAAACTGTAACTCCAGGTGACTTATTGTTGTTGCATTCCGTATAATTCTTCTAATGGTTTTGTGATAATACGACTAATATCGTTAATCAACGAATTAACACGTTGTTCTTGTTCCATTAACTTAGCAATTACATCATGTTGTTGAACTTGCTCTACAACTTCTTTTGCTTTTTCGACTTCTTCTTCTGTAATTTCCATACCTTGCATTTGTTTTTGTTGTAATTCAAGTTGAATATTACGGAAGTTATCGAACATTTCTTTTGCATTTGCATCAGCCATTACTTGATCATAAGCTGCTTTTAACTCTTGAAATTCTGTACTTTCCTTAATTGCTTTTTCAAGCTCATTTGCACTATCATAGACATTCGTCATAAAATGAAATCCTCCTAAAAATAAGTACGTTCTTCTTATGCTATGTTACATACATATATGTTTCTGCATATACTTTACCACTATAACAAAGATTTAAACCACGATAAAGAGAATCGCCTGAATTAATCCAATTAATCCTCCTAATAAAGCGCCTAAATAGGTGATTAATTTAAATTCTTTGCGTGAAATCGATAGAATAATTTCTTCTAGTCGTGCGGTTGGAAATGATGCTACTTGTTGTTCTACCATCTTATCTACTGCTAATTGTTCCAGCATATTTGGCACACTTTCATCCAATTTATTGAATAACTGTTCCACCACTACAGGAAATATTTTTTCTTTTATTTGATGAGAAAAAGGGTGCACGATTTCTTGCAATGGTTTCTCTAACCATTCTTCTACTGGAATATTTTCCGTAATCATTTGGCTGATGAGTTGTTTCGTTTCTTCCTTTTCCCATAATGGCCTGATCACACTGATGTTTTGTTCTTTAATATTTTCCCATTCTTTTTGAACAGAGCGATATATCCATCTGCTACCATCTTCCGATTGTAAGTAGGTTGTCACTAAATTGGAGATTTTCCCCGCCAATTCATCACTACTGAACATGGATAATATCATATTACCGAAAAATCCTTTTGACTCTGCATATTGCTTAATAACCGCTTCTATCTTTTGTTGTGTCTCTACATCATTCAACAAATCAATCCCTTTATCGCGAAGTAGCAAAGAGACATTCTCTAGTTCTTCTTCACTAACTGCTTGCTCTAGCCATTCTTTTAACGGCTTGTCTTGATTGATTTGCCAAAATTGTTCCATTTGCTCCATGACAATATAAGCTATTTTCCCTTTTACATCATCTACTGGTATAGATAATTGGAACTTACTAGCTAACTGATTGACAGTGACTGATTGTGTTAAAAAATGGTCCCATTCCTTCTCTAGCTTTGCTTGCACTTGTTGATGTAACGGTTGTTCTTGTAGCTTCAGCTTTATACTTTCTGCTGTTACTAAATGTTTTACAACTAGTTCTCCTAATTGTTTAGCTAATTGGTCACGCCTTTTCGGAATAACTCCTGGTGTGAATGGAACCTTCCATTTACCGATATATTTTGCTTCATATGGTCTAAATAACATTTTGATAGCTATGGAATTCGTTAATCCGCCAATAAAGCCACCAATAACAACCATTATTAATATTGTAATAAAGATTTCCACCTTTTCTCCACCTTTCTTTTTTTCATAGAAGTACGACTGTTGCATATAATGAATTAGCTTACCGAATGAAAGCAGGTGTTCACATGTATCAATTATTTCAAGTCAAATCCTATCCAAATAATAAACAAAGATTAATTATACCATCAACAACTTATGCGAACATGAAACATATATCTGCTCTTCGGCACGGCTTGCAGAGTCTTTCTTGTGATATTTTAACGCATCATCGGCACACAAACATTATGTATGTTTCTTCCGCTATTATGCGAAAATGTTCCTTAAAGAACAACACCATTATTCTCCTTACAATAGACCAACACACTTGCCATATTCACTACCCATTAGGCGTATTTATTCATGATGCCCCAAATAAAATAGCGCATGCAAGGCTACTACAAGAAATGGCTAGAGTTGGCCATTCAATGGGATTCGAAAGTATTTTCTTTTCCTATCAACATATCGAGAAGGATTCCGCTTCATTGACTGGATTTGTTTGGGATGAACATAACTGGCATACGATCAAAACAGAGATACCTCCCGTTATTTACAATCGGATTCCTAACCGTAAAATGGAAGCCAATCAATATGTTGCAAACACGAAAAATCAGCTAGCAGCACACTCTATTATATTCAATCCGCATTTTTTTAACAAATGGCAGCTATATGACAAGCTGATTAATCAAGAAACAATCAGCTACCTATTACCAGATACCATCTTTCATCCTTCTATCCAAATGATTGAACAAAAACTGGAGGAGCATCCCGTATATGTGGAATCACTCCAACAAGATACTACTTTTCATTTAGCTAAACGAGGAGATACGATTGTTGTCACGAATAAAAAAGGAGAACAGTTCTATTATCCAACTGTAGCGCGACTGGCATTGATCCACTTTCCAAATGGTTTTCACCAATATGTATTACAAGATGATATTAACACCAATACCTATCATGGAGAGCCATACTATATGAAGGTACATTTGAACAAAATAAAAGATTGGCATGTTTCATTTTTATATGGAAAACAACGAACAAACGGTGATATCATCGACGCCGATCATTTACCAAAAATATCCAAAACAAAATCATTAGCCATTTCAATAAGCAATGATTTAGAAAAAATACTACCTGGTCCAATCGGTGAACTCGGTTTAGATATTGGAATCGATCAAGAGCAAAAACTCTGGTTATTAGAATTTCATGCTAAACCAACATGGAAGATACTATCTCATCCATCATTCAGTAGCCATACACATCAATATTTCACTTCTCTTTTCCAATTTTCTTTCGTTACACAACTAGATTTTGTATGATTTTATCCTTTCCGATCATGCTATGAATAAGGAGGGATATGCATGGCGAAGCCTTCAAATAAAGAAAAAGACGCACGTATTAACTATGAATTAGATGTAGATCGCATGATTAACGAAGGAATGGCGGGTGGTACTACTGCGTCTAACAAGGAACGAATGCAGATAGAACAAGCAAGAGCACTACCGAAAGATGACGAAGCGTTTCCAACAGAAAACGAAGAGTAACTTTTGAAAGCTAGGGCACCTCATTCATTGTGTCCTAGCTTTTTACTTGTCCAGATTATTTGATCATCAAAATATTCACAACTTTCCTTCTTTGTTATAATAGTAAAAAAAAGACTATTTAATGAAAGAGGATGAAATATGTTAGAACAACTAAGGCAGATGTTTCCTAATTTAATTGCTAGTACTATCCAATCCAAAATGGATACCGATACATATAAATGGTATGTAACGAATGATAATGACATTATTGGTGTACCTAAAAGTGATTTAACTGATAGAGAAACCGAATTACTAGAAATTTTGCTTACCCCATATAAAGCGAGTCAACCACCAACAAATGAACGTGAAAAAATGTGGATGGATATTTTATTTCAACAAGAACATGTTACAGAAACACTGTCTGAAAAGATTTCTAAGTTTCAATTCGTATACTTTTCTTTATCAGATGAAACGATTGATCCGGAATCATTTCGCGAGGCCATCCATGGACTGTTCCCGGAGAAAACAGCCATCCTATGGGAAAACAACTATGAAGGTGTTATTATTCAAGAAGACTTAGATACCGAAAATAGTGTTTCCTACTCAGAAATTATCGAAGTTCTAACAACAGATTTTTACATAAATATTAAATTATTTGTCGGACCACTGTTATATCATATCCAACAAGCAGCTGCTTTTTACCGTTTAATAAAAAAATGCTATCACTTAACAAGACGACATAATCATGATGTATTAGCTTTTCTCGAAGCAATTCCACATCTATTTTTACATCATATAACAGAGCAAGACCAGCAATTAATCACAGATGCCATTCTACATGATGTGAAGGATGACGAAGAATTATTAAAAACCGTTCAAGTCTTTTTAGAAGCGAATTCTAACACAACATTAGCAGCAAAAAAAATGTATATGCACCGTAATAGTCTTCAATATCGTGTCGATAAATTCATTGAAAAAACAGGGATTGATGTGAAGCAATTTTCTGGCGCAATTGCTGTATACCTCTGTCTGCTTATTCGAACAAAATAAGGATAGACAACCATTTTGTAACCGTGCACAAACAGTGAAACTTTTTTTGTGCACGCTTTCTATTTACGGATAACACTTTTACTAGTAAACTTATACTCATAACATAAAACGCTTTCAAACAATTAGGAGGGAATACAATGGCAGAATTATCATTAAGAAATATTGACAAGGTTTACAATAAAGACGAGGGAAAAGCGGTTGATGATTTTAATCTTGAAATTAAAGATAAAGAGTTTATCGTTTTCGTAGGCCCATCTGGTTGTGGTAAGTCAACAACACTTCGTATGATCGCTGGTCTTGAAGAAATTTCTAGTGGAGAATTTTATATCGATGATAAATTGATGAACGATGTTGCTCCTAAAGATCGTGATATCGCGATGGTATTCCAGAACTACGCATTATATCCTCACATGAATGTGTATGACAATATGGCATTCGGTCTTAAACTTCGTAAGTTCAAAAAAGACGAAATTGAACGTCGTGTAAATGAAGCTGCTCGTATCCTTGGACTTGAAGCATATTTAGACCGTAAACCTAAAGCACTTTCAGGTGGTCAGCGTCAGCGTGTTGCATTAGGCCGTGCAATTGTACGTGATGCGAAAGTATTCTTAATGGATGAGCCTTTATCAAACTTAGATGCGAAACTTCGTGTACAAATGCGTGCAGAGATTCAAAAGCTACACCACCGTCTGCAAACAACAACGATTTACGTTACACACGACCAGACAGAAGCAATGACAATGGCTACTCGTCTTGTTGTATTAAAAGATGGTATTATCCAACAAGTTGGTGCACCAAAAGAAGTATATGACAAACCAAATAATGTTTTCGTTGGTGGTTTCATTGGTTCACCTGCAATGAACTTCTTTAACGGAACACTTGAAGACGGTAAAGTTTTACTAGGTCAAACACCTATTGAAGTACCTGAAGGAAAAATGAAAATACTTCGCGATCAAGGTTATGTTGGTAAAGATGTGGTATTAGGTGTTCGTCCAGAAGATATTCATGATGAACCAGTATTTTTAGATGCAAACCCTGGTAGAAAGATTACAGCTACTATCGATGTTGCTGAATTAATGGGCTCTGAATCTTACCTATACTCTGAAGTAAATGGTCAAGATTTCGTTGCACGTGTGGATTCTCGTACAGATATTCATGGTGGCGAAAAGATTGAATTAGCATTTGATATGAACAAATGTCATTTCTTCGACAAAGATACAGAAGCACGCATTAAATAAATCATTCTGATTAAACCCGTTTCACATTATTTGTGAAACGGGTTTTTAATGTTATTGAATGATATTGAACTCATTAACGGTAACTTCATCTGTAAAATTACAAACCGAGCAAACACCAACATGTATACATTGATGGTTGCTACTAGTATTAGGGATACCATCAATCAATTGTGCATTATCTATTTCCATATACGGCGCATAATCATCATAATAATCTACAAGCTTACCACCGTCTAACATATTCCCGCCACAAACCGAACAACTATGCTCCATTTTCGTTAAACCATTACATAGATAACAAATATACATTTATCACGGAGCAAATGTCCGTAACCCCCCTTTCAATCAAGCTTCGAGATAAACGGACACTAACGCCCTGATAAGTTTCGCTAACAATCAGCGGGAGTCAAAAACTCCCACTGATTAAAGTCTCACTTTATATCCTCCACAATGATAGTGAAAAGGAGACACCTCAAACTAAGCGTCTCCTTTTCTACTTTACACTATGTCATTATTGTTGTTGACTTCCGCCAAATTGTTGTTCAGCCATTGTTACTAAACGTTTTGTGATTTCTCCACCAACAGAACCGTTAGCACGAGAAGTAGAATCAGCACCTAAGTTTACACCAAATTCTTGTGCAATCTCATATTTCATTTGATCTAAAGCTTGCTCTACTCCAGGAACAACTAGTTGATTTGAATTGTTAGTTGCCATCTTTGATCACCTCCTGTACAACATATTGTGAACAAAAAGATGATCTATATGCTTAATATGTTCTAGTAATTATTAGTAACATTGGCAAATCATTATTTGGGATAAGTCATTTCTTCTGGTTTAATCCATTCATCAAACTGTTCAGCTGTTAATAAACCGGATGATACTGCTGCTTCTTTTAATGTAGTATTATCAGCAAATGCTTGTTTCGCAATTTTTGCTGCATTTTCATAACCAATATGAGGATTTAAAGCTGTTACTAACATCAATGAGTCATTTAAATTCTTTTCAATTTGGTCATAGTTCGGCTCTAAACCTACCACACAGCGATCATTAAATGACAACATACTATCCGCTAATAGTTGTGCAGATTGTAAGAAGTTATAAGCAATCACTGGTTTAAATACATTCAATTCAAAGTTACCTTGACTTGCTGCAAAACCAATTGCAGCATCATTTCCCATTACTTGTGTTGCCACCATTGTAATGGCTTCACTTTGAGTAGGGTTTACTTTACCTGGCATAATCGAGCTGCCTGGCTCATTAGCCGGAATAGTCACTTCACCAATACCACAACGAGGTCCACTTGCTAACCAGCGAACATCATTGGCTATTTTCATTAAATCCGCCGCAAGTCCTTTTAATGCTCCATGTGCATGAACTAATTCATCATGACTTGTTAAAGCATGAAACTTATTAGGGGCAGAAACGAATTCTTTTTCCGTATATTTATTTATTTCGGCTGTAACACGTTCAGAAAATTCTGGATGGGCATTTAATCCAGTACCAACTGCTGTTCCACCGATAGCTAATTCTTTTATATATGGAATACTATCTTGGATCATAGAGGCTGTTTTTTCTAACATTCGATGCCAGCCACTAATTTCTTGTCCTAACGTTAATGGCGTTGCATCTTGGAGGTGTGTTCTTCCGATCTTGACAACATGATCGAACGCTTCCATCTTTTCTTTCAAAGTTGCTTCCAGTGTCTCTAATGCAGGTAAAACAACATCTTCTAATTTGCGCACTGCCGCAATATGTAAAGCTGTTGGATACGTATCATTCGAACTTTGTGATTTATTGACATCATCATTAGGATGTAATGTGACGTCACTATTCTGCTCCTTTAACCACTCGTTTCCTACATATGCGATTACTTCATTCACATTCATATTGGATTGCGTCCCACTACCAGTTTGCCATACTACCAATGGAAAATGTTCATACAATTCGCCTGCTAAAATACGGTCTGCTGCATATCTAATGGCATCTGCTTTTACTTTTTCCATTAAATCTAGCTCGCTATTGACAATTGCCGCACTTCTTTTTAGAATAGCGAAGCCCTCAATGATTTCTTTCGGCATTAGTTCATTACCGATTGGGAAATTTTCTTTACTTCGCTGTGTCTGCGCTCCCCAAAACTTATCACTTTCTACTTTAATCTCACCGATTGTATCACGTTCAATTCGATAATTCATCACACGTTCTCCCCCCATTTTCCGATTATTAAAATGCTTACATTCTCCTTTTCTATTGTACCAAAAAAATGAAGTAGCTGGAACAAAAAAGAGACAAAGCTACTTTGTCTCTACATAAGGTATTCCAGTACGATAAAGCCCCTTCGTCTCCATTCCCCCAAGCCCTCTTTCACCTGTAAATGTGTTTTTTAACACATCATAAACATTCACTTTATTCATAAAAGGTGTATAGGCCACTTTCGCTACTACATAAACGGGATCTAACGCATGTATATTGACGCGATCTGGTGAACTGGCAAAATTAGCCCCTGCTCGAATAAGCGATTCGAAATGTGATTGACATGCTCCAGCGAAAATAATTAACTGGTCTAAATTTGGTGACCATGTTCTGGCTTGCCTTACTGCTTCTACAAAGAAGCGTGTATTACGGTATGCTGCCATATCTTTTTTACTGCCTTTTGCTTCAGAATATGCATCATGTCCTGTAATGACAATCATATCTGGTTGAATTTTTTTAACTAAAGCAGGCATTTCTAACGGTAATTCTTTTTCTGGCACGTAAACGCCATGTACTTGTATACCTAAACGCTGATATAATTCAATACATTTCTTTAAATATAGCCTGTCACCATCAATATGCAATACTTTAACTGGTAATTGAAACCTTTGAATTTCATGCGGTTCTATTTTTCTATGTTCGTCATTTTTTTTTTCTTTCATTAGCTGATAATCTTGTCGGAACAGACGATAAGAATATTCTTCTTTTTCTTTTATTTCTTCTTGTCTTTTCCTAATATCTTCTTCTGGTAAGATACGTAAATCGTCGACTGGAGCATCTGCTTCCAAGCGCAAATCCTCGCCATGTAGCACTACTTTATCATCTTGTATATTTTTTATCCGAAACACAATATCATGTTCATATGAAAAACGTGTCACAAGCATTCCTGTCATCAGTTTCACCAAATCACCCCATCATGACCTTGCTACTATAGGCTATGTATACATAGATGATTTGGTGAATAGAAGGTCTGGATACTTTTAGCAGTCTTCGGGAGTTTGTTGAGTTGATGATGAGTGACCGGATTTTGGTTTTTGCTCGGTTTCGGGCTTTCATCAGCTTGATGAGTGACCGAACTTTCACTTTTGCTCCATTTCTCATCGGAAAGAAAAACGCCTTACCTCCATTTTTTAAAATGGAGGTAAGGCAATTTCTCACAAAACAGTGGTTCAATTATTCATCTAATCCTAAGTACTCTTCTAGTGTTATTTGTTGTTGATATATTTCCTTTGCAGCTTCTTTACCAACATAACGAATGTGCCATGGTTCATAACTATATCCTGTAATATCTTCTTTTCCTTCTAGATAGCGGATAATAAAACCATGTTCATGGGCGTGATCTGCTAGCCATTGGCCTTCGTTTGTCTCACTAAAGCTTTGTTCCAATGCTACTTGCTGAGCAGATGAAACATCCATTGCTAAACCTGTTTGGTGCTCACTTGCTCCTGGTTGTGCTGAAAATTTATCTGTTTCTTCTTTACCTCTTTGTGCTACGTTCCGATCATAAATCTCTTTTTGTCGATCATATGAACGATAACCTGAAACAGCAACTAAATCCAAACCAGCTAATTCTGCATCTTCAAAAAGATCTTCTAATGGATTAACAACGACTTCTCTTACTAATCGCTTCGGATCTCCTTCTTCTGCATAGTAAGGTATATTTGCTTCCGTTAAGTCTTCTGGAATATAGCCTTCCGCTAATTTTCTTTGTCTGTTAACTACTACAAGTGTATCATCTGGGTTATCTACCTCAACAACAGAATCTTCTTTTTTATTTTCTTTTTCCTCTTTTTTTTCTTGTTTAGAAGCTTCTTCTTTTGGTTCTTCCGCGTTTTGCTGTTCTTCATTCGGTTCTTCTTCAACCACAGAATCAGCATCATCTTTGTGTTCTACTTGATCTACTTTTTTCTCGGATTGTTTTGCAACCTGTTCATTCTGTTGACAACCAAATAAAACGATCGACATCAAAATAAGTAGGACTATTTTTTTCATTTTAAAACCCTTCTCTCCTTACAACTTCACCTATCGACTTTGCCTAGTATAACATAATTTGTATTGGAACAATATAGTTAGACAGTACCAAAAAACACATAAAGTGAGACTTCAATCAGTGGGAGTTTTTGACTCCCGCTGATTGCTAGCGAAACTGCTCAGGGCGTTAGCGTCCGTTTATCCCCCATCTTCGCTTCCTCGTTTTCACCCGAAACTTGAAGTGGAGATTTTACGGACTTTTACACCGCGATAAAAAAAGCTCGCCCAACTCAGGCGAGACTTTTACTTAAGATTCCCATATATAGCTATTATATTGATTGCTTAATTCTCTAAATGATTCTTTATCATTATTGTCAATGGATCGGTTTATTCTTTCTTCCAAGCGTGCCTTATTCCAGTTAAAACAAAGATCGTCTAGTAAAAGTTGTGATGCCAAACGAATTTCATACGATATCTCTCTTCGCGCATTAAGTACCGGCTTTTGGTTTATATGGAACATTTTCAACTGATAACTCACCTTATGTTTTTTCATGACGCACGCCTCCCTTTTTTACTTCTACTTAAATACCATTTTATGAAGAAACTTTACAAATGTTAATGGTTAGTAAAAATATTCCCTTAAAATGGTTATCTCAAACATAGTCTGTATTCTTTTCATTATTTTTTTAAAACAGGAAACACTAGAGCTAGACGGGAAACACTTTCATTTGGTACGCTTAATTTACTTATTACACCTTAAGGTCGGAGGATGTTTTATGGACCAATATCATAAATTTAAAGAAGGGGAAAAAGGGGCATGGTTGAGCATCATCACCTATGTCATACTAGCCACTATTAAACTAATTGTCGGTACGATTGGAAATTCCTCCGCATTAAAAGCTGATGGCCTGAATAATGCGACAGATGTTGTTGCATCAATCGCCGTATTAATCGGACTAAAAATCTCTCGTAAACCACCAGACGAAGACCACCATTATGGGCATTTCCGTGCAGAAATGATCGCATCCTTAATAGCCGCTTTTATTATGATGATGATCGGTATTCAAGTATTATTTGATACAGGGCAAACGATTTTCACTGGTAACTATACACAACCAGATATGCTTACTGCTTGGACAGCTCTAGGCTCCGCACTTATTATGTTTTGTGTCTACTTATATAATGTAAATTTAGGGAAAAAGGTGAATAGCACTGCCTTACAGGCTGCAGCACAAGATAATAAATCTGATGCATTAGTTAGTATTGGAGCATTTATCGGTATTATTGGGGCTCAATTTCAACTTTATTGGCTAGATCCACTTGCTGGTTTAATGGTTGGACTCATTATTTGTAAAACTGCTTGGAATATTTTTAGTGAAGCTACACATACACTCACTGATGGGTTTCGACCAGAAGAATTAGCAGCAATTAAACAAACCATTCACAGCCATTCAGATGTACTTGCTATTAAAGATGTGAAAGGTCGACTCCACGCAAACCAAGCATTAATTGAAGCAACCATTTATGTAGATCCGTTAATGACCGTTGCAGCAAGTCACCAAATTGCTGATTATATCGAAGAGCAATTACAGGAAAAACATAATGTACCACATGCACATATTCATATTGAACCGTATGAGAGAAAAGATTAAAAAGGAGCAGATAGACTACCTATCTATCTGCTCTGACTACTTCATTCTTCGATATTATCTTGATCCGTTAAGATAATTGGACCATCTTTTGAAATAACAATGGTATGTTCAAATTGGGCAGAGCGACTACCATCAATCGTACGTGCTGTCCAATTGTTATCGTCCATCGTACTTTGCCATGCTCCTTCATTAAGCATTGGCTCAATCGTAATAACCATCCCTTCTTTCAAACGAGGCCCTTTGCCTGCTAATCCATAATGAGGAATTTGTGGCTCTTCATGAATAGTCGGTCCGATACCATGACCAGTAAAATCACGAACAACAGCTAAGCCTTCTGCTTCTGCATATTGTTGAATAGCATGACCAATGTCACCGATTCGGTTACCTGGCATTGCCTGTTCAATTCCTTTGTATAGAGACGTTTTTGTTACTTCCAACAATTTATCTGTCTTCTCATCTGATTCGCCAACAACATATGTCCAAGCAGAATCAGCTAATCCACCATTAAGGTTCACAACCATATCAATAGTGACAACATCGCCCTTCACCAATTTTTCGTCACGAGGGAATCCATGACATATCTCATCATTGATTGACGCACATGTAGCATATTCATAACCGTTATATCCTTTTTGCTCAGGTGTTGCACCGTGCTCTGCCAAAAAGGATTCTACAAAATCATCAATCTCTTTTGTTGTCACGCCTGGTTTAATACGCTGAGCTATTTCTTTATGACAGCGAGCTAATAATTTACCCGCTTCATGCATCATATCTATTTCGCGTTTACTCTTTCTGGTAATCATTTACAACTTCCTTTCAACATTCTTCTTCATAAAGTTTATCATATTTTTCGCTAAGATGTGCTACGGAACATACTATTGATATGAATTTTTATAATAAAACGAGACCTCCTCCAAAAGGACAAACTTTCATTAGATAATGTTCAACAATTAATTATTCATTCCATAAACGAGCAAAATACATGAGCAAACGCCAAGGTAAAAAAGCAATGATTAGAAAGAAGCAACCAAATACAATTGCTACAGGTAAACCTAGATACTATGGGACTGCCAATCCGGGAATAAACTCCATTCTGATATGCATTCCAAAAGTATATAAATGACAAAAAATAGCATTTTATATAGTTCAATAAATTATTATAGTATGATTGTCAAGAGGAGGAAATGAATAAAAAACGTTTAACACATGAAGAAAGAAAACAGGAAACAAGAAAAATACTTTTAGAATCAGCTTCTGTGGATAAGATTGCGGAATTTGCAGGTTTTACTAAAGGAGCTATCTACACACACTTTAAATCTAAAGAAGAATTATTCCTTGCCCTTTTGGAGTAACAAATTCACTCCCACTTAAATACTATTTATCAGGTAATAGATGTAGAAAAAACGATTGATCATTTCATTTCAAAAACAGGCCACTATTTTGACTTAGATAAGGAAATTAACCAGGTTTGGAGTACTTTGAATATGGAGTTTCTTTTAAGTGCAATGAGAAATGAAGCAGTACGACAAAAATGGACAAATGTAATTCTAGAAGCAGTAAACCACATAACGAAAGTGATCGAATAGATGAAACCAAATAACGAGTTAGGTACAGAACTATCTGCTGAAGCTCTGGCTTGGACCATGCTATCACTTGAAAATGGAATGGGGATTTTTCATTTTATTGCTGGAGATAAAGTGCCAGCATTTTTATATGAGAAAACATTAAAGAATATCTTTGATTCTGAAAATAATTCATAAATAACACGTTGTAGTCTATGTTTTGATATATACATATTAGTTAAACCCGCACCATAAGCTTATGGAACGGGTTTAAATCTTGTGAGATAAAGTTTTGCGAATATTTATATTCCGTTATGCTTAGTAACCGCCGTATCCCCAAGAAGCACCAATGATAATTAAAAGAATAAACAATACAACGAGTAACGCAAAGCTTGAACCATATCCACCTTTTTGTGCAGTCATTCCTAATCCCTCCTTAATGTACTTTCATTTATACAATATGTAAGTGAAAAGAAAATGTCCGTCTCCGAAATGAAAATGGGTGGATACCTAAGTCATCTATTTTTATCACGGTGCATGTGTCCGTAAAAATCCCTGATAAGTTTCGCTAACAATCAGTGGGAGTAAAAAACTCCCACTGATTGAAGTCTCACTTTATATTATTGATTAAACATACAGACAAACAATATCTGATCAATATCGACCAGCCCCCAAAATTTAGGTATTCAAGTTGCACTTTTATCGCTATTTTTTTCATTTATTTTTAATTCAATCGTAAGAATTTGATAATTTTGCATTTCACGAACAATCCATCTATTCCCTTCTTCCGTAACTATCTCATCACCTTCAGAAATATCAGCTTTTTGATATTGCAACCAACCTGCAATAGTGTCAATACCTGCTTTATTTTTGAAAGCCATTCCTAACTGTTCTGTCAAATCCTTCAATAAAACTCTTCCATTAATTATATATTGTCCCTCTCCCACTCGTTCGATATTTGGTCGTTCATCTTCATCAAATTCATCTTGTATTTCCCCTACAATTTCTTCCAAAATATCTTCTAATGTCAATAAGCCTGCCGTTCCTCCAAATTCATCAATAACCAATACAATATGAACGTGTTCCTTTTGCATTTTTACCATTGCCTGTTGAAGAGGGGTTTGTTCATTTATCGATACAATATGTTGCAAACTATTTTCTAATTTGTAGTCAGGTTCTTTTGACATATTCATTAACAAGTCTTTCACATTAACAAAACCTATAATATGATCCTTATCACCATTTTGGGTGATAGGAAAACGAGTATGTTGAACTTCATAAATCGTTCTGAATACTTCTTCACGTGTCATTGCTAGATCTAACGTTTTCATTTGAACACGTGGAATCATAATATCTTTCGCTACTCTTTCGTCAAAAGCAAAGATATTCTCCATATACGAAAGTTCTGTTTCGTTTATTTCTCCACTTTTATAACTTTGTGTCATAATAATTTTCAATTCTTCTTCTGAATGTGCTTGTTCATGACTAGCAGGCTTTACCCCAAAGATTCGAAGTAATAAACGTGCAGCACCATTCAGTGTCCAAATAGCAGGAAACATTATTTTACCAAACCAATACATTGGACGAGCAGCTATGAGTGTTACCCGTTCTGCATATTGAATCGCTAATGTTTTTGGTGCTAATTCTCCAATTACTACATGTAAAAATGTTACTAATATAAAAGCTAGTATAAAACTAATGACTGCTGAAACGGAGGGGGGAATGCCTAACTGATCAAATAGTGGATGTAAGATTTTTTCAACAGTTGGCTCTCCTAACCAACCTAATCCTAATGCGGTAACAGTGATACCAAGCTGACAGGCTGATAAATAATAATCTAAATCCGTAACAAGTTTTTTTACTGTTTTCGCTGCTTTATTTCCATCTGCAATTAATTGCTCGATTCGAGACATTCTGACTTTAACTATAGCAAACTCTGCTCCAACAAATAAAGCAGTTAATCCGATTAAAAGTATGACGAGTAAGAGATTAATCATTAATATACTATCCATTCCATATCCTTTTTAAAAAGGAATTCACCTCCGAAATGATACTAGACGCTAAAGCGAAAATTAGTGTCCTTTTATCCCCCTTCAAATCTTAACTTGAACGGAAATTTTACAAGCTTTTGCATCATGAGCAAATTGTATAACTTCTATATATTAGTATCTCTACTCTTAGGAAATTTATTTTCATTATTCCATTTTCTTGTGTTAAAAAGTGGGGAAGAAGCGAAAGGCGGACAAATAGAGAAGGGGAAATCTTTTTTTTAGCAACAGTGATAGTGCCATTAGGGAAGATATTCGGGACAGTGTTATAGACTTCCCCGAACATCTCTAACCTCAGTAAGTTTTCTTACAATACATCCTTCACACTATAATACTCACCATTCTGAATAGTCGTTTCATCCAACAGCCTGTCAACTAACACTTTCGCAACATCATCGGTATCACGAAGTTTATTGTCCGTCTTATAATTTTTAAACTGTTCCACGTCAGCAAATTGACTTTGATCAGATGAACGAATTTCTCCTTGCATTTCCGTATCCATAATACTTGGATCAAATAAAAATACTTTATTACCTGTACCTAGTGTGTCTTGTTCCAATGCAACTGTATTGGTATAGCGATCAAGTCCAGCCTTACTACTTCCATAGGCATTCCATCCATATACAGAGCGATTTGCTGCACCTGATGTGACATTGACAAGGACTAATGGTAAGTCACTATCACGCCAAGCATCTAACCATAAATTAGTTATAATCATGGGAGATAATAAGTTAACGTGCACATGTGCTGTTAATTGCTTGCTATCTTGCTTTCCGACTTGCTCAATCGGTGTAACTAAAGCAGCGTTTTGCACTAATTGTAATGATTCTAGTGGCTGCTTCTTTAGAAACTCTATTATTTCCATAAATGTTTGTTGTGTTTGTTCCAGATCGGCTAAATCTGTTTGATAATGTTGATAGCTCCCCGGCAAATCAGCATCCATTAATGCTTTATTTTCACTACGAGCAATACCAATTACATGAACAGATGCTTCCATTAACTGCTTAGCGATGGATGCTCCGAGTCCTTTCGATGTTCCTGTTATAACAGCATATTTCATTTTTTCACCTCATTTTTTCGCTTGATCTAATGCTTTTGTCATCGTTGATACGATATCTTCTGCATCTTCAATTCCGACTGAAATTCTGATTAATCCCTTCGTTATGCCTAATTCTTGTAATGACTCTTCTGGCAAACTACGATGTGATGTTGCGATTGGGTATGATACACTTGTTTCTACTCCTGCCAATGTGGCAACAATTTTTATCCAATCTAATGAATCCAAGAATGTTGCGATATCTGCCTTATTGGTAATATCAATCGAAACAATGGCTCCATTTCCTTGTTCAGAGACGAATTCGGGATAATATACTTTGTCAACAGCAGGATGATTAGCTAATGCTTCTGCTAATTTCGCTGCATTCTTCACATGACGTTCCATACGAACACTTAATGTTTTGATCCCTCTCACCGTCAACCAGGCTTCAAATGGACTCAAATTCGCGCCTAAGTTAACTGTTTTCGCTTTTGCTTTCGCGATTAGATCCTCATCACCAACTAATACACCAGCAGTAATATCACTATGTCCACCGAAGTATTTTGTTGCACTATGAACAACGAGATCAATACCTAATGTGTATGGCTGCACAAGGTATGGTGTTGCGAAAGTATTATCAATCATCGTTTTGAGATGATGTTGTTTAGCGATAGCGACTACTTTTTCTAGATCTTCTACACGTAATAAAGGATTTGTAATCGATTCTGTATAAAGAAGTACGGTGTTTTCTTTAATAGCAGACGTAACATCCTCCTCAAATGAAACAAAACTTACTTCGATACCTAAGTCTGTAAGCTCATTAGCTAACAATGCATATGTACCACCATATAAATCTTTCGATGCAACAATATGGTCACCTGCTTTTGCTACAGCAAGAATACCAACCATGATGGCAGATAAACCAGAAGAAGTAGCAATACCAACTGGCGCTGCTTCTAAATGGGCAACAGCCTGTCCCAGCTCATCTGTATTAGGATTCCCTACCCTTGTATATAAATAATCACGGTCACCTGTATAGAAATTTTCAATATCTTCTAAGTTTTTAAATGTAAAAGCAGACGTTTGATGAATTGGTGTCACCTTCGTTGGTACACCTGATTTTTTTTCCATTGTTACATGTACAGATTTTGTATCAAAATTATGTCCCATTCCTTCTCGCCCTCTCTATTTAAACATTCAGAAATCTATTACTATCACTTTAACGTAAAAATCAAGTTTTTCCAATGAGAAAAACTTGATCATTTTATTTTTTCTATTCTCGTAACCATGCTAAGCACATTGTTCCATGACCAGTGTGAACCCCAGCTACTGGGACAAGTGTTTGAATGTTCACTTTTAACTCTTCGTGAAGCTTCTCAATTTCATCTTTCCATTTATGCGCTTGATCCATCACACCTGCATGTAAAATACAAATCTCTTTCAGATGGTATTTCTCCATTGCATCGTCTAAAAGCTGAAACATTTTTCGCTTCGCACGTTTTTTTATTCTCACTTTATCTTTCACTACCACTTTTCCATTATCAAAGCCAAGTATGAGATGAATATTTAAAAGGGTAGCGAACAATGATTGTGTTGTACTAACTCTACCACTTTTTCTCATTTGTTCAAAGCTTTGTGGCATCAAATACATTTGTGCCAATTCTGGATAGCTTCTTAATTTTCCGACTATTTCCTCTACACTTTTGCCTTCTTGTTCCATTCGAATACCATTCTTCATCATTTGGCCTAACGCAAAGTCACCAATTTTAGAATCAATTACTTCTACATCGAAACCGACCATCTCTGCAGCAGAAAGCGAACTTTGATATGTTCCTGTTAACTGACTAGAAGCGTGAATCGCAATACCGACATCATACTCTTCTTTTAAACGTTCATATAAAGTAACAAAATCACCATATGCCGGCTGGCTAGTTTTCGCGTCATCATTATGAGCTTGTAACAATTCATAAAACTCATCCTTTGTTAAATCTACGTCTTCTCGATATGATTTTCCACCTACAACAACGTTTAATGGAAGAATAAAAATATCATGTTGTTCTGCAAATTCTTTATCTAGACCACATGAGCTGTCGGTAATCCATGCAATTTTCTTCATCTTACTGCCCCATTTCTTACACACGAAAGTGCGATACTCTATCTTATTTTACTTGATATAAGGTAACAAGTAAATGTGTAAAAAAGGGACTGCCTGAACCAATACGGAACGGCAGCCCCTTTTATTTGTTTATTAATGCATATGACTAGCGTGTCCTGATGTTAGTACCCAAATAGTACCAAAGACAATAATTAATGCAAGGATGATGGCATTCACCATATTCACTACATTAATAATACCTTCTTTCCCTTCTGTCACGTGCATAAACATAAACAATTGAATAATGGCTTGGAAAATGGCCATTATACCAATTATCCATAAAATAACATGACCAGAGAAATCAGTCTGAAATGCTACAAAAACAGCTAGTAATGTTAGTGCAATTGACAAAATAAATCCAACTAACAGATTCCAAGGAAATCCATGAGATTTTGCACTCATTTACATCACCATTCCTTTCAAGTAAACGAATGTGAAAATAAAGATCCACACTACGTCTAAGAAGTGCCAGTAAAGGCTTGCGATAAATAATTTACTAGAAGTTTGCACGGTAATACCACGACGTGCAACTTGAACTAGTAATAATGCAATCCAAATGATCCCGAATGTTACGTGGGCTCCGTGCGTACCTAACAATGTAAATAAGGCAGAAGCGAAGCCACTTGTTTGCATTGTTACACCTTCGTGAACATAATGGAAGAATTCATTAATTTCATACGCTAAGAATGAAGCACCTAAGACTAATGTGATAATCTTCCATATTAATACACCTTTTAGGTCGTTATTACGCAATGCATGAATTGCTAATCCACTTGTGAAACTACTTGTTAACAAGAGGAACGTTTCAATCAAGACATCTTTTAAAACAAAGACGTCTTGACCAGTAGGTCCACCAGCAGTGTTATGCTCTAATATGAAATAAGAAGCAAACAATGTGGAGAAAAGGACAATTTCAGCACCTAGAAAGGTCCAAAAACCTAAGATGTTCATTCGAGTTTGTTGTGACTGATATTCTAATGGCGTTGATTGTGATGTCATTGTAAATCACCTCTCCACTCTCTTTCTTCTTCCTCTAATTCTTCTACTGATACGTGATAACCATCATCATAGTCGAATGAGTTAGCAATTAATCCAATAACAATTAAAATCCCAGAAATAATTGCTAATGTGAACCATTCAAAGACTAGGAAGAATCCTACTATACCAAACGCAGCAGCTAAGAAGATTGGTGTCCAAGAATTGCTTGGCATATGAACAGGTTTCAAGTCTTTTTTCTTCAAGCCTGTATCGCCTTTTTTCTTCTTATACCAGAAATCGTCTAACTTCTCTACTTTTGGTACAACTGCAAAATTATAATGTGGTGCAGGTGAAGCAGTTGACCATTCTAGTGTACGACCGTTCCATGGATCGTTTCCTACATCTCTTGATGCGTAACGGAAACTCCAGTAAATGTTGTAACACAATGCTGCAAAACCAGCTGCCATTATAACAGATCCAACTGCTGAGAAACCTAACCATGGGCCCCATCCAGTGCTTTCCGCATATGTGTACATACGACGTGACATACCATCTAATCCAACGAAGAACATTGGCATAAATGTCAAGTTAAATCCGATTACGAACAACCAGAAATGCCATTTACCAATTTTTTCATTAAGTTTGAAGCCAAACATTTTTGGCCACCAGTAATATAGACCTGCAAATACCGCAAATACAACACCTGGAATTAACACATAGTGGAAGTGTGCTACAAGGAACATTGTATTATGATATTGATAATCTGCTGCTGCCATCGCAAGCATTACACCTGTTACCCCACCAATGGTGAAACATGGAATAAATGCTAACGACCAAAGCATCGCATTCGAAAATTCGATTCGACCTTTCCGCATCGTAAACAACCAGTTAAATATCTTCACACCGGTCGGTATGGCGATCATCATCGTTGTTAAGGAGAAGATCGAGTTAACTGCTGCACTATTACCCATTGTATAGAAGTGGTGTACCCACACAAGCATACTTAAGAAGGCAATACCTGCAACCGCATATACCATTGATTTATATCCGTACAAATTCTTTCTTGCAAATGTTGCAATAACTTCTGAGAACATACCAAATGCTGGTAATACAACAATATATACCTCTGGGTGTCCCCAAAGCCAGAACAAGTTCAGCCATAGCATCGGATCCCCGCCAGCTGCCACGGTAAAGAAGTGGGCTCCGAATAATCGATCAAGTGTCATTAAAAGTAGTGCAATTGTAAGAATTGGGAATGCAGCTACAATAATGATAGATGTAATAAATGTTGTCCAAACAAAGATTGGTAACTTCATCCAAGACATACCTGGTGCACGCATCTTAATAATCGTAACAATAAAGTTAACACCAGTTGCTAAAGTACCAATTCCGGCGATTTGCAGAGCAATCGCGTAATAGTTATTTCCGACACCAGGTGTAAATTCTTTACCTGCTAATGGGAAATAAGATGTCCAACCTGCATCAGGTGAACCACCAATCACAAATGAAATATTGAATAACATTGCCCCTGCAAAGAATACCCAGAAACTGAATGCATTCAATTTAGGGAATGCAACATCACGCGCACCAATTTGTAATGGAATAACGACGTTCATAATACCAATTAACATCGGCATCGCCATGAATAGAATCATGATTACACCGTGTGTAGTAAATACTTCATCGTAGTGCTGTGCATCTAAAATATCTAAGCCTGGTCTAGAGGTTTGTGCTTTCATTAAAAGACCATCTACCCCACCTCTGAAGAACATGAGTACCCCGGCTAGAATATACATAATACCGATTTTTTTATGATCAACAGTTGTAAACCATTCGTTCCACAACCATTTCCATTTCTTCAAATACGTAACTAATACAATTACACCAACCATTGTTAGGCCGATTGCAATTTGTGATCCTAATATTAATGGATCCCCAGTGACAAAAAATTCATCAAATGACATGTCGTTCACCACCTCTATAATTAATGATGTGAGTGATCTGTTTCTTCAGAATCACTGTTTTGTTCTTGTTCGTCTTGATCTAAAGGATCAACTTCTCTGTTCTCGTCAATATCCTGGTTGAGATCTGTATGTTCTCCATGATGGATACGATATTTCTCTGGATCAATGTATTGCTCCGATCCACCATGTGCATGATCAATCCAATCTAAGTGCGTACCATTGAATGTCATACGTCCTACTAAACCTGGCTCTAAGATTTGACTGTAAGTATCTTCTGTTAAATCATTTGCTGTGTTTTTAACATCATTTACCCACTTATTGAAATCTTCTTTTGTTTTCGCTTCGACTTCAAATTCCATATGTGCGTAACCTTGACCATTGAAGTTTGTGTTTCTTCCGTAGAAAGAACCTGGTTTATCCGCAAGTAAATGAAGATTCGTTTGCATATTGGCCATTGTATATTTCTGACCAGCTAACTCAGGTACCCAAAATGACTGCATTGTTCCTGCAGATGTCATTTTTAATTCAACTGGATGATCTGCTGGAATATTTACATAGTTAACTGTTTCAATATCTTGATCAGGATAACTAAAAATCCATTTCCAGTCTGCTGATGTAACATTTATAACTAAAGGCTCGTCTTCTTCATAGCCTTGTGGAACATCATCAACCTGATAAATGGTCATCGTTGTTGGAATCATTAACGCTATAACAATAATGATCGGAATTACAAACCACGTAATCTCTAGATAATGATTTCCTTTTTCCTCTTTCGGCTCAAAGTCTCCATCGTTTTTTCGAGCTCTGTATTTCCACACAATGTAGCCAAATAGTACAAAAACAACTACTACAACGACTAACATTAAAATGATGGAATATACGATTAAATCTGTTAAACTTCTTGCAATAGGCCCTTTTGGATCAAATACAAGTAGTTTAGAATCACAGCCTGCAAGTAAAACAGGAATCAACAATAAAGTTAGAACATATGAGAGCTTCTTCATTGCATTCATGGTGTTACTCCTTTCGCTAAAAGCATTTCTATACTGTACATACCCATTTAATAAATGAGTAATCCACATTTCTTCTCCATTGTGGCAAACAAATGTGATGAAAGTATGATGAAGCGTGAAATGTCATAATTTGTTCATACTTAACACCATCTATTTTACTATTGCTGTTTTTTTATATACTATTTGTGTAGAGGACTAAAATGAAATTTGAGAGGGATAACAATGAAGACGTTATTAATTGTCGATGACGAGCAACAAATGAGAATGATGTTAAGTTTATATTTACGAAACGACTTTCATCTACTTGAAGCAAAAAATGGAACAGAGGCTGTTCAACTATTTAAACAACATGATATTGACCTTGTTTTGTTAGATATCATGATGCCTGATGTAGATGGTTTAGATACATGCAAAAGGATGAAACAGATAAATCCTGATATACCAGTAATCTTATTAACTGCATTAAATGAAACCTCTCAAAAAGTAAGGGGATTAACAATTGGAGCAGATGACTATATTGTAAAACCCTTTGAACCGGAGGAGCTTATTGCACGAATTCATGTACAAATGCGACACTTCAAAAAAGAGAAGGACCAACAAAGAGTAATAGAAATGAAAGAGCTGTATATTAACCCTATTTCTCACACTGCCTTTGTAAATAACCAAGAAGTCAAATACAGTCCAAAAGAATTTGATTTACTTTACTTAATGGCCTCACACCCTAACAGAGTGTATACGAGAGAGCAGTTATTAGATTTAGTTTGGGGGATGGAAGACATTGTTGACATCCGAACCGTTGACTCCCATGTTCGTTATGTTAGAGATAAATTAAAGAAGGCTGGGATGTCCTATCAACCGTTAGAAACGGTTTGGGGAGTAGGTTATAAATTTAACCAGGGGGATCAGAATGAAACTCAATAGTGTTGTGTTTAAATTAGGGGCAACGATTTTATTTTTACAATTAATTATTTTAATACCACTAGGATATATTATTTTACAATTCATCCTTAATTACTCGATGAACCAGACGGAACAGCAACTTGTTCAACTATCGGAAAAATATGCAACACAAGTGGAACAAATTGATGCTCCAGACAATCTTCAATTACTAGAACATTTAGCAGAAATGACAGATACAAGTGCTGTTATTCTTGATCCAACGGGAGAAAAAATCTTACAAACGAATTGGCATGAGGACATATCTGAAGAAGTATTAGCTAATCCAGAGATTCAGCAATTAAAGGATGGAGAAACGATTGTCCAAGAATACTCCATGAGTAGTAAAACGTATCTTAAAGTTGCCCAACCAATTATCCATAATGGAGCAAGCATCGGTAGTGTTGTGTTATTTTCATCTTTTGGACTGATTAGTGATTCTATTCATAACATTATTGTATTAGTTATTTTAGCAAGCCTTGGCGCAGTAGCGTTAGCTATTGGATTTACTTTCTTTATTTCAAAGAAACTAGGTGGCCCTTTAGTTGCTATGGAAAAGGTCGCCAAACAAATTGCGGAGAAAAAGAACTTCTCTTTACGGGTTGATTATCAAGCAAATGATGAAATAGGTTCCCTAGCCCAAGCTATCAATCATTTATCAGAAACATTGGAAAGGTATCAGACAAACCGAAATGAATTCTTTTCCAATATTACACATGAATTGAAAACACCACTAACATATGTGAAAGGATATGCTAATGCTGTTCGACATGAAATGTATCAAAGTAAAGAAGAACGGGATGAATTTCTCGAAATTATTGAAAATGAATCCGATCATATTAGTAGTTTGTTAGACGATCTGACAGACTTGTCGAAAGTCGAAGAAGGAAAAATTGATTTAAATAAAGAAGATATAAATGTGAATAAACTAGCAGAAGAAATGCTGAAACGCTCGCAGTTTAGAGCTTCTGAAAAAGGCTTGAATTTGAAATTAGATGCACCAAAACAACCGGTCTATTTATACGCGGATAAAAGTCGCCTCGATCAAGTACTGACCAATATAGTAGAGAATGCTGTCCGTTATACAGAAAAAGGCCATATTAACTTACGAGTGAAAGAAAAGGCTAAGCATGTACAAATCATTGTTCAGGATACTGGTATTGGAATCAAACAAGAAGATATCCCTTATTTATTTGAACGCTTTTATCGTGTAGATAAATCTCGTTCTCGTGCTAATGGTGGTACTGGCTTAGGTTTAGCTATTGTCAAACATCTAGTTGGTATGCATGATGGGACGATAGATGTGGACAGCGAATTAAATAAAGGAACAACAATCACCTTGTCATTTCCGAAAGAAAAACATACATCCTAATGCAAGAAATCATCGAATTTGGAGACCCTATTTACCACGGTGTAAACATCCGTAAAACCCCATCTCAAGGTTCGAGTTAAACAAAGAAGCGATGGAAGATGGGGATAAACGGACGCTAACGCCCTGATAAGTTTCGCTAACAATCAGCGGGAGTAAAAAACACCCTCTGATTGAAGTCTCACTTTACAATAGGGTCTCTTTTTTTCACCCTTTAGGAAAGGACGATCATGATGGAACTACAATTAATTGAAGTGTACATTCCTACTGACCGCTTCGAACGCTTTCAACAACAAATCGAAGAATATCAAACAATCGAAAAGTGGTACTCCAATGTATCCGAGGAACAACAATTAGCAAAGTTATTAATTGAAAAGAAACACGCAGAAGATATTTTGAACTTTTTAGAAATCAATGACCACGGACAACAACAGATTCACGCATTACTCTATAACATTTCTACTTATATCCCTAAAGTTGAAATAGAAGAAGAAAAAGAACAAGAAGATGAAAAGGAGAAACAAAAAGAATTAACACGTGCTAGTCGCCATGAGTTATATCAAGTCGTGCAATCTTCTAGCACCTCTACTCCTAATTATTTTTGGATGTTAGTCCTGTCGTCGCTTGTCGCAACTGCCGGTATTGTGAAGGATAGTGCAGCTATCGTAATTGGAGCAATGGTTATCGCACCATTAATTGGACCTTTTACCGCACTAGCCTTCGCTGCTACATTAGGCGATTATCAATTAATGAAAAAGTCTATTCTTAAAAGCCTATACGGGCTAACCATTCCAATTAGTATAGCTGTTTTATTCGGACTTATTTTCCAACTTCCTTTTAATAGTAATGAATTTCTTGCTCGAACAAATATTGAACTAATGGATATCGTTGTCGCTCTTGCCGCTGGTACTGCTGGGGCTTTATCTTTTGCCAAACGTGTATCAGAAGCACTTGTTGGTGTGATGGTATCTGTTGCTTTATTGCCTCCAGCTGTTGTACTTGGCATGATGATAGGAGCAGCTCAATTTCAAGCTGCGCTAACACCTTTTATTTTATTAATGGTCAATATTAGCGCGATTCTTTTTTCTGCTATTATTGTTTTTTGGACGAGTGGTATACAACCTGTTAATTGGAGTGAAATTCAAGTGGCAAATACCTCTAAAACATATGCACTTCTATTTGTTAGTTGTGTGATCCTCATTCTTGCTATCATGATTATGATGATAACTTTTTAATATTGTCATGTTTCTTGCACGTTTTCTATATTCATTTTATAATATGAATATATGTTCATATATTATTTTGAAAGGGTGGTATTGCATGGGACATCACCATGAACATGATCATCATACAAATAATAAAAAAGCTTTATGGATAAGTTTCTCTCTTATTACTGTTTTTATGATTATAGAAGTTGTCGGAGGAATTTGGACGAATAGCCTTGCATTGTTATCAGATGCAGGACATATGTTAAGCGACTCATTTGCACTTGGATTAAGCTTATTTGCCTTTAAATTAAGTACAAAAGCACCCAGTACTAGCAAAAGTTTCGGATATAAACGTTTTGAAATTCTAGCAGCGTTGATTAATGGTCTAGCACTAATCATTATTTCGATTTATATTTTTTATGAAGCCATTCACCGTTTTGTTGAACCAACTAGCGTAAGTCCGATGATGTTGTGGATTGCTACTACCGGATTAATCGTTAATCTCATCGTTGCTTTCATTTTAATGTATAGTGGGGATACGAAAGAAAACTTAAATATGCGTAGTGCTTTATTACATGTATTTGGTGATTTACTCGGATCTATTGGTGCTATCATTGCTGGTATTCTAATATTATTATTTAATTGGTACGTAGCAGACCCTGTTGCTAGTATGATCGTTTCACTTCTCGTATTAATAAGTGGTATAAGGATTACTCGAGATTCTTTCCATATTTTAATGGAAGGAACACCGAACAATATATCTTACGAAGCAATTGAAAATGATTTAGTACAACTAGATGGTGTAATCACCATCCATGATTTACACGTTTGGACTATTACATCTAATTTTCCAGCATTAAGCTGTCATATTGTTGTAGATAACGAAACCGATCGGGATCAATTGCTAAAACGCGCATCCAACCTCATACATGAACAATTTGCTATTACTCATACAACGATACAAATAGAAGGAATAGACGCACATATGTGTCATGAAGAAGATACGTGTAATTAGCGGGAGCAAATTATCGAGAGCATGAATCTCACGTTTATTTATTATAGGAGGGAACGAAATAATGATGGATGAGACATATCAACCTATAGACGAAGAAACACTATTTCTAGTCTCACAAACATTTAAAGCACTTGCTGATCCGACGAGAATTCGGATTTTACATTTATTATTTAATCGCGAATTATCTGTCAATAACATTGCTGAGCAGCTTCAACTTAATCAGTCAAACGTATCACATCAATTACGCTTTTTGAAAAATTTACGACTCGTTAAATACAGGCGCGATGGCAAGACGATTTATTATTCACAAGATGATGAGCATGTCATGAAAATTTTGCAGCAATCAATTGACCATGCAACACATGCTTAATGATTAAGCAAAAAAACATGTTTTCTCTGATGTGTAAAAGAAAACATGTTTTTTGCTTATTTTCTAATTAAAACAATTGATTTATTAGACACATGTAAAGGATTGAATATTTTCCAAATCGATTCCGTAATATACCCAGTTAAATCCTGTCCAGCGATAGCCTGCTACTGAACGTCTGCCAATGTATGTCGGGTAAAACCAAAAAGAATTAAATCGGCTTAACCAAACATACGTATAGCGATACAAACAACCTCTCAAAGAACCTGGATCAACTGCATATAATTGTGGGCCGCTTAATTGTTGTGACTGTTGAGGAGTATATGCAGGTGGTGGTCCAGTTGGCGGCATTCCAGGCCCTTGCCCCTGTCCTGGCTGTTGTCCTGGTCCTACTCCTGGCGGTCCTACTGGAGGCCCCGAAGGTGGTGGTGCACTTGGTCCTCCCCCAGGAAAACCACGATAATCAATTTCTTCCTCCACGCCAAAACCTTGTTCTGGATACATATTTCCGTATTGGTCATACATATATGGTTGAGATGGGTCAAATGGTCTCATCATTATTAAAACCTCCTATCTCTTACACTATATGTTAGAACAACGCTTAGGTAATTTGTCCAGACAAAAAACATAGACTCTAAAAATATGTGCAAGCTGACTCTTTTCTTGAAAGGTTCTGTCGAAGATTTCATTTTGGTTTTGCTTTGAGTTATGTCCTTGAGACGGGTTATCACGGACATAACTTTCACTTTTCCTTGAGTTATGTCCTTGGGACGGGTTATCACGGACATAACTTTCACTTTTCCTTGAGTTATGTCCATGAGACAGGTTATCACGGACATAACTTTCACTTTTCCTTGAGTTATGTCCATGAGACAGGTTATCACGGACATAACTTTCACTTTTCCTTGAGTTATGTCCATGAGACGAGCTATCACGGACACAACTTTCGCTTTTCCTTGAGTTATGTCCATGAGACGAGCTATCACGGACATAACTTTCGCTTTTCCTTAAGTTATGTCTATGAGGATCTTGCTCAACGACCTTATTTTATTTTTGCTTCGAGTTATGTCCGTGATAAATCTCAAAATTAAGAGATGTTTTTTTTCATTACTTTCTTTCCATCATAGGAAAATAAACATTCCTTTTCTTCTATCACTGTTTCTAGGTGAACGTCTCTTCCCCATAATTGATATAAGTACGGCAATGTTTTTTCTAAATAGCGAACGTCTAATTCGACCTCTTCATAATGATGACGAATGTATAATTCTCCATTGCGTAAATAATCTCCATTATCGACTGTTAAATAAGGAAATCCACCATTTAATCTAGTTGAAATTAATTGTTCGCGAACATCTTCCCAATTTTTATCCACTATTTTATACTCAGGTCCTTGCTTTTGAAAAAGATATAAATCTTCTCGTTCAACAAGTTCTTTCGTTAAATAATTACGCATAAAGGATATATCAGACTCTATTTCACGAACTTCAAATATTTTTTCCCGACCTAAATTAGGCTTTACACCAAATCGCTGCATTTCTTCTGACGGGTTATTATATCTTTCTTCAATATCCTCAAACATTTTCACACCAAGATAGTAAGGGTTTATTTGCGTTGTAGAAGGTTGCACTACACCAGCGTTTAATGAAGCAAATTCTATGGTTTCTTCACTAGTTAAATCCAGCTCTCGCACAATACGCTGATGCCAGTATGTTGCCCAGCCTTCATTCATAATTTTCGTTTCTAACTGTGGCCAAAAGTAAAGCATTTCTTCACGCATCATAGTTAAAATATCTCGCTGCCAATCTTCTAATTCTCTACTGTGCTCCTCAATAAATAACAAAATATCTTTTTCAGGCTGAGGTGGAAAGTTCTTTTTCTTTCGTGAGTCGTTCTCTGTACTCTCTTCTGTTGATTGATCTAATCCCCACAAATCATCGTATTCTGTTCTTTTCGGCTTTATTTCTTCCTCATAATCATGTTTTTGCCAATCAAGCTGTGCTTTTACTAATGTTGGATCAATATGCTCTTGAATAGCAAGAATAGCATCAAGGAATGTTTCCACTTCTTTGATGCCAAATTGTTTCTCATAGTATGCTATTCGTTCAGCGGTTGCCGCCATACTTTCTACCATGTCACGCTTGGTATTTTGAAATCTTACATTATTTTTAAAAAAGTCACAGTGTGCAAGTACATGTGCAACAATCAACTTATTTTGTACCAAACTATTCGAATGTAATAAAAACGCATAACATGGATTCGAATTGATTACTAATTCATAAATTTTACTTAATCCAAGGTCATACTGCAGCTTCATACGATGAAATTGTTTACCAAAACTCCAATGGGAAAATCGTGTTGGCATTCCATACGCACCAAATGTATATAATATTTCAGGTGGACAAATTTCATACCTCATCGGATAAAAATCCAATCCAAAACCTTCAGCAATCTCTGTAATTTCTTGAATAGCTTTCTCTAATTGGTTTTTATCTGTCTTTTTCAAACGAAACACCTCCACTATATTATATGGAGAGGCATACAAAAATAGGACAGCAATGAAGAAGTTTGCTGTCCTATTCTTGATTCGTTAATGTTACTAAATCGTCCATTGCCGTTGAAATTTGACCAAATGATTCATTTACATTATCTAACTGATGGAAGAATGTTTCCACTTCCTTCTCAATCGTTGTATTTTGCGATTTCGCCTGATTCATCTTTTCTACTAACTCTTCAAAGAATTGATAAATCGTCCGCATATTAGACGTTCCTGTACTTACAGATTGTTGAACATCGGTCACATAGTCATTTACTTTCTCTACTTGTTTCTCTGTCATTTCAATGAGTCCTGTTACATTTGTCACGGAATCTTTTGTTTGCTCTGCTAGCTTACGTACCTCATCTGCTACAACAGCAAATCCTTTCCCTTCCTCACCAGCGCGAGCTGCTTCAATCGCTGCATTTAGCGCTAATAAATTGGTTTGCTCAGCTATCTCTGTTACCATACTGACAATTGATTCGATTTGATGAGAGATATCTGCCAAGCTAGCACTTTCCTTTTTGATCCCTTGCATTTTGCTCTCGATATTTTCCATGTCTTGTTCTTGTAATCGAACATCATGACTGCGTTCACGGGATGTTTTTTCGACATTTTCGGATGTGGCTGTTCCTTGTTGTGCTGAATGTAAAATATCCTGTAATTGTACAACAAGCTGTTCCGTCGATGCTTTGGCTTCTTGGAAAACAGCTGCTAATTCTTCTGAAGTAGCATTGATCTGTTGATGTAGTTCATTTTTCTCTGCTTCTTGACGATCATGTACTTGCTGAACTTCTTTTTCATAAGCTTCTAAAACAAGCTGTTGTTCCAAATTTAAAATTTTCGATGTTGCTGAAATGGCTTGCTGAAATACTTCTTTATCTGGTAGCCCTTTATCTAATATTTTCAATAACGAATTGAATAAATCTTGAAAAGCTCCCATATACCATTTAGGCTGTAGTCCAATTTTAAAATGAATATGTGCGATTTTGATCCTTGCTTGATAAAAAGGTGTATCAATCTTACCATTAAACATTTCTTGAATGTGATTCGTTAAAGTTTTCTTCAACCGTTCTCTTGAACTATTCTGATCAATAATTTCAATTAACGTCTCTTCATGATCCAGATTTTCATAGAACTGCTCCACTATTTCTTGAATGTTTTCTTCTACTAATGGCTTAATTTGTTTCAACATAATCAAGTCTTTTTTCGTTAGATCAATCATTTGTAACTGTCTATGATAGATACCACCTTCTTCCACATCCAATATTACATCTAAATTGCTCTCTGCTTCATTGCTAGTGAAATTCTTCTCTCTCTTTTTGAATATCCCTTTCACCAATCATTACCCCTCTCTATCCAATAGTTCTATAGAACCATGTTCATTCTATCACACATCACATACCTCTTACCAAAAAAAATAAACCTTACTAATTTTTTCCGTTCTTTAGTAAGGTTTATATACCATTTTATACCATTTTTTTGATTTTTTGCTTACTTTTACATTCCGTCAGCGTATAACCTATTATCTCGAATCCCTTATGCTTCAAAAAACGAATAGCCAAATTTTTCTCCATATGATTGGATGCAACAATATGAATCGACTTAGATGGGATTTCATGAAAATATCTTTTCAAATACGGAATAGGAATTACGACTGCTTCATTTATTTTATTATTATCTGCTTCTTGATAGTCACGAATATCTACTGTTGTTTGCTCTTTTCTAGCCGATTGGTCCATCTCTACACAAGGTATTCCTTTAACCGGTACATAACGCATATACAACAAGTAACCACATAACCCAGCAAACATCAATAATATTCCCAAAAAGATTAACATGAAATAATATCCTCCACTTTTTATCATAGGTTTGAGGTATATATGCTATGATACATTTCCATATCCTCTAGCACCGGATCACTTTATCACAATGTAGGAATCCATAAAAACCTCTCTTCACGTATCGAATGATAACAAAAATACTATGAGCCCTTGATTGTAAGTCTCACTTTCCTATAAATAATTCACAACTATTATATGATCTTTCTTTTATAAAGTAAGACTTCAATCAGTGGGAGTTAGCGTCCGTTTATCCCTCACTTAGCTTCCTCGTTTTCACTTAAATCTTGAAGTGGGGTTTTACGGACTCATGCACCGTGATAAATCACCATGATGTAAAATTATTTTTTTACTTTATTCCAATAATGAACAAGTGTCTGCATTCCTTTATAAAAATGTTCAACTGGGAAGCTTTCATTTGGCGAATGTAATCGATCCTCAGGCGTACCAAATCCTAATAAGACGATTGGCATTTTATAAATAGCATCAATCCATTCAACAACTGGAATAGATCCGCCCATTCGTACATATACTGCTTCCTTATTAAATGTTTCCTCAAAGCTTTCAGCAGCTTTTTTGATTAATGGATGATCTGGATCTACTTTATATGCTTTGGCAGATAAAGGCTCACGAGTAATGGATAATTCAACACCTTTTGGTACATGCTTTTCAAGGTGATCCACTAATAAATCTTGAATTTCTTCCGGCTCTTGCCCTGGAACTAAACGACATGTTAATTTAGCAGTTGCTGTAGCAGGAATGATCGTTTTTGTTCCTTCGCCTTGATAACCACTAAATAGACCATTAATTTCAAGTGTTGGTCGAGCCATTGTGTGCTCTTTCGCTGTATATCCTTTTTCAGAAACAATCTCTTTTGCGCCTGTAGATTCTTTATAATCTTCACTTGGTGATTCTTTCATTAATTGACGTTCTTCATCTGCTAAAGGTTCTACTTTATCATAGAAACCTTTTACTTGTACGACTTCTTCTTCATCTTTCATGGTTGCTAACAGCTGAGCCATTGCCATTGCTGGATTTTTAATTGCTCCACCGTACATGCCAGAATGCAAGTCATTATCAGGCCCTTTAAGTGTAAATTCAAGTCCTGTAAAACCTTTTAATCCGTATAAAATAGTCGGCTGATCTTTAGCTACCATGCCGGAATCAGAGATAACTGCAAAGTCTGCCTCAAATTTATCTTTTTGTTCATGAAGAATGTCATACAAATTGGCACTGCCAATCTCTTCTTCTCCTTCTACACAAACCTTTACATTAATAGGTAAAGAACCTGTTGTTTTTAAGAAAGCTTTTAACACAACAAGATGCATAAAGACTTGGCCCTTATCATCACTTGAACCTCGAGCATAAAGTCTTCCATCACGAATTTCTGGTTGAAACGGCTCACTTACCCACTCATCTAGTGGATCTGGTGGTTGTACATCATAATGACCATAAAATAAGACAGTTGGTGCGTCACTTCCAGCGTTCATCCATTCTGCATATACCAATGGATGACCTTTCGTTTCTTGCACTTCTACTGTGTCAAAACCAGCATCTGTTAAGTAACCTGCAACAAATTCAGCCGCTTTTTTCACATCACCTTTATGATTGGAATCAGTACTAACACTTGGGATATGTAAAAAGTTTTTTAGCTCTTCCAAATGTTGCTCTTTATGCTGCTCTAAATAATCCAACACTTCTTTCATTGCTATCACGTTCCTTTCACTTCTCTACTTCCATAGTTTAACATGGAAAGAGGGAATCATTCATCAAAAAAGTTTGCTATTGCTTTAAACTGAAAAAAACCGAACTTTCCTAAGATTAGGTAGTTCGGTTCTGTGATTTCTTACCGCTTGTGAATGCAATTGTTTATTATTCAGCAAAAACGATATGCCATTCGTCTTTTCCTTCTAACATTTTTTTCGCAATTTTCTGTGCGCCTTCTAAGCTATGGTTTGCAGCCCAACCACATTGAATTTCATTACATGCTGGCACTTCTGTTGCTTCTAATACATCTTGTAATGTCTTTTCTAACGCTTGAGCAACATCAGCAAAGCTGTCGTTGTTCATAATTGCCAGGTAAAAACCTGTTTGACATCCCATTGGTCCAATATCTAATACGTTATCAATATGATTTCGAATATTTTCTGCCATTAAATGCTCAATTGAGTGAAGTCCAGCCATATCCATATGTTCTTTATTCGGTTGACAGAAACGAATATCATATTTATATACTTTATCCCCATTTGTACCTGTCGTTACACCGACAAGGCGAATATATGGTGCTTGTACTTTCGTATGGTCTAAATTAAAGCTTTCTACGTTCATTTTTTTCGTCATATTTCATCCACTCCTCAAGATTCTACATTAGGCTAACCTCTGTATGTATTGTAACATAAAGTGAGACTTATCAGGAAGTTAGCGTACATTGCAAGCGAGATGTCAAGAAGCATCAACACTTACGCAGTCTAAAAGCGAGAGTGGATGTTTCTCCCTGTTGGATACTCCGTGAAATGCGCTCACTCATTCTGATTAATGTGTAGTGGAAAGCTTATCGCTACGTCAAAATACTCCGCTTTCCATGGGCGCGGCTTCAACTAACTTTGCCAACAAAAACGTTTGGCAAAGTGGATTTTCAGCTCACGCTGTTCCCATAGGAGTCTCCGTATTCTTCCTTCGCTAGCTTAACAAGTTTTGATGTTTGAGAGAAAACAACTAACGTTCTATGTCCATGAAACACAGAGGTCACATGGGCTAAGGCTAGAGATATCCGTACCACATATAAATAGCAATCTCCTACATTGGAAGTGATTTTAACATATTTCCACTCACAAACAGTAGAACGCATCATACAGCGGAGACAAAACACGAAGACTCTTGCGGGAACAGTACGAGCTGAAGATCTATTTTTATGAAGTGATCTTCTTTATAAAAATTAGCAGACCGCCATACCGTGCAGCATAGAAAACACTACGAGAGCGTCCTTTGCTTGAGTAGATGTTGCACTTGTGCCCAGAGGGTGAAAGCGTAGGGTTTTGTCGGAGCTGTTTGCCAGCACTCATCATCAATTAGCGTGGAAGAAATCAAACTAAACATAAGCTATCGCTTTTAGACTGCGAATCGGGGAACATAAAAAGGGTACCTGCACAATCAGGTATTTGATCGTACAGGTACTCTCTATCTATGCTTGTTATCGCTCATCTGTAGGGAATACTCGTTCAATCATATTCCCCATTCTTTGAAATAATCCTTCAACCGGATTACCACGCTCAACGTCATTTGTATATTCATCAGCTAAATTAAAGAAATCTGGATTGGTCGAAATATACACATTGTCAATATCATTATCTACAGATTTAACAATTTTTGTAATTTTTTCTTTTGTATCATCTGTCAACTCTTCATTTCCAACATCTGCATCATCATTTGTTTGTTTATCCCATGCAGCTGCAACATAAGCATTATTGTTTGTTGTTAAAACATATACTCGCCCTAATTCAGGTACTTCATCTGCCACTTTATCAGCTACTTTATCGGCTACTTCATAATTCGTATCATCTTGTCTTGTCGTTTGATTATCAGCACCACGCTCTGGACGATTGTTTTCCATCATACGATTACCTTCATTGGTTCTTGTATCATTTTGGGTATTTCTTTGATTTCTATTGTTAGCACGGTCATTTGCTGGATCATTTGATGTTTGATTATATCCAATTGGTTGAGCTGGATTACCATTATATTCATTTGTTCCTTGACCTGTCTCATTACCACCACAAGCTACAAGTGTTAATGTTGTAGCAAAGGTTATAGCTAAAGCTGGTTTTGTTAGCTTCATCAAATTCCCTCCTTATATAGATTCATGCATAGTATGGATGAAAATTATAGGACTTATGTTATTTAATTTTTGGTAATGAGACCAACAGTTCATTCGATTGTTTCTCGATAAACCGCACACACTAATAATACTTCCCCAACAAAGTGATACATCACGTTAATACACAATCAAAGGGGGATGATAAAATGGACAACATTGATTACGATAAAGCATTATATTATACCCTTTGGGGACATTGGGATGATTTACTTGTGCTAATGGTTCGAACCAATGATGATTTATTGTCAAAGAAAATAGAGCAGTTCCTGCATGCTTATCATTTTCCAAGATCTAAACAGTATTTAATGACAACACACGAAGAATTAATGCAATATATCGATCACGCTTTATTAAGTCAGATGAGTCTCGCCTCAACTTAACACAAGAAACACTAAATATTCTATATAAAGCGAGACTTCAGACAGTAATAGTTAACGTCCGTTTATCCCCACTTAGCTTCTTTCTTAACACTCGAATCTTGAAGTGGGGTTGCACCGTGATAAAAAAGAGCCCATTTTATTTAATATACTAAATGGGCTCTTTCCTTTATTTTGCTTCTTTTTTCTTTTTCTGTTGCTCTTTTTTTTCATTTTTTTCTTGCTGTTTTTCTTTCTTCTTCTCGGCTTGATTTTGCTTTCTTTCTTCCTTTTCCGCTTGTTTGATTGCCTTTTTCTGCTCTTTTTCTATTTGCTTTGCTTCTTTTCTTTGTTCCTTTTTCTCTTGCTTCTTTTCTTTCTTTTCTTTCTTTTCTTCTTTTCTCTCTTGTTTATTTTCTTTTTTTTGTTCTTTCTGACTTTGCTTTGCTTCTTTCTGATCCCTTTTATCTTCTGTTTGTTTTTTCTCTTTTGGCTGCTGCTCTTGTTTTGCCGATTTCTCTACCGATTGATTTTTTTTACTATTACCATCAACTGGATGCTTTACAATTGGATGGGAATTAGGGGTATCTTGCTGCGATACATCATTATCTTGGTCCGAATCGATTTCTTGTTCTTGATGATTGTCTTCTTTATTACGATAATAATTAACAATAATTTCTTCATCTTCGTTATTCAAGGAACTAGAAATCGGCTGACTATCAGCTGAAACTTGCGCTACCCCATTATCATCACTTTCCTCTATAGCTTGAGCCGTCAACTCATTCATTGATACATGCTCAGATTCAGCCCTCGACCTAAACTCGTCTGAAACTTCATAAACTGCTATATGATAACCCATTTCTTGATAAAAATCATTCATTTCTTCTTGTAGCCGCTTGTCGTGCTGATCTGTAAAGTAGCTTACTGCCATCAAAATAGGACGATGTACCTCTTTATCTTTGGTGCCAACTACATTCTCTACAATCTTGTTTGTCAAAGTAGCTAATGTTTGATCCGTTATATCTATATGTTCCAAGAGTCTTGCAGCATCATTGTTGATCGCCTCTACTTCCATCACTTCATATTCTTTGTTAATCGTAATATTTAAACTAGGATTAATATCAAAACTGACGACTGCATACGCCTCATTATTATCTGAAACCCACAAATATAGCGGACTCACCATTAGTAAACAAACAAGTACCATAGGAATCGTTTTCCATGTAAATAGCCCTTCATTTATAAATGTTCCAATCGATTGCCAAACGTTTTTTTTAGGTTGATAAAAGGTTTCCATACCAATATCTTTGTTCTTCATTGGTATCGTTTTGTGAAACACACCATGCTTGTCCATTACAATTGTGTACCGTGATTGATGCTCCACAATTATTCCTTTTTTCACAAATCTACCCCCTCGAGGTATTCTCGCAAATATAGATACTCACCTGTCAGAATAATAAATACAGCTAAAATATATTTCCGATTTCTTTCAAGCGTCTTTTTACTAACAGGTACGTGCTTCAATAATTGTTTAATCGGTACCCTTTTTTTGCGAAATACATATTCTGTTAACTCTGGATCTTTCATTAATTGTTTTGCTGCATAAATAGCGGATTCTCGAGCATCCTGATGTTTTGGGGAAATCTTTGTTAGCTCTGCAAAAGATATTTTATATGCTTGTAATTGCTCCGACAATTCCATAATCTCTTGCTTACGATACCAAGAGTCTTCCTGTAATTGATATACCTTTTGAGCCTCTGACAATTGTAGTGGACTTTCTTCTAATTCTTCTTCCTCCGCAATATTTACGTTTGGATACATATATTGTCGTTGTTCTTTTCGAATATAATCAATTACTTTGCGCTTAATAACTACTTGTGCAAAAGAAAGAAACGAAGCTCCCTTCTCACGTGAATATAAGGATATAGCATCATTAAAAGCTATCATTCCCACACTAAACTCATCATAGTCTTTTCGAATATATTTCTTACATACTTCAGAGACACATTTTGCAATAAACGGCTGATATGCTTTAATAATATCATTACGCAAATATTCGTCCCCTTCTTGTACCCTTTCGATTTGATCCTCTAATCTATGCTCTCTATCAATTAACTGGCTTTCTAACATGTCCAACACCACCAGTTCCTTATAAAATTCGAATTCCTTTTATATTTTTCTGTCTGTTTTTATATAAAAATAAGTATAATTTGACCAGTTTATTTTGTTACTTGTTACAGAATAAAAGATAATACGATTTCTATCTACCATGATTCAATTACATTTCTTTAACATTTAATATCAAAAAACAGGCACAAAGACTTACCATGAATAAATATTCACACATATAATCATTTACTTTTAGTCTTTTTAGCCTATCAACTTATCAAAAAGAGTCATAATACAGACTATACCCGCTTTTATTACTAGAAAAACCTAACTCTTAATCAAACAAAGAGCTAGGTTTTTCCTGCATATATTCAATTGGAACAGCTAAGCCGATTCTTCCGTACGTTTCATTTTTCTGTGTAGCGAAGACAACTGCAATTACTTCACCTTGCTCATTGATAACAGGACTACCACTGTTTCCTCGATAAACTGGTGCATTCAACATATAGACTGGTAGTTCCCACGAGGCCAACTGGTGCATCCCAATAATATCTCCTTCATTCGCAATGCCATTTAGCCGAAGTGGATTACCGATAAATAAGACATGCTCTCCACTTTGATCTTCTGTCGCATCACTTAAAGTTAAATAAGGTACATCTTCTGCTTCTATATCGATAATGGCTAAATCAATGTCTGGGTATGTCTCGACTACCTTACCATGGAAAAGACCATCTTCACGAAAAGCAACCGTAATAGTCGGCTGATCTTCTATCACATGATAATTAGTAATAATATAGCCTTCTTCTGAAATATTAAAACCTGTTCCCTTATTATCCTCTCCTTCAATCACGACAACTGCATCACGATACTGATCTACTGTATCGTCTTGTAATAGCCGAGCAGAGGTTTGAATAAATTCCATTGCCGGGATAGAAAATGTTTGTGGTAAAATGGCGATTACCTGAATAAACATCGCTAGTGCAATTAGCCAAATAAGCCATTTAGGTAACCATGACTTCTTTTTTTGTGGCGCTTTTTCTTGTTGTTCTTCTTCTCTTAACTTACGCCGTTCTTCCTGCACTAATTCATACATTTCTTCTGGATCAATTTCTTCATATAAATCTTTATCTATTATATCTTTTTCCTTATCGTCTGAATGTGCCATTTTTCACCTCATTATGGATGATCTATTTCACCGTTATTATATCATGTTGGCCGCTACAAAGCCTATACTACTCGATACAATTTCGTTATACAGACATCTTTCAGAAAATTAGTAGATCATTCTATTTAAAGTTTTTTCTCAAAATCATTAAATAGTTTAAATACCATTAGCCGCTCTCCTGTACGTGAGCTAATATCCGAATGAAAACTTTTCACTTCTTCTCCTGTTACATCCATAATAATATCTTTCAGCTCTTTTATGCCTGATTCCACTAATTCAGAACGAGTTTTTTTAATCGTTAACATACCATCTTTCGTTTCACAAACCGTATATTCTGCGCGCGTTAATACACCTTGTAAATTAACGATAATCATATCTCGTAATATGTCTGTCTTAACTGATATGGAACCACGTCCGAGATAATCTTTTTCCCATTGTGTAATTCCCTTGCTGATCTCTGATTCATAAAACCCTTTAGATTGCTTCATTCTTTCATCTCCTAATGCTCGATAAAATCATCAATTCTGTATGTATCTTTATTAGTTAACATAACATGTTCACGTAAAAAAATGAATACATGTGACTTTTACAAAAATATAAATTGAGATTTCAATCATTGGGAGTTTTTTGACTCCCAATGATTGTTAGCGAAACTTATCAGGGCGTTAGCGTCCGTTCATCCCCCACTTAGCACTCGAACCTTGAAGCGGGGATTTTACGGACTCATGCACCGTGATAAATAGGAGAGAAGTACCGCATACCCTCTCTCCCTAAATAGTTTACGATATCAGGTTGTTGCTATGTCTACGCTGAAAAAGTAGAGTGTTTATTCCAACGAATTTCACCAGTTTTTCCAAATCCCCTGTTCATCAATGCTTGCTAGCCGAACCCAGCCGTTGTCTACTTTTGCTCGAAATGATCTGTCATTATTTAATAATCGTTCTATATGTTCATTAGGTGCTTGAATGACGATTAGTAAGCGAATCGGTGAGTGATAAGCTTCATCATCAGATTGCATAACAGATTGCCATGGGAGACCAGGTAATAAGTCACTTGCATTTCCCTGCATGACACCAAGTCCTGCCGTAACGGTTTGTGTAGCTTTGCTTCCACTACCATAGTAATGAGGTGCTACTGTTGACGCATAATATTGAAGATTAATCATTTGCGAAACCGTTGCCGGACCTTCAATAATGTTCGCTAACAAGGCACCATCCTCATCTTTGTGATAATCATAATGATGGAGAAACGCTCTACCTTCCAAATCACACGCTTCTGTAAGTTCACGCCTACCAATAATAAACGCTGCATTACGTGCTAAGCCCCATTCAGGACGAATCTCACTCCAATCAGATGCAAATCGATAGGCTTCTTCCTTAGGATTTTTACATTCGGATTGGAAATTAGGTAATCGAGATAAACGTTCTTGATTCGTATTATGACTTACAGCTGGCATAACAGACTCAATTCGGTCATATGCAACTTGAGCAGCTTCTGAGAGTTCTGGAACATACACCCACTCCAATTCATCAACAGTTGTTTTATGTTCAGCCGCAACAAAAATCGTTTCCTCTGGAATATCGATTCCCTCTAATGCTAAGGCCTCTCTCACTTCTGGAAGGTTACATAAAGTAGCTAAAACTCTTGCATTGAATCCACCTGCTGCACCTCCACATGCCCCACATTCAAGCGCGGCAGAGTAAGGATTATTGGTACTATGACTACCATGTCCACATATGACAACGAGCGGTGCAAATTTGTCTGTTAGCCCCATCAATTTTAATGATTGACGAACATAACTTACTTTCTCTTCTTTCGAAAAGCCAACAGATACATTCGTACTTGCATGATGTTCATGGTCAAGCGAAAGTTTCGTGCTTGGTTTCTTTTCCCATTTATTAAGCAAATTACTCATCCATCGATTGGCGCTTCTCGGAGTAAAACTACGTGTTAGCATATGTGCACTTAGCCAAGGTCCACTTAATTCAGGTAAAAGTAAACTACTAAGTACATTTTGTTTCATCTTTTTGAATGTATTCGTAAATGCGTTTACTGTTTGCTTCCGTTGCCTAAATTTGCCCAACTCGTCATCACCTGCTAATTCCATAATGGTATGCTGTGGCTTAGAGGTGACTGGTAAAGAAGGATGCGTATAATTACTGCCAAGCTCACGAGTAGCAATCGGTAAGCCAAAGAAACCAGCAATTCCAATCGTTTCAAACGGACCTTCTTTCTCTAAATGACGACGAAACGGTTCAGATCGTACGTCTATACAAAACGCTAATTGAGCCAATGTTGCTTCTTTATCATCAAATTTATCTTGATTTGCAAGCATTTGCTGACTCAAGCGTTCGGCATGTGTTTGCTCCCATGCTTCCAACCAAAGTTTTCGACGCACATTGTCATCAAAACAATAGGCAAATACTAAATAGGCATCTTGTTCAACATCTTCCATTTGTGACCATTGCTCAAGGGTTAATCCTCCCCAATGAATCAGAGATGCGAGCAAATTAGCCATCATGTCCTGCTGTTTAGATGGCACTTCACGCAAAGGTAAATAAGGTGATACAAAAGTAGCTTCCAAAACAATTCGAATCGCTAAATATTCTGTTAAAAGCATCTTTTCATTGTTCGATTGTTCGGATTGCCAAAGCATCATTCCTGCCCAACCAGGTAAAGACAGTAAATGCCCTTCTAGATATGTTTGGATTTCTGCTTGCTCAATACCTAAGCGAGTTAATGCTTGCTCTAATGCCTGCTGCGGCTCATCTGGTAACTCTTTCAGCATGCCTCGCTGCTTTTTGCTAAGTGCGGGATCACGTGATATGAGGTGTTTCCACGCCAAATAAAAACCTTTTTCTCGATTTGGCATCGTCCAGCCTGCCTGGTTCTCATCCAGGTATAGCTTACACCATTTAATCACTTGATTATCTAAAAGTTTAACGAGTTTTTCCCCTTTTTTGTTTGTTATATGTGTAGCTATTGGCTGGGCAAATACATTGCCTAATCCATACAAATTCGCTCCAGTATATGTTGTCATCCACTTTGCCAGCTCTTCTTTCGATACAACGTTAGTTGGTAATGGTTTTAATTGTAACGCTCGATCACTATATCGCTTGATCACATCTGATGGAATAGAAAACGTATGTTGCTCCAACCAGCGTTGTAAAGCTAATTCGACAAACGCTTCATCAATTTCGCCTTTCTCTTTAGCAGAATGAATCATAGAGGGGCTAGGGTAGATATCGACAGCTCTCGTGTCCTTTAACCAATCTGCCACTTGTTCAAAAGATTGCTGCTCTAGCCCTGCCCATGGATTACGCGCCGCAAAACTGGAAATAGGTGATAGTGGGGCAATTACCCGACTAGCTGCTTCCACTATCGCAAGCAGATCTTGCGCATCGTTATCTATATGTTGTTTTGTCTCTTTTGTTAACACAGATGTTCCTTCCATTATTTATTGCCCCCTTGAGATAAAGTAAGACTTCAATCAGTGGGAGTTTTTGACCCCCACTGATTGTTAGCGAAACTTATCAGGGTGTTAGCGTTCGTTTATCCCCCATCTTCGCTTCTTTGTTTTAACTCGAACCTTGAAGTGGGGGTTTTACGGACGTTTTCACCGTGATAAAAATAACTTTAGATAACTCGGATGACTTTCTACAGATTTTGTTTTTGCTTCCCCTAGTCGAACTAACCACAGATAAAGTGTTGCAAATAACGCCGATGAACGATGGCGAGCAGCCCATGTACTGATAGCATTTCCTAACAATAAAAGAGCTATCACGATGATGACAACGGACATTGGAGGTCGAATACCTTCGAATACCGATGTATGCAATAAGTCATGGAAAAGGTTATGAATAAGTAAATAAACGATAGCCGCTACCGCAAAAAAGGATAAGCCTACTAATCGACCAATTCGCCCTTCGCCAAGAGCAATAAGTTGTGTCCAAGATATCGACAATGCCCAACCAAGGATTAACGCGCTGATCAGTTGATAGCCATCACCAGGTGCTACTAGCCAAAACGCAACACCTGCGAGTATTCCTAGCATTCTTCCTGCAAAGACCCAGATAAAGGATGTTCTTTCTTTAATCCGAGATGATGCTTCATAACGACGCACAGCCGATCCTGCTTGTAAAAAAAGTGTTGCCTTAAATAACCCATGTAAAATTAGGTGAATAATCGCTGCTATATAGGCACCAAGTGCACATTGAATAAGCATAAAGCCCATTTGGCCCATCGTTGAACCTACCAGCTGACGTTTATAATCAACTTGAACTAAACTAATCCCAGAACCGATCAATACCGAAATACTTGCAAGAATCAGTAAAACAACCGAAGCGATATCATCATTAAAAATAGGTGAAAACCTTGTTAACATTACCCCACCAGCATTTACTAAGCCAGCATGCATAATAGCAGATACAGGGGTTGGCGCAACAACAGATTCGATTAACCATCGTTGAAACGGCCACTGAGCAGCTGGAATAATCACAGCTAACACAATCAATAAGTTAATGCCTGTTCTTTGTAATGCTCCAAGTTGCTCCAGATTTTGATTAGTAAAAATGGCTGATAGCTGCCACTCGCTTGTTACACTGAAAAGCCAAATGACTGCAATGAATAAAGCCAGCCAGCTTAACGTAAATAAACGAGCAGAAACGTTAGCCGCTTCCTTTGCTACTGTCCAACCACGGTTTAATCGTATCAGTAAGGTTAAACCTAAAAGTGTTGCTCCCCAAAAAGTAAGCATCAATCGAAGGTCACCACTTAGCCATGTCATAGCTGCTGCAGCTGTAGTAAGAGTAAACAGCATGAAATATTTGCGATAAGCACGGTCCCCCATTAAGTAACGTACAGAAAAACGTTGAATAATTAACCCAATGGCTAACACAAAGAAAACCATCATCCATGCTAAAGAATCTACGTTCCAAGTACCTACTTGATTGTGCGAACTAGTATTTATAAAAGCTATTAAAGCGATCAAAGCAGGTAATGCTATAACACCAAGATGAACACGTACATAACGCAATGGTACGCTTGAGTGTAAAAATACGACTCCACTTATCCCTGCAATGATTAAGAAAATAAAAAACAATGTTAATTGTAGTGAAACGAACACGATACATTCTCCCCCTCACAAACTTCCAAAAAGGTATTATCTATTTTTAACCTTTTATCATTCATTACTCTGTAAACCATGTAAGAACAAAAAAACCGACAACTTCAATATAACAATGACCATTAAAAATCATTGAATCTTGAAAATTGTCGGTTTCACTTCAACTAACTACCTGGATAGTTTTTTGAAGAACTACCTATATATGAAATTGATTATTTATTGTATTTACAGTCAGATAATCATATTACCTGTCGATGCACTTTACCTTTTTCATTCCTCATAGTTAAACAGCTTTTTCATTCGATCAATATTACTATATTAAACGAATGCTAAAGCAATCCATATTAAAGAACTCAAAAATAATAGTTACCGAATATACTCAAAACTAAATTACAATTTATGCATATCGTTTTTTGCTATACTATATGATACCATTAAAAACACCCTGATTGTCAAGGAAATTTTTTCAAAGGTACTCTTTCAATCTGTCATTTCACTTGCCCTTTAATCATATCCATTACTTTTTGTTTCGCTTCACTTGATCGATAATTGTTCATCGTATCTTTCATCTCATATTTATCCTTTTTCAGTTCAGATAACGTAGTAACAAGTGATTCTGTTGTTAAGTTTTCTTCTTCTAGAACTTTGGCATAGCCTTGTTTTCTAAATGATTTCGCATTAACGATTTGGTCCCCACGACTTGCCTGAAGAGATAGCGGAATTAGTAACATCGGTTTATTTAATGCTAAAAATTCAAAAATCGAATTTGCTCCAGCACGTGAGCACACTAAGTCTGTTATTACTAGCAAATCTTTCAGCTCATCTTGCACATATTCATACTGTACATAGCCTTCACGATTATATTGTTCATCTATATTATCTTTTCCACAAATATGAATGATTTGGAACTGCTCTAACAGTTCATCAAGCCCTTCTCGGACAGCTTCATTAATTTTTTTCGATCCAACACTACCGCCCATGATTAACAGAACGTTTTTTTGATTTGTAAATCCTGTTAATTCATATCCTTTTTCCCTTTTACCTGTGAAAAGCTCTTCTCGAACAACCGCTCCTATCCACTCGGCTTTTTGCTCTGGAAGGTATTGAACCGTCTCTGGAAAAGTAGCTAATACTTTTTTTGCAAAAGGAATGGCTAATTTATTCGCAAGCCCTGGCGTATAATCTGATTCATGAATAACTGCCGGAACACCGCGCATTCGCGCTGCTACTAGAACAGGAACAGAAACAAATCCCCCTTTGGAAAAAATAACAGCCGGTTTTTTCTTGCCAATAATTCGGTGTGCTTGCCATGTTCCTTTTAATACTTTAAATGGATCTTTAAAATTTTCTTTTGAGAAATAGCGTCTTAACTTCCCAGTAGAAATCGGGTGGTAGGTAACACCCTCCAATGGTTCAATTAAATCTTTCTCAATCCCATTTTTCGATCCAATATAATCAACCGTCCAGCCGTCTTTGATAAATTCAGGAATAATCGCCAAGTTAACCATGACGTGTCCTGCTGTACCACCGCCGGTAAAAATAATTTGTTTAGTGGTCATAAATAAATTCGTCCTCTCTGTTTATCTAACCTTACATATATTCAGTATTTAACAATTCGCCTATTTCTTATTTTAATTCGAAGCTTACTGTAGAGTTTTACGGAGTCATGCACCGTGATAAAGTGAGACTTCAATCAGTGGGAGTTTTGACTCCCACTGATTGTTAGTGAAACTTATCAGGGCGTTAGTGTCCGTTTATCCCCCATCTTCGCTTCTTTGTTTGAACTCGAATCTTGAAGTGGGGATATTACGGACGTTTGCACCGTGATAAAATAACATTCCTTTTGATTATACTGATATACATTCTATTCATGCAAGTATGTATCGCAAAAAAATAATGCTATAATCTAAATGGAGACTTCACTCAATGGGAATTTTACGATGGAGGGAAAAAATGAAAACAAATCTGATTATCATTCGTGGGAATTCTGGTAGCGGTAAAACCACTACTGCCAAAAGCGTGCAAAAAACATTAGGAAGAGGGACACTTCTCATATCACAGGATGCCGTTCGTCGCGAGATGTTAATGGTGCGTGATACAGAAGGGAACCTTGCTATCGACCTTATTCAACAAATTGCTGCATTCGGAAGGAATCAATGTGAACATGTAATTGTAGAAGGGATTCTCTATGAAAACTATTATGGAGAAATGTTAAAGAAATTATCTCATTCATTTGACCACACATTTGCTTATTATTTTGATTTACCATTTGAAGAAACGGTCCGTCGTCATCAACTACGTGACAAGAAGGAGGAATTTGGCGAAGAATCCTTACGTGCTTGGTGGAGACCTGCCGATTATCTGTGCTTAAAGGGAGAAAAATGTTTAACAAGTAATATGTCAAATGATGAAATATTAGACATTATTTTGCATGACTTAGACAAAAAATAGGAGTATATACAATAGATATACTCCCATTTCATTTTACTTTTTAAAGGAATAAACCTGCAATAGTAGCAGATAGAATAGACCCTAACGTTGCACCGATTAGCAACTTCATACCAACTTTGGACACTTTGGCACCTTTTTCACGGTCAATCCCTTGTACAGTACCAGCAATAATCGCAATGGAAGAGAAGTTTGCGAAGCTAGTAAGGAATACTGTCACAACACCAACCGTTTTCTCTGAAAGCTCACCTACTAATGGCTGTAAGTCAAGCATTGCAACAAATTCATTCGTAATAATCTTCGTCCCCATAATACTACCGGCTTGTACAGCTTCACCTGGCGCAATACCCATTAAGAAGCCAATTGGAGCAAGGATATAACCAAGAACTTGTTGTAATGTCACACCGGCAAAGATAGATGCAAATGCCCAGTTCGCAAACTCTAACGCTCCCATGAAAGCAATTAACATGGCACCAACGATAAGCGCTACTTTACCACCATCTAATGCACCATTACCCATTGCCTCGAAAAAGCTTTTCGCTTCTGATACATTTTTCACATCTACTATGTCTTCCTCTTTCTTCACTTTGACTGGTGCAATTAAGGAAGCGACAATAAGTGAACTAAACATATTCAACGGAATCGCCACTAATACATATTGCGCTGGCAACATTTGAATATAGGAACCAATAATTGAAGCTGAAACAGACCCCATTGCTGAAGCACTTACGATATAAAGTCGATTATTGTCTAGATGACGAAACTGTGATTTGATCGCTATAATCGCTTCTGACTGTCCAAAAAACATACTATTAACTGCATTAAACGATTCTACCTTTGGTAATCCGGTAATTTTCGAAATTACCCAACCGATATATTTGATAATAAACGGCAAGATTTTTAAGTGAGTAAGAACAGCTAATAAAGTCGAAAAGAAAATAATAATTAACAACACATTAAAGAAGAATACAGATGCTCCTTCTTCGATAGCTAGTCCACCTAAGACGAAAGAAACACCTTCGTTGGCAAACTCAATTAATTTATTGAATCCAGCAGTAATGCCGTTAATCACTTTCTCCCCAATTGTTGTCATAAACATAAACCATGTCGTTATAAGTTGTGCAAGAAGCATTAATCCAATTCCGACATAATTAATGTTTTTTCGATCATTTGACATCGCAAAACCTATAGCAAGTACAAGAATAATTGCTAATATCCCAAATAAAATCCCCACTACTTTTCCTCCTCAAGCAAAATGATTAATGATATGATGATACCCCTATCACGAATTTTCACACTTCATTTTAGCATGAAACAGTTTTCCTGGGGAAGGTTTTTTTAAAGTCCGAAAATTAAGAAGTTTCAAACGATTCCGCAACTTTCTGTAACATATCTTGAGAAAGAGATTGTTCACTTGGTCGATAAATCATTTGATAAGTAATCCCTTCTTTTTCCCAACGTAATGTCTTAGAATAGACTTGATCTTGGTAATAACCTTCTAAAGAATCCTGTATGAAAATAGGCTCAAAATTACTATTGTCTTGATATGGCTGTCCATTTATTAATTGGATGGTGAAAATGTCATTATCTTGTGTAAACATCGTTATATCAAACGCTTCATCCTCTTGCTCTCCTATATAAAAATGATCGGTGACAAGTATATCTGCAGCAACTGGAACATAAGATGGTAACTCAGGACTAAAATCTAATTCATCAATGGCTTCTTTAATTTGTTCTTTTTCATACGAATAAAAGCCTTCTGGAACAGTAGATTGGCTATTACACCCAACTACAAGCAACAGAATCATACTAACTGCCAACACATGCTGCAAAATCTTCATACTTGTCTTCCTCCATTAAATAGTGATCTTACTAAATAGACGTTTTAACTCATGATAAAGTTTCATATTCTATATATTTCGCACTTATTATAGCACCAATAAGGAATATTAGTCATACTTTTTTACTATTTTGCACTAAAAAATGCCGGTGTTATTGAACACCGACATGATCCTCATGAAAGAAATGCTTCATCGCATAGAAGACATCCTCTTTATTTTTTAATACATATTTCATAAACCTTGGATGGTCTATTGCTTTAAATGCTTGCATTAATGTTGAATACCGATTGTATTGATTTACTTCCCCATAACAAAACATACTCGCATGCTCTAATAGTTGATATACCGCTTCTACTGCTCTCCTATTATCGGAAGTTAAATTATCACCATCTGAAAAATGAAACGGATAAATATTATAACGACTGGCAGGATATTTATCGTCAATTAACTCGAGCGCCTTACGATAAGCAGAAGAGCAAATCGTCCCACCGCTTTCCCCTTTTGTAAAGAAGGATTCTTCATCTACTACTTTTGCTTCTGTATGATGAGCAATAAATTCAACCTCTACTGTCTCATATTTTTTCCGTAAAAATCTCACCATCCAAAAGTAAAAGCTTCGTGCCATATACTTTTCCCATTTCCCCATCGAACCACTCGTATCCATTATAGCTATTATAACTGCTTTCGATTCAGGTTTCTCCACGTTATCCCATGTTTTAAATCGTAAATCATCCGGATAAATTGGTGCAAAAGATGGATTTCCTTCTAAAGCATTTCTTTTATAGGAGGCCATCATCGTTCTTTTCTTATCAATATTTCCCGTTAAGCCTTTCTTACGTATGTCACGAAATTCTACATCAGTAATAATAATATTATCTTTTTCTTTCTCCATTAGGTTTGGTAAGGATAGCTGCGCGAAGAAAGCCTCCTCTACCTCTTCAAAATCGACTTCAGCCTCATAATAGTCTGCTCCAGGTTGATTTCCAGCTTCTTCACCTTTTTGTCCTTTGCTTGCCTGTTGTGGATCTTTTGCAACAACATCCCCAACTTGGCTGTCCCCTTTTCCTTGCCCAACATGCTTGTTTTTCGATTGGCTATAACGAATTTTATATTCGTCTAACGAACGAATTGGGATACGAATAATCTCTTTACCACGAGACATAATAATATTTTCTTCACTAACGATTTCCGGTAGTTTCTTTTTGATTACTTCTTTTATTTTGTCTTGATGTCGTTTTTGGTCATCGAACCCTTTTCGATGGAGGGACCAATCTTCTTCCGCAATTACAAAATTACCATCAGTCATCTAATCCCCTCCTTCGTTTGTATTATTTTATTGTATGCAACAAGACAAAGGATGATTAAACATTATTGATAAAAAATTAAATGCATGTTAATAGATGAAAGAACGATACATATTTTCTATTACACTTTCTATACTTTTGTTAAAGCAAAGTTCCATGAGAAAGTAACTTTAAGAGTAAACCATTTTCATGTACACTTTCAGCTCTTTTCCTTTATTTTAGATCCATCAAAAAAGTACCTACCGTATGAAATAGGTAGGTACTTTTCTATCAACCTTCTAATAACAAATCATATGGATCTTCTAATAATTGTTTTACTCGTACTAGGAATTGAACGGCTTCTTTCCCGTCTACAATTCGGTGATCATAGGATAATGCGATATACATCATTGGACGTACTTCAATGGAGTCATCCGGCATGACAATCGGACGTTTCTGGATAGAATGCATGCCTAATATTCCGACTTGTGGAGCGTTTAATATCGGTGTTGATAATAACGAACCAAAAATACCACCATTTGTAATCGTAAATGAACCGCCTTGCAAATCACTGATTTGTAATTCTTTATTATTCGCTTTTGTTCCTAAATCAGCGATGGATGACTCAATCCCTGCAAAATCTAAGCGGTCAGCATCTCGAACAACTGGAACAACTAAACCATCATCCGTAGAAACCGCAATCCCTATATCATAAAATTTCTTTTTGACAATTTCATTTTCTTGAATCTCTGCATTTAAGTATGGGAATTCTTTTAGAGCACTAACTACTGCTTTTGTAAAGAACGACATAAAACCAAGTTTGATACCATGCTTTTCTTGAAATTTCTCTTTTCGTTCGCTACGCAGCTTCATTACTGCTGTCATATCTACTTCATTAAAAGTAGTAAGCATTGCTGCGCTGTGTTGTGCGTCAACAAGATGATTAGCTATTGTTTGACGACGACGAGTCATCTTCTCTCGTTCTACTGGTTTATCAAACTCTTCTTTTGAACTACTAGTCTGCTCCGATTTACTTGCTGTTTTTGGTGTTTTCGACTTACTTTCTACATCTTCTGGACGAATACGACCTAATGGATCAGAAGGAGTTACTTCATTTAAGTCAATCCCTAACTCACGAGCTCTTTTTCTTGCTGCAGGTGATGCAATAACTCTTTGAGGGGCATCAGTTTTTTCTGGTTCTGACGCTTTTTCACTTGGTGATTCTGGCTTCGCTGGTTCTTCTACTTTCTCTTCTTCTGAACTACTTGTATCTGGTGAGTCTTCACTAGTTGCTTCACCATTTTCATCTATTTTAGCGATTATCTCGCCAACTTCCACATCGTCACCTTCATCTCTAACAAATTCTGCAATAACACCTGAATAATCAGCATTTACTTCCACATTTACTTTATCTGTTTCTAGCTCACAAACAGGATCACCTTTCTCAACGGAATCCCCTTTATTAACTAACCATTCAGCTATTGTACCTTCTGTAATAGATTCTGCTAATTCTGGAACTTTAATTTCCTTCATTGGTAACTCCTCCTTCAGATAGGTCTAATGCTCTTTTTACAATGCGTCTTTGTTCTGCTTTATGAATGTGTGGATCACCAACTGATGGCGATGAACGTTCTGTCCGTCCAACATAATGTAATGATAGCTTCGTATCTTCTAGCATTTTGAAGAGTAATTCCTTCACGAAATTCCACGCTCCCATATTACGTGGCTCTTCTTGTACCCAGACGATCTCTTCTAGTTGAGAACATCCATCAATGACAGCCTGAATTCTCTTTTCAGGTAAAGGATACATTTGCTCTAAACGAACAACATGAATATCTTCATATTTTTCTAGGTTTTCATTCATTCTATCCTGAATGTCTACCATAACCTTCCCTGTACCGATCAACAATCGCTTAGCTTTTTTCGATGCTAACGCTAATCCAGGCTGTGGAATTACTGTTTGGAACTTACCGTTTGTAAATTCCTCCATACCAGATGCTACCTTCGGACTTCTTAATAGACTTTTTGGTGTAAAAACAACTAATGGACGAGATGCTTCACTATCCACTAAAGCCGCTTGACGTCTTAATAAATGAAAGAGTTGCGCACTAGTTGTCACGTTGGCAACAATCCAGTTATTTTCTGCTGCCATCGTTAAGAAACGCTCGACTCTTGCACTAGAATGTTCAGGGCCTTGGCCTTCATAGCCATGTGGGAGAAGCATAACCATATTAGAACGCTCATCCCATTTCGCTCGACCTGAGGAGATAAATTGATCAAAAATTACTTGGCCAGCATTAGCAAAATCACCGAACTGCGCTTCCCAAATAACTAATGTTTTCGGTGCCTTTACACTATACCCGTATTCAAAACCTAAAACAGCAGCTTCTGATAGCGGACTGTTGTGGATATCAAAGGTGGCTTTTGCCTCTTCCAATCCATGCATTGGACAATACGTATCATTTGTCTCAACATCATGTAATTTCAAATGACGGTGTGCAAATGTACCACGTTCTGAATCTTGACCAGACATTCGAATTGGAATACCATCATGCAAAATAGATGCAAATGCTAGTGATTCCGCAACTGCCCAGTCTGCTTTTTCTTCTTTTTCAAATGTTTGATGACGTTTAGTCAATATTTTTTCCAGCTTCTTAAACGGTTGGAATCCTTCCGGTCGTTTTAACAATCCTTTATTGAGTGAAAGCAATGTTTCTTTTGACACGGCCGTTTCGATATCACTCAATCCATTCCGTAATGCTTGCGGTACCGGCAATGCTTCTGGATTCTCATTAACGCTTTCTGTCATCTCGTCATATATACCTTGCAATTTATTAAAAACAGCTTCTGTCATTTCTTCAAATGTTGTATCTGTTATAATACCGTCTTCTCGTAATCTATTAGCATATACTTTTGCAACAGTTGGATGATTATCAATTGATTGATATAACTTCGGTTGTGTTGCTCTTGGCTCATCCATTTCATTGTGACCATAACGACGATAACCGACTAAATCGATTAATACATCCTTTTGAAACTTTTTACGATAGTCATAAGCCAATGTAGCAGCTGAAATACAAGCTTCTGGATCATCTGCATTAACATGAATAATTGGTACTTCAAAGCCTTTCGCTAAATCACTTGCATATCTAGTCGAACGACCTTGGAGTTGACCTGTTGTAAAGCCTACTAAATTATTTGCGATAATATGTAGTGTTCCACCTGTACGATAGCCTTCAAGGTCGCTTAAGTTAAACGTTTCCGCTACTACACCTTCCCCAATAAAAGCAGCATCACCGTGAATTAAAATACTAAATGCTTTATTTACATCTTGTACTGGTGCCCCATTTTGGAAACGAAAATCTTGCGCTGCTCTTGTAAAACCTTCTACTACTGGATTAACAAATTCCAAGTGTGAAGGGTTGTGTGCTAATGTAATTTTGGTTGGTGATGGTTTTTCTTTACCGACATCACGCTTGGCACCAAAATGATATTTCACATCACCAGTCCAACCATATGTAATGGCTTTTGAACCTGGTGAAGAGGGTACTAATTCCTTGTCTGCTGAAGGATGAAACTCAGAGAATAACTTATCATATGGCTTACCTAGAATATGTGTTAAAACACTTAACCTACCACGGTGAGCCATCCCCATCAAAATTTCTTCCGTCTCATCATAAAAGGAATTTTGCACAATTTTCTCAAGAATCGGAACCATCATTTCCAATCCTTCAATAGAAAAACGTTTTTGTGCAACAAATGTTTTGGCTAGAAAGTTTTCAAAACCTTCTACATCGATAATTTGTTCAAGTAATTGTTTCTTCTCATCTTGATTAAAAGGTAAACGATACTTACCAGACTCAATGTTTTCTTGAAACCATATACGTTCTTTATCATTATTAACATGATCATATTCAAACGAAATAGTTCCTGCATATTGAGCTAATAAATAATCAACTACTTCTTGTGCATTGTTCACCCCAGTGACATTATTATCCCAAACCCACTCTGACGGAATCGCTTCCAAAACCGTTTTATCCAAATTGTAGTAGCCTGGATCCACAAGTGTTGTGTCGCTTGATACACCCGATCCCACCGGATAAATATCCGCTTTCAAATGACCGTAACGACGAATAGCCTCAACAAGTTTGATCGCTGAGGTTACATGTTTCGCACTTATTTCAGATGATAAGCCGGTTCCACTAGCCACCTCTTTTTGCTGTCCTTTGGCAAACTCTTTTGGAGCTCCGTATTGATCGAACATTTCTTTCAGGGATGAATCAACAGAATCTTTATCTTCCAAGTAAAGCTCATACTGCTCTTGTACATAACCCATATTAGGGCCGTAAAATTTTTTCCAGAATTTTTCACTGGATCCCTGCTGTGTCACGTCTTATACCCCCATTAGAAGTCACTTTCTCCCGCTATAATAAACTCCCATCCAAATGTTGTAATGAATAAATCATTACACAATAAATATAACCTATTTTAACCAGCGAAACAACAGATAAATGACGATTTTTCAGAAAAGTTTTATTAGTAGCTCAAAAGCGGCAAATAGCCAATTATTATGCGCTAAAACAAACATTCCGTCCTATTTTGTGAACGTTGTCATTTTACACCCCTTCTATATTAATTGAAACTTCATTTAGTAGTAGTTAGCTTCGGATTATACTACTTGTAACTCGAAGCTTAAGGTGAAGGTTTTATGGACATTTGCACTGTGATAAAAGCATGGTACAATCATTGCAGTGATATTTAAAGGAGAACAACATGTTATATTTTATCTATTTTTTATTAGGGTTTATTGCAACTCTAATTGGTGCCATTGCTGGTCTTGGTGGAGGAATTATCATCAAGCCACTTTTAGATTTATTAGGCGATTATAATCTGCAATCAATCAGTGTACTCTCAGTCTTCACTGTCTTTATGATGGCAGTCGTTTCTTTAATAAGTTCTAAACAGTTTCGCAAGCAAATCGACAAAACACAAAGTCTATATATTGCAATTGGTTCTATTAATGGTGGATTAATCGGAAAATTCATCTTCCGTTTCCTTATTGAACAGGAAATAGTCACCAATCAGATTGTTGGGCAAATCCAGTCAGCAATGTTGGTTGGTATTATGGTCATCATTTTAATTTTAATGAATTTTCGGCATCTTTTTACTACATATAAACTCTCGCATCCTACATCTATTGTTGCGATTGGCTTCTTGCTTGGTATTCTGTCAGCTTTTTTAGGAATTGGCGGGGGACCATTAAATGTAGCTATTTTGTGCTGGCTTTTTTCCATGAATACGAAACAAGCAACGATTAATTCTGTTTTTATTATTTTCTTTTCACAACTAGCAGCAATATCTGTCATTGTATTCGGAAATAATTGGTCATCTTATCAACTACACATGCTACCAGCTATGATTATTGGAGGTGCATTAGGAGGGTTACTCGGTTCACGCTTTGCTATTTTGATTAACACGAACCAAATTATGAAAGTGTTCAATGTGACGATTTTTTGTATTATGTTCATTAATATCTATAATTTTTTCCATACATCACAGTAAAAATTGTTATTTTATCCCAATAGTTCCTACTCTCTTTCTATTGCCTTACACCTATTATTATGATTTACTTTTATAAAAAGCATTTTATGGATAAGGAGATTGTAGAATGAAAAAACAAAATAAACATGCTTTTCAAATTGCTAATCGCGAAGCACTGATTGGTGTTGGCTTAGTATTGTTTCATTTTACTTGGTGGTTCGCATTTGCCTATGGCTTTGGAAAAGAGGATCCATCAAATTACCAATACATATTCGGATTTCCAGCATGGTTTTTCTATAGTTGTATCGTAGGAATTATCCTCATTTCTGTTCTAGTCATTATTATTGTGAAATTTTTTTTCACAGACTTACCATTAGATGATGAGGAGTATGAGAAACGATGAATACAACTGCAACAATTATGTTATTTAGTTCTGTTGCCATTATCTTTATTATTGGATTGTTGGCAAGTAGAACGGCTAAATCGAGCAATTCCTTTATGGAAGATTATTATTTAGGTGGTCGAAGTCTAGGAGGATTCGTCCTAGCAATGACGATGACTGCGACTTACGGAAGTGCTAGTAGTTTTATCGGCGGGCCTGGAGTCGCCTATACAGAAGGGTTAGGTTGGGTATTACTATCTGTTACACAAGTTTCAACAGGGTATTTCACCTTAATGATCCTTGGAAAGAGGTTTGCGATTGTCGCGAAAAAATATAAAGCTGTTACAATGGTCGATTTCTTGAAAGAACGTTATCAATCTAAATGGGTTGTATTATTGTCTTCCTTTAGCATTATTATCTTTTTATTTTCTGCTATGGCGGCCCAGTGGATTGGTGGAGGAAGATTAATTGAATCTGTTACAGGTTTGTCTTACCATTCCGCATTACTTATTTTTGTTGTAACAGTACTTATCTATGTAACATTTGGTGGCTTTCGTGCTGTCACACTAACAGATTCAATTCAAGGTACGATCATGGTAATCGGAACTTTCATCTTACTAGGATCGATTATTGTTGCTGGTGGTGGTATTTCGTCCATTATGGCTGATCTTAGTGGTGAAAACCCTAATCTTATAACACCATATGGAGCAGATGGAACACTGACCGCTTCTTACGTATCCTCTTATTGGATACTTGTCGGCGTTGGGGTAGTCGCATTACCACAAATAGTCGTAAGAGCGATGTCTTACAAAAGTACAAAAGCTTTTCATCGTGCCTTAATTATCGGGACAATTGTTGTTGGTGTCATTATGCTAAATATGCATTTAATCGGTGTATTTGCGCGACCTATTTTACCTGGGATTGAAGTTGGAGATACCGTCATACCTTTGGTTGCTTTAGAGGTATTGCCACCATGGTTAGCAGGTATTGTACTTGCCGCTCCATTAGCAGCCATTATGTCTACAGTCGATTCTTTACTTTTATTAGTAAGTTCAACGATTGTAAAAGATGTCTATATTAATTATATAAAACCAAATGCACCTAAGAAACAAGTGCGTAAGTTAAGTATGACCGTTACAGCAATACTCGGTTTTATCGTCTATTTACTAGCAATAAATCCACCAGACTTAATTATTTGGTTAAATCTTTATACCATTGGTGGATTAGAAGCAGCCTTTATTTGGCCAGTAGTCATGGGACTTTATTGGAAAAAAGGAAATAAATACGGAGCTATCGCTGCAATTGTGATCGGCTTTACATCCTATATTTTATTCCAAGCCTTTTATCCAGAACCATTCGGTATGCACTCTGTTGTCTCATCGATTGGGCTATCACTTATCGCCTATGTTGGAGCAAGTTTAAGCCTTGGTAAAAAGATTGTTTAAGCTTGTTGGATAATTAAGTTTCTTTTCTTGAAGTTATGTCCTTGAGATGCTTTCTCATGGACATAACTTTGTTTTTGGCTCGAGTTGCGTCCATGAGACTCTTTCTCATAGACATAACTTTGCTTTCACTCTGAATTGTGTCCATGAGACTCTTTCTCATAGACATAACTTTGCTTTTGATTCGAGTTGTGTCCATGAGACTCTTTCTCATAGACATAACTTTGCTTTCACTCTGAATTGTGTCCATGAGACTCTTTCTCATAGACATAACTTTGCTTTTGATTCGAGTTGTGTCCATGAGACTCTTTCTCATGGACTTAACTTTGCTTTTGGATCGAGTTGTGTCCATGAGACTCTTTCTCATGGACTTAACTTTGCTTTTGGATCGAGTTATGTCTGTGAGCAAAAGAGTAACTTACGGTTTTCATTCACTATTAATCAGCGGGAGTTTAGACCTCCCGCTGATTGAATTTTTTATTTACCGGTTTAAAAGGCTACCTACATATTTCAATAGGTCGTTGGCAGATTGTGAAGTGTAACCATATTCTTCTACTAATGTCGCGACCACTTCATTCATTTTCTTCAATTGCTGCTCATCTGGTGTTTTGGTGGATGTAGTTATTTTTACAATATCTTTTAAGTCTGCAAACAACTTCTTCTGGATTGCTTCACGTAGACGTTCGTGTGATTGATAATCGAATTTCTTCCCTTTTCTTGCATATGCTGAAATTCTAATTAAGATTTCTTCACGGAACGCTTTTTTCGCGTTTTCTGATATACCAATTTGTTCTTCAATTGAACGCATTAATTTTTCGTCAGGATGCATTTCTTCACCTGTAAGTGGATCTTGTAGCTTCGTCTTGTTACAGAAAGCTTCTACATTATCCAAATAATTATCCATTAATGTTTTAGCAGACTCTTCATAAGAATAGACAAACGCTTTTTGTACTTCTTTTTTCGCTAGTTCATCATATTCCTTACGTGCTACGGAAATAAAATCTAAATAGTCTTCTTTTTGTTCCTTCGTTATCGATGGATGGTCATCCAATCCATCTTTCAAGGATCTCAGTACATCAAGTGCATTAATTGATTGCATCTCTTTACGAATAATGGTGGATGATATTCGATTAATGACATAACGTGGATCAATTCCTGACATTCCTTCATCTGCATACTCCTTCTTCATCATATGCACATCTTGATCACTAAATCCTTCGACATCTTGGTCGTTATATAAGTATAGCTTCTTCAACAGACTGACATTGCTTTTTTTCGATTCTTTTAACCTAGTCAGAATCGTGAACATCGCTGCAATTCTTAATGTATGTGGCGCAATATGCACATCTTCAATATCACTTTCTTCGATCATTTTCTGGTAAATACGTTCTTCTTGATTGAGCTTTAAATTATATGGAATAGGCATCACAATCATCCTAGAATGTAATGCTTCATTTTTTTTGTTAGAAATAAACGAGCGATATTCTGTCTCATTCGTGTGAGCTAAAATCATTTCATCTGCAGAAATTAAAGCAAACCTTCCTGCTTTAAAATTCCCCTCTTGTGTTAACGAAAGTAAATGCCAAAGGAATTTTTCATCACACTTTAACATTTCTTGGAATTCCATTAGACCACGATTTGCTTTATTTAATTCACCATCAAACCGATATGCTCTAGGATCTGATTCCGAACCGTAAGTAGCAATCGTTGAAAAGTCAATCGATCCAGTTAAGTCAGCAATATCTTGTGACTTCGGATCTGACGGACTAAACGTACCAATTCCGACTCTTTTATCTTCAGAGAAAAAGATTCGCTCCACCATGACATCTTCTATTTTTCCATTATAATCTTCGTCTAGACGTAATCTATTTAATGGTGATAAGTTACCTTCAATCTTTATGCCATATTCTTTTTCAAAGTCCGCTCTTAAATGTTGAGGAATAAGATGTAATGGATTCTCATGCATAGGGCAATCTTTAATCGCGTATACTGCTCCTTTTTCCGTTAAGGAATACTTTTCTAGCCCTCTTTTCAGTAATGTAACTAATGTAGACTTCCCACCACTGACAGGTCCCATCAATAATAAAATACGTTTTTTCACATCTAATCGTTTGGCTGCTGGATGGAAATATTCTTCCACCAATTTTTCAAGCGCCTCTTCTAAACCAAATAATTCTTCACTGAAAAAACGATACGTTCGCTCACCATCCTTCTCCTCTACACCTTCTTCTTTAATCATTTGGTATATTCGAGAATGAGCAGATTGAGCAAGATACGGCTTTTCTTTTAATAATTCCAAATACTCTGCAAAAGTTCCTTCCCATTTTAACGCATCTTGTGTATGGCGATAATCTTCTAGTTTACTTAAAATATCCATTAAAGAACGACCTCCCAGTAATGTAAAGTGAACCCCTTTTATCTTACGAAAACGACTATATTCATTTTTAGATAATTATAATAATTACTTTATCTATATCTATGTAGGTATATAGGAAAAAATGAATAAGGTAACAGTGAGGGAAAATCATGAATTTATTACAAGGAGGATTAATGCATCTATCTTTACGATCAAATTTAATCTACACTATCCACTTGAAACTGTTGATTTAATAAACTTGGGTATGAATGATTGGAATTAGTCTTCGCCTTATATTTTTTCACTTTCCTTGTTCACTCTGAGGTCGATCTCTCCATTCATAATAACCACTTTTAGACACACCCAATTCTTGGCACATCTTCGCTACACCGAATTCGTGTCGATGCTTTTCAATGAAGTCATAGATTTATTATGATTTTATTACTTTGTTTCCATGTAGTTTAAGGCAAACAAGATGTGCACAACAGCATATTTATTTGTCGTATTCATAATTATGATCATTTATCCAAGAGTTTTAACAACCAAAATAAAAAGAAGTGATTCCCTCTATTTTCTTAATAAAATAATCTGGATTAAAATATTTATAATTCCAAAGCTCAAATACCTATATTATGGAATAATAATAAAAATACTTTACAATCAGACAAAAATACTTTACGATTTACTAAAGAGTATTAAGGAGGAAATAGAAATTGCTAAAGAATCGCTTAGTTGTTTATAGGGCTGAAAAAGGGTGGACTCAACAAAAATTAGCAGATCGAGTTAATGTCAGTCGTCAAACTATAGCTAACATTGAAAGAAACAAATACACCCCTTCCGTTACACTAGCTTTTAAAATTGCTTATGCATTCAATGTAAAAATAACAGATGTCTTTTTATATTCAGAAGAGGAGTGAAAAAATGAATTATCTACTACTTATTCCATTAGGTTTGATATTTATTTCTTTTATTTATATTTTTAGTTTTGGAGGTAGCCGCGAAGGACGCGATGAAAGAGGTTATATAATTCGATTACAGATGGTAAATGTTATGTACGCCGTACTTTTTCTTGGCATAATAATTATTACTACATTAAATAGTAAAGAATTCGTTACTAATAAATTAGCATTAGATATTATTCTTTGGTTAGCACTTCTTAATAGTCTAATAGGAGCTATCTTTTTATATTTTAAGAAAAAGTAAGAATAACGAGATTGTGATAAGATAACTAGACCTTTAAAAATAACTTTAGTCGATTATATGCTATGTTGGCTTAACTTCAATATCTATAGTTCCAGTCTCGTTACTATATATCACTCTTGGGGTAAAACCGATAGAACATCATTAGGTTTATCATCCATGCTCATTTCAATATAATCTCTGTATAATGCACTGTTTCCTCTATCCTTTTTTGAGCTTGATACGGAAACAACATGAAAGGATTTCATTATTTTTTTAGCATTTTCAGTTTCATTTAAAGTGCCATGTAACCTTATCTTTTTACCAGCTTAGAGAATTCTAGCTAGTCCAATACTTGAATTGTATTGGCTGGGATAAAATACATTCCTCTACCAACAAATTTCATCACGTAATTCTCCATGACAAGAAGTTTCTTTAGCGTAGAACTCACTATCTCTGACATGATAAATATTCTTTCTAAAAGCGAAAAATCCGTTACATAGAATTTTTTCTCCAATCTTTTGATGAAGTAGCCCATCTAATCTTCATCCTGTTCATAAACTCTTTTATCTACACTTTCTACCCCATTTTCTCTCTATTCTTATGCTTATCTCTTCTAAACAAAAAAAGCATGGAGACTCCTCCATGCTTTTCACTACTTTATCGTTTACGTATTTTCTTTATTTCGTCTGCTACAAATTGGACTTGTGTTCCTACTACAACTTGAATACTGTTTTTTCCGACAATATTAACACCTGGGACACCTGTATTTTTAATTCGTTGTTGGTCAACTGCATCCATATCCTTCACTTCAAGTCTCAACCTCGTCACACAGTTATCTAATATTTCCACATTCTCATCTCCACCTAATCCAGCGTAGATTTCCTTCGCCATTATGGTGATTTTATCATCTGATGAGTCTTGTTCTTCTGCCGTTTCTGTTTCATCTTCGTCCTCTTCACGACCTGGTGTTTTTAAATTAAATTTGGTAATTAGGAAACGGAATAATACATAATATACCACCGCTACTACTAATCCTTGAACAATTAGCATATATGGTTTGTTTGCTAATGGTAAACCTGAACTTAACACAAAATCAATCAGACCTGCACTAAACCCGAAACCTGCTGTCCAATCAAACGCAGCTGCTACACCTAAGGAAATTCCTGTTATTACAGCGTGAACAACATATAATGCTGGTGCTAAGAACATAAATGAAAACTCAAGTGGTTCCGTTACACCTGTAAAGAATGAAGCAAAACCAGTAGCTAATAATAAAGAAGCAGCGGTTTTCTTTTTCTTCGAATTTGCGGTATGATACATCGCTAATGCTGCTGCTGGTAGACCGAACATCATAATCGGGAAGTAACCAGCCATGTACATACCAGTAACCCCTTTTTCTCCTTGTCCAGACCAAAAACTTGCTATATCATTAATTCCCGCAACATCAAACCAAAATACGGAGTTTAATGCGTGATGAAGTCCAGTAGGGATTAAAATTCGATTAAAGAATCCGTATAATCCTGCCCCAATCGCATCTAAATCAATAATTGCTTTACCAAACGATACCAAGCCAGAATACAATGCTGGCCATACAAAGAATAAAATAGCAGAGACAACTAAACTAGTCACCGCTGTCATGATTGGTACTAATCGCTTGCCACTAAAGAAAGAAAAGGCAGCAGGTAACCTGACATGACTAAATCGATTATACATAACAGAAGCGATGATACCGGATATTATACCGATAAATTGATTTTCAATATTATCAAAAGCAACATTTACATTACTAGAATCAACAGCTTGCAACGATGCGACAGAATCTACTGACAATAGAGTAGTGATGACTAAGTAGGATACTAATCCACTTAATGCTGCGGAACCGTCCTTATCTTTTGACATACCGAAGGCAATCCCTACAGCAAACAAAACAGCCATACTCTCTGTAGAAATAATTGCTTCTCCTGCCGAAACTAAAAATGCGGAGATTCGATTCACGGCTTCCCAGCCTTCTTGGTCCATCCAATAACCAATCCCCATTAATATTGCAGCAGCTGGTAATACTGCAACAGGTAACATAAGCGACCGACCTATATTTTGCAAATATTTCATTATCATAATGAATGATTCCTCCATCTGTTAATTATGTTTTCTTCCTTATATATAAAACGCTTGATAAATTTTCATCACAGGTAAATATCCGCACAAAAAATTATGTATTTCGTTATGTCTTATTTTAGCTAGATTTCTAATCAAAAAACATATTACCATACACACCATAAGTTGTCTATACCATTAATAACCAGAATTTTCCCTATAAAAACAAGGACTTGTACACTTTCTCTTTTCGTTAAAAGCCATTGGTATAGACAACTATATATTAAATTGATATGATTTAATTACCAACTATTGACGGAAAGGTGGGAGACATATGCTACTCATCAAAAATATAGAGATTTACACAGAAAAGCATGTCATCAAACAAGGTTATATAAAAGTGGAGCAGCACACTATTAAAGAAATAGGAACACTCGACCAATTAACTTCAGAAGACGACTATCACATACTTGACTTCGCTAATCAATCGTTAAAAGCAATCCCAGGTTTTATCGATATCCATATCCATGGCGCTAATGGTGCGGATGTAATGGACGGAACACGCGAAGCACTACAAACAATGGCAAATATACTACCAAAAGAAGGAACAACTTCTTTTCTAGCAACAACCATGACACAAGCGGAAGATGCGATCGAGCACGCATTGACTACCGCAAGTCGATATATGCAATCACAACAAGCTAACGCAGCAGAAGTTATCGGTATTCACTTAGAAGGACCTTTTGTTAATAAAAAAAGAAAAGGTGCACAACCTGAAGAACATATTCAACAACCAAATGTAGCACTTTTTCAAAAATGGAACAGTTTAGCTAACGAGCAAATTAAACTAGTAACATTAGCTCCAGAAGAAACGGGTGGAACGGAACTAATCGAGTATTTACATAAAAAAGGAATCATCGCTTCTGCGGGACATACAGATGCTACAGCTAAGCAAATCCAAGAAGCGATTCCACATGGCTTGTCTCACATTACCCATTTATATAACCAAATGCGTGGTTTTCACCATCGTGAACCAGGTGTCGTTGGAGCAGCATGGCTTGAACAAGCTCTGAAGGTAGAACTTATTGCGGATGGAATCCATTCAGACTTTGAAGCAGTCAATATAGCATTTAAAACAATTGGCAAGGATAGATTGATCTTAATCACTGATGCAATGCGAGCTAAATGTTTACCAGATGGACGCTATGACCTAGGTGGACAAGAAGTTTTCGTCGAAAAGGAACAAGCAAGATTAGCAGACGGAACTTTAGCCGGAAGTACATTAAAACTTAACGATGCATTCAAAAATATCCTACAATTCACTGATTGTTCTTTTGAAGAAGCGATTGCTGTTACTTCGACAAATGCCGCAAAAGAATTAGGACTAATCGATCGAAAAGGGACGCTTACAGAGGACAAAGATGCCGATATCGTTTTATTAGATGAAAATAATGAAATAGCACTTACAATTTGTCGCGGAAACATTGCTTATGAAAGGATGAACTAATACATGAAAATCATTCGTGCAAAAGATTATCAAGAAATGAGTAAAATAGCAGCAAATATACTACAAGATAAAATAAATGAACATCCAGCAATTACATTAGGGTTAGCTACGGGTGGGACTCCCGAGCAAACGTATGCTTATTTATCGGAAGATACCCAAACATCTTTTGAACATGTAACAACCTTTAATTTAGACGAGTATATTGGTTTATCACCAACTAACCCAAATAGCTACCATTATTATATGAACAAGCATCTCTTCAGCAAAGTAAACATCCCTACTGAGCAAATCTTTCTCCCAAATGGTTTTGCAGAAGATTTATTAGAAGAATGCAGATCATATGAACAAAAAATCAAACAACATAACGGGATTGATCTACAACTACTTGGATTAGGTCAAAATGGTCACATCGGCTTTAATGAACCAGGCACATCTTTCGAGCGACACACACATATCGTTTCGCTAGAACCTTCCACAATCGAAGCGAATGCACGCTTTTTTGATTCGATAGAAGAAGTTCCAAAACAAGCCATTACTATGGGAATTGCTTCAATCATGAAAAGTAAAGAAATTCTCGTACTTGTTTCAGGAAAGGCAAAAAATGCTGCACTCGAGCAATTAATGCACGGAAAAATAGACGAACAATTCCCTGCATCGATTCTCAACACACATGAAAATGTGACGATTATTGCTGATGAAGAGGCGCTCGGCAATATCACTTTTATGAGGAGAGAGGCTAATGATCGATAAACAATCACAAGTCCCGATATATCATCAAATAGAGGAACACATCAAGGCCAAAATCGAAAATGGAGAATATCAGCCAGGCGATGCGCTTCCGTCTGAACGTGAATATGCCGAACAACTAAACGTAAGTAGAATGACAGTAAGACAAGCCATTACCAACCTTGTAAATGAGCATTATTTAAAACGAATTAAAGGAAGAGGTACATTTATCACCGAGCGAAAGTTTGAACAACACTTAAACGGGCTAACTAGCTTTACAGAAGATATGAAGGTCAGAGGAATGAAACCAAGTAATAAATTAGTCCATTTCGAAATAGTTCCAGCAACGACAGAAATCTCAGAACAATTACACATTGCTGCGCACACACCTGTGTATGAAATAAAACGAATTCGATTGGCTGAAAATATTCCAATGGCACTAGAACGAACCTATATACCAGCAAATTTAATGAAAGGTTTGACTGATGATATCGTACAACATTCTATCTATCAATATGTAGAAGAGGAATTAGCATTAAAACTAGGAAAAGCACGTCAAATATTTGAAGCAACACTTGCTAATGAAGAGGAAAGCACGTTACTAGAAATACCTGAAGAATCCCCCATTTTATCTATTACTAGAATAACCAAACTTGTGGACGGAACTATTTTTGAAGTTGTTCAGTCCGCTTATCGAGCAGATCAATATAAATTCATTTTAGATTTAGACAGATAATGCAGAATGCTTATATCATATGGTAAAAAACGCATCCAAATAATTCTTCACAAAGAGGATAGAATTCGCTATAATAGAGAAGAATAACACGGTATATAGAGTGAGACTCCATTCGTTACATGACACAAACAAATAGATATTGTAATCCATAAAAGGAGGATCTTCATGGGTATTGCATTAATAATTGGTGTTTGTTTAACATTCTTTGTTGCAATCTTTGCTGCTGGATATGAAGCGAAATAAGTGGAAAAAGCTTGCTCACATCAGCAAGCTTTTTTTATATGGTATACATACTGCCAACCTTAGCTATCTGAGCATCTCCTGTATATTCTTTTTGCGCCTCCTCTAAGATATCTTGAACATCACCAAAATGAGGTAAATGTGTAAGAATTAACTGTTTTATTTTTGCCTTTTCTGCTAACATACCTGCTTGCCTGCCGCTCATATGACCTGCTATTTTCCCTTCATATTGCTGGTAAAGGTTTGCTTCGGATACTAATAAATCTGTTTTTTGTGCAAAAGAAATGAAACGCTCTGTCCAACCAGTATCTGCCGTAAAAACAACTGATTTCCCGTTTACTTCTAATCGAAGTGCTAAACAATAAACAGGGTGCACTGTTGGCGTTGTGCTGATCGTAAATGGACCAATTTTTGATGCTTCTTCTAAATCTTTTGCTTCCATATGTCCTTCATATTGCATCGCTCTAAACTGACTGTCTTTAGTGTGCGCATATATCGGCAAAGTCTTTGTTTCGTTTGAAAGTTGGTTTTGAATAAGCTTTGCATAATAAAGTGCCCCAACATCCGCAATATGATCGTGATGATAATGCGTGATAATGACCGCATCTAATTCTTGAATAGAAACATAATTTTGTAACGATGCTAACACACCGCTACCACAATCAATCAACAGATTAAATCCATTCTCTTTAACTAAAAACGATGACGTAGCACTGTTTGCCTTCGGATATCCTCCCCAAACACCTAAAGGAATGACCTCCATTGTACTCAGCTCCTTTATTGTATAAGCATTAGAAACTCTTTATTTTATTCTATCTTATCTATCACCCTATAACAAATATAGTAAAAGATGTTAATTGCTCACCAGGTTATTTATCCTAAAAAAAGAGACTTCAATTAGTAAATATTACAGGTATTTGACCGTGATGAAAATGTATAATTTCTAAATAGTGTAAAAATTAATCATTGATTCCTTTTACCTAATTATTTATACTTATATATAGAAACTATCATTATACATAGCAGGGAGTACATAACATGGATATCATTCAATCGATGAAATTAAAAGAAGTCCAGCAAAAGAATACCTTAATGATTATTATCATGGGTATTACATTATTAGTCGGTTTTATCGTGGCAGTAGCAGATAGTGCGACATCAACCGCCTATGTATACGGTGGAGAATTAATAGTCGCTACAAGTCTCTATTTTATTTTTCAAAAGTTATTAAAGAAACCGTTTGTATTAGCTTATTTACTTGTCATTATCTTTTACGCTACGAACATTGTTTTTATCTTATTAGTCGGTGCTAGCTATACAGTCTTTCTTATCGTTATCTTTATCAGCATATTTGCAGCTATTCAAATGAATCACAAAGTATTTTATACAGGATTTGTAGTTGGACTTATTGCACTAGCAACTAACTATATCGTAATGGATAAAGAAAACGAAGTAATGATGCAATTGTTCCAGTATTCCGCATTATTATTCCTTTTAGTAGGTGCTATTTTCCATGTACTTATTAGACTATCGAATAAACAAATGCAACAATTAGCTGAACTATTACATGCATCTGAACAAGACAGTTTGGAGAAAGCAAATCAAAAAGACTTCGTGGAAAAATCCATTACAAATGTACTAGAGAAAATCTCACAAGTTAATGACCAATTGCAAAAAAATGTACACACACAAAATAATCTTAATGCAACGATTCAAGAAATCTCACAAGCAAGTCAATCGCAAGCAGAACAAATTTCGGATATTTCTAATGCAACAAATGATACTCGTCAAAACATTGATATCGTCGAGCAAACATCACAACATTTATATAACGAATCCACTGAAGCTAGTAAGTTAACATTAGCTGGTAAAGAAAAAATGGATATTTTAAATGAAAATAACCAAGTTTTAGAGAAAACAATCGGCGAATTGAGTCGCTCATTTGTTGAACTAACTGAGAAAATTAAAGAAACAAATGGATTTGCTGATACGATTAAAGAAATTACGGAACAAACAAATTTACTTGCTTTAAACGCATCTATTGAGGCAGCACGTGCCGGAGAGGCTGGTAAAGGATTTGCGGTCGTAGCAGATGAAATCCGCAAACTAGCTGATTTAACTGGGGAAACAGCTGAAAAGATTACATCTAATCTAACAGCATTGAATCAAACAAACGAATCAGCAGTTGCGCAGATGGATAAAAGTATGCAAAACTTTGTTGTTGGGATCGAAACATCTGATGAAGTAACTGGCTACTTCGAAAACCTAACATCAACCATCGGGACATTAAATGATGCATTATTAAACTTCTCGCATTTAGCAAAAGAGGTACAAGAACAATCAAATGGCGTAGATGCCTCTACTAACGACTTAGCAGCTATTATCGAGGAAGCATCCGCAAGTCTAGAAGAAATGAGTGTAACGATAACTAGCCTAACAGAAAGTAACCAAGAGCTAGCCACATTATTAGATGATGCATTAGAAGACTCGGAAAAACTAAAACAAGAATTCTAAACAAAAGAGGACACGGGAAACTAATAGTTTCCCGTGTCCTCTTACTTGATTCGTTTTTTATTGGTAAAACTGGATGTTGCTAGGTCCGATGAATTATGAGTGACCGGAGCTTGGATGCCACTCTCCTTTCGGGCGTTCATTAGCTTGATGAGTGATCGGAACTTGGCCGAGACTCTCCATTCAGGTTTTCATGAGTTCTATATTGATAAATAATATGAATTCTCTCTCATATCTTTTCTTCAATTACCTCGAAATAAATCCTAATTACTATGCAAATACTACATACAATGTATACATCAATAACAAGTATGCTAGTGAACTTGCAAATAAGATATTAGCCCATTTTTTAATATTAGTTGCTTTAAACCCTGCTAATGCAATAATAAACCATGCAACATTTAATATAGTAATAAGAATATAAAATAAAGAACTATATCCTCTCACCATTAAAGGAACAAATAGTAATAAAGCAATATATATAGCATTACGACGAATCGTTACTCTTTTCCCTTTTACAACAGGCAACATTTGCAAACCTGAGTTCGTGTAATCTTCTTGCTTCCTAATGGCAATTGCATACGTATGCGGCATTTGCCAAAGGAACATAATGATGAAGATACTAATCGGAATCACATGAAAAGTCGAATCAATAACCGCCCATCCCATCATCGGGGTCACAGCTCCTGAAATACTACCAATATGTGTATTCCACGTAAATCTCCTTTTGGTCCACATTGTATATACAACCACATACGTAAACCAACCAATGAAACCATAAAGGGCAACTTCCCAATTAATGAGCCATAACAAAACTTCTCCAACGAAACTTAGTACAATTCCTATCAATAAAATTATAGGCATCGGAATAGTACCTGTCACGGTTGGACGATTTTTTGTTCGTTCCATTAACCTATCTACATCAGCCTCAAGCCAATTATTTAATGTTAATGCACCACCAACTATCATCAATGCACCAACGACTAATAAAATAAAATCTAACCAATAATCAGTAAAATAAGCGTCATGATATCTTAACGCAATAAAAAAGCCTAGAACGGCCGGCGCAGCATTCGCAATAATAACGAATCGTTTAAATAAATATTTTAATTCTGTTAATACTTTAAGCATTTCGTGAACTCCTTTTTTCTGCATAAGGACATTATACTATTGTTTATAGCTTAAGCAAAAAGATAGTATTTGAATTAAATCGCTTTCTTCATAAATAATAACAACATTTTAGATGAAAACCGTTACATTTTATGGCATAATAGTTTATATTAAATATAGCGGATAATAAATTACATTTAATTAGTATTAGAAAGTAGTTGGTGAACAGTATGCAATTAGAAATAGACAAACTATCCTTACCTGTATATGAAGCATTAGCAAGCGAAGTAAGATTGGAAATTATTCAATTATTATCGAAAAATAAAATGAATATCAAAGAACTTTCTAATGAGTTAGGCATTAGTAGCCCGATTGTGACAAAACATATCGAAAAACTGGAACGCGCAGGAATTATTCGAACGGAAAAAATACCTGGTAAGTCTGGATTACAACGAATCTCTATATTAAAAGTCGATCATATCGAAGTGAACTTCCCTAAAAAAATCTATCATTCTTTCGCTACATACGAAACATCTGTACCGGTAGGCCATTATACAGATTACCATGTAGTTCCTACGTGTGGTTTAGCAACGAGTAAAGATTTTGTTGGGCCTGTAGATGAAACAAAATATTTTATGGCTCCAGAGCGAATGGATGCGAGAATTTTATGGTTTACACAAGGTTTCATCGAATATAAGACACCTAACTTCTTGAAAAAAGAAGATGAGTTACAACAATTGGATATAAGCTTTGAAATTTCATCTGAGTTCCCTTTTTCTAATGAAGTATGGCCATCAGATATTACATTCTCCCTTAATAATATCGAGCTCGGTGTTTGGCAAAGTCCTGGTGATTTCGCGGATACTCGAGGGAAATATACACCTGATTGGTGGCCACATAATATTAATCAATATGGTCTACTAAAAACGATTAGAATTACCTCACATGGTACATATATGGACGGAGAGCCATTATCAGATATCACCATCAATGATTTAGATACGTCTGTTGATGGTTGGAAATTCCGTGTAGAAGTAAAAGAAGATGCGGGACATGTCGGTGGTGTCACATTATTCGGTAGAGAATTTGGTAACCATGATCAAGACATTAACTTTAAATTGTATTATATTTAATGAAAAGATCCGATTCTTCTCGTTTAATTTTACGAATAGATCGAGTACAATGTAAATAGTTCGTCATATTATAATGATCAAATAACCACCATGGCTTGTTAGGCTAGGTGGTTATTTTTTAATGAAATGACAGGTTTGTAACAATCAACATCACGAACACTATCAGCGATGACAAACCAACATTATCCTTTACTTTAATACATTTTATTGCTCCTCCCAATTTATTCTGTCAAAAGCATAGCCAATATTGATGCCTATGACTTTATCATCAATGTGTACAAAGGATAATTGTAAATTGTTTGGGTGGTCAACATACCCTATTATATGAATGGATTGCTCGTTATCTTCATAAGTAAAATAGTTCTCACCGTAGGCTTCTATAACTTCATCAATAGACGAGCCTATTTTTATCCCCATTGCACTTGAAGATGTTTCATTGTTTTCCATCATTCCAACTTGTAAAATTTCCTGTGTTTCTCTATCAACACTCATAATGATTTCTTCATTCCAATACTGGTCATAATTCCTCTCTGTACTATAGTATTCATTATCTGGATGTGGTTCAAAATTATCCTCTTCTATTCTAAAAGATTCGTCATTGATTGACATACCTACTTTCATATCATCGATACTTTCATTAGTTAAATCCGTCGACTCAACTTCTTTCATAACATCTTTCATAGTGTCTGAACCGCAAGCTGTCACTAAAAAGAGGACTAAAATTAGACAAAACCATTTACAAATCTTGTTACCTAACATTTCTAATACCTCACTTCTAGATTTTTATTTCCAAAACTATCATACCAGAAATTAACAATAGATTGTTAGTTTGTATAGATTGAACATCAATTAATTCCCAAGTAATTTATTTACATTCATAATATTCAAATGTATAATTCCAATTATATTACGCAAAGGAGGATTATTATAAAGATGTTACCAGGAAGATTACGCCAGCAAACTTTGAACACGAAGTAACTCAATATGTTCAAAGGCTCTGTTTTCATAAAACAGAGTAAACGGGAGTAGTCTGCACATTTTTAATAATCTTCTACGGAGAAGTATACACTTTTGACGTGAAGAAAGGTAGATATTCGTCTGTCTTTTTTTCGTATGTTTTTTTCGAAAGACGTCTATTTGCTATATCTCGTTTACTCTTCACCACAGACAGTAGCCTGTCTGTGGTTTTTTATGATTACATTCCTTTAAATTTCACAAAAAGGGAGTGCAATAATGGAAAAACTAGTTTTGGAATTGAGAGATATAGAAGTTTCATTTTTTGACCGTACCATTCTCACTATTAACAATCTGAAAATCCATCAATTTGACCGAATTGGTGTCGTTGGAAAAAACGGTAGTGGAAAAAGCACATTGTTACAGTTTTTGCACCAAGAACTCCAACCTAATAAAGGATATGTAAACCGTTTAATTGATTTTGGGTATTTTAAACAAACCGAGTCCCCCTCTTATCAAACAGCTGATTTTAAATTACTTAGCCAATTAAACGTACCAGATCGTCATGCCACACAAATGAGTGGTGGAAGCTAGCTCAGCTATTTTCTTCTTATCATGAAGGCCTGCTTATTGACGAACCGACTACTCACCTTGATACAAATGGCATTGATTTTCTAATTAGGGAATTAATGTACTATTATGGAGCACTCGTTTTGGTTAGTCACGACCGTTTCCTACTCGATCAGCTCATCACTAAGATCTGGGAAGTAAATGAGGGTGAAATTATTGAATATACCGGTAACTATTCTGATTATGAACATCAAAAAGAACTTGAACGCACCCAACAACAAGAACGACACGAAAATTATGTAAAGGAAAAACAAAGGTTACTATCTGCTGCAAATGAAAAAATGAAAAAGGCAAAGAAAATCACCCAAGCAAACCAGTCTATGTCAAAGAAAGAAGTTAATACACCTGCAAATCGAATGCTTATGACTAAACAAAAAGACACTAGTCAAAAGTCGGTTCAACGAGCGGCAAAAGCATTAGAAAAACGAGTAGAACAATTAGAAGAGGTGAAAGCAATAGAAACCGAAAAGACGATTCGCTTTCATCAACCAAAGCTGCTTCAATCGCATAATAAGTTTCCGATCATGGCAGACCGACTTACTATTAAAATGAATAATACATTATTGTTTGACAATACAAGCTTTCAGTTTCCGTTGGGCAAAACCATTGCGATTACTGGATCTAATGGCTCTGGAAAATCGACGCTATTAAACCACATTATTTATTACAGAGAATATATGACGATTTCACCCAAAGTCGTTTTTGGTGTGTATCATCAACTTGATTATCAATTGAATAAGAATAGAACAGTTCTAGAATTTATGAAAGAAATCAGCCACTACGAACAAAGCAAAATTCGATCTGTTTTACATGCGATGAACTTTACAGGAAACGATTTAAAAAAGGAAATCTCTCAGTTAAGTGGTGGTGAGGCTATACGATTAAAACTTTGCCAACTGTTCCTTGGTGCTTATAATGTGCTCATATTAGACGAACCAACAATCTTTTTAGATATTTATAGCATGAAAGCACTCGAGACGTTTCTGCTTCATTATAAAGGAACGGTTTTATTAGTTAGTCATGACCGTGAATTTGTCAAACGTGTGGCAGATCATAGATACGAGATACAAGAAAAAAGAATGAAGCAAATTTATTAGAATGAACATTTCATGGAAATAAATATGAATACACTTAAACGACCACCAACTAAAACGGGTGGTCGTTGTTGTTTTTCCTATCGGAATCGAACTTTCTCATAACTTTCGTTTAAACATACTTATTTTGGTCATTTTCCGGACCTTAGGAACTAATCTTATTTTATTAAACAAGTAACTTCACATAAGGCCACTAATCGTTTAAAATAAAGTATACCTTTTGTCGAATAAACATATAGAAGCAATCCACATCATGTTTAAAACGATCAGTAGGGGGATATAATGAAAAACACCGTTATTATTGCAGATGACTCCCAATTTATGAGACATTGGATAAAAGAAAAAATTGAACAACATCATTATCAAGTGGTCGCCGAAGCAAAAAATGGCTTAGAAGCAGTCAGAGCTTACTTACGTCATAAACCTAATATAGTGATTATGGATATCGTTATGCCTAATTCGAATGGCATAGATGCACTAATAAAAATTAAAGAGATAGACCCAAAGGCAAATGTAATCATGTCCTCTTCCCTCGCAACAAATGAAAATGTCATGAAGGCATTGAACTATGGGGCTAGTGAGTTTATTGTCAAACCACACTTTGATAATCTAATAGAGGTTATGAACAATAGTTTAGAACAAAAATAAACAGGTTGGTTATAAAATACCATTCTGTTTATTTTTTATTGTTTTATGTGATTTTCTTCACAAATAATTCTCTATCATTTTGCTACAGTTACTAATAATAACGAAAGGAGGAATACAATATGCGTACATTTCAATTATCAGACACCCCTGCAAATATTGTAAAAGTATATCCAAAGGCAAGTGATATTTTCAAAAAAGAAAAAATTGATTTTTGTTGTGGCGGTAATCAACCACTAAACATTGTACTTGATAAGAAAAATAGAAAGATTGATGGTGAAGAGTTGATTCGTACTATCAATTATTCCTATCAAGCTTGGATTGTTGCTGGAAATCAAGAACTTAATTGGGATAATGTTCGCACTTCTGAATTAATTGATTACATCCTGTCGCACCATCATCAATATTTGTATGAAGAATTAACCCCACTTAGTCAATTTGTAACAAAAATTAATCGTGTTCATGGTACCCAACATCCACAACTACAAATGTTAGAAAAGTTATATCATCAGTTTAAAATGGAAATAGAAAGTCATATGATTGAAGAAGAAAATGATTTATTCCCACTAATTCTCGATTACGAAAAAGCAGCGAAACAATCTGTGAAAGAGCAGCTATTACAATTACAAGAAGTAATGATAGATGATCATCAATATGTTGGAGGACTACTTCAACAAATGAATGAGATAACAAATAATTACCAGCTTCCCGATGATGCATGTAACTCATTTCGGATTACCTATGCTCGATTAATAGAGTTAGAAGATAGAACATATAAGCATATTCATCTTGAAAATAGCATTCTTTTTGAATCAATAGCTTAAGTTTCGACAGTCACTATTCCTTTTCCAGAAAGATTTTAATGTTCCATACATTCTCGACAATTTCCCAGGAAATATTTTAATCCTATTTCTCGAACTTATAAAAGAGTTTATGATAAAATAGTGTAGAATAGAAAATTATTGGGAATAAGTTCAATAGACTTACTTTTCATTAATAAAGGAGTGTATATCCATGGAAATTAAAATTTCAGATCAAGCTTTACAATGGTTCAAAGATGAGGTCGAAGTAAACGATGGCGAAACAGTAAAATTCCAAGCAAAATATGGTGGTAGCAGTCCGATTCATGACGGCTTCTCTCTTGCATTTGCATTACATGAACCATTAAAAGATACTGTTACATCTACAGAAAAGGGTGGAATCACTTTCTTTATTGATGCTTCCGACGAATGGTTTTTCAAAGGTTACAACTTAATTGTTGGTTATGACGAAAAACTTGAAGAAGTTGCCTATGACTACGAAAAAATACAGTAAGTAGTCACCAATCTATTTCATCCATACAGTCATCTGAGTGATTCATTTTTGTTTCATTCAGATGATTTATTCATCTTATCAGATAACAATCACGGGGGAAAAACATGACAATCATTTTAACTATTCTTCGCAAAAGTGCCCTTCTACCAAAAAAAGAAGCGATGTTTGCACTGAATCGTGTAAGTATGCGTGACACACTTGTATATTTATTTTTATTATTTTTCCTTAGTTTTTTGCCGAATGTGATAGTAATCATACGAAATTTTGAACAAGGAGAATCACACATCTCTTTCAGCCAGTATTTATTACAAATCATCGTTTTTTATCCATTTTTCATGTTATTTATTATTGTAACCGGTATATCACTGATTACATTAGGCTCATCAGTCCTTACATACATATTACAGCGAAAATTAGCATACCAGCAATTGTGGAAAATGACGGCATTCGCATTATTATGGCCACTTATCATTTATCATTTGTTATTTTTTACCCCATTATCAACTTCTGTCGCTTTTATGATTGGACTATTCGTTTTATATATACTGATGTTTCAAATGATTTTACATTATCCAAAAAAACGATGGAAGCAATAGACCTATTTTCTCATTCTTGCATTTCGCTACTAAAAGGAACATAATAAGAACTATAGTGTCTTAATTTTAGAAAGGTGAACGTGTATTATATGGGATCTACTCACGAATTTTCAAAAAGAGAAGAAATCGCTAATTCTATCACACATGGGATTGGTGTAGTATTAAGTATAGCTGGTTTAGTTTTACTGATTGTTTATTCATCATTATATGGAACAGTATGGCACATTGTAAGTTTTACGTTGTTTGGCGTGACAATGGTATTACTCTATACCTCCTCTACCTTACTTCATAGTCTGCCAAAAGGAAAAGCGAAAAATGTCTTTGAAATATTAGATCATTCTTCGATCTATTTCTTTATTGCAGGTAGCTATACTCCGTTTATGCTAGTCGTCATCAAAGGCGGACTGGGTTGGACATTGTTTGGAATTGTTTGGGGACTTGCAATAGGTGGAACAGTATTCAAAGCCTTTTTCGTAAAGAAATTTCTTTATTTTTCTACGATAATGTATGTGTTAATGGGATGGCTGATTGTATTTGCTTGGGCTCCGCTTGTACAAAACCTAGAACATAATGGAATGGTATTATTAGTACTTGGTGGTATTTTATATACAGTAGGAGCGATTTTTTATGTGTGGCGTGCGTTTCGTTATCACCATGCATTATGGCATTTATTTGTTCTCGCTGGTTCTATAGCACACTTTTTTGCTGTATTGCTTTACGTCCTGCCTATTAACTAAGCATGTTATATGACTCTCGATACACTACTTATTCATAAGTGGTGTATTTTTATTGATTAGTTGGAAAGATACCTTGTAGGATAGATGATTCATTGATAGGAAGGTAGTCGTTCTTCTGCTATTTATACCTGTATGATAAATGAACGACATATTGCTCGCTTTTCTGGCAACTCAAAAAAGAGCTGCGCTTATCGCTAATGATAAGGCAGCCTATTTCCATCTTATGACGGTGCATGAGTCCGTAAAACCCCCACTTCAAGGTTCGAGTTAAGATAAAGAAGCTAATTTGGGGATAAACGGACGCTAACAACCAGTAGGAGTCAAAAACTCCCACTGCTTGAAGTCTCACTTTATAATTGATTCAATTTTTTAATTAAATCTTCTAACATTTCATCTGTAAACGCACCACCACTAAATGTTACCATCGCTCTCAGTGGCATATTTTGCATCATTGCTTCCATCATTTCTGAGCCTGCTTGCTCTTCTTCTGCTCCCATACTAGCTAATGGACTATTCGCTAACAATGCTTTTGCTTCTTCTTTGTATTTGTCATTTTTCATTAAATCGCCCATCAATGTATTGCGGTGAACAGTAACGGGAAGTTCAACTGTGCTTTCTACTGTCACCGTTTCTTCTAATACTATTTCTTGTGAAGATTTACCGATCATGATCACAAACTCGCCAGATTCAACGTACCAATCTGCTAAATCTACATTATAGTAAGCAAAAGAACGTTTATCCAATGTAAAAGTTACGTTCTCTTCTTGTCCTGGTTCTAAAGCGACCTTTGTGAAACTTTTCAATTCTTTTTCAGGGCGGTTCACATTACTAATGACATCTTTTACATATAGCTGCACAACTTCTTTACCAGCAACTTTACCAGTGTTTTTTACTGTCACTGATACTTCTAGCTCCTCTTGATCGGTAATAGTTCGTTCCGCTACTTGTAAATTACTATAGTCAAACGTTGTATAGCTTAATCCATAACCAAATGGGAATAACGGCTCTATTTGTTTCGTATCATAATAACGATATCCAACAAAAATTCCTTCCTTATACTCTACTATATCCCCTTCACCAGGGAAGTTAAGATGTGATGGATTATCACTGACTTTCTTCGGAAATGTTTCGGCAAGTCGTCCACTTGGATTTACTTTTCCAAACAATACATCTGCAATTGCACCACCAAACGCTTGACCACCAAGATATCCTTCTACCACTGCTTTTGTTCGATTTAACCAAGGCATTTCGATTGGTGCACCATTGCTTAGTACAATAACAGTGTTTGGTTGTACTTCTGTTACAGCTTCAATTAATAAGCGGTGGTTTTCTGGAATTTGTAGATGGTCTCGGTCATATCCCTCTGATTCATAACGATCAGGTAAACCAGTAAAGATAACGGCTATTTCTGCACTTTTCGCGATTTCCTTTGCTTCCGTAATTTTATCGTGGTCAATCGCATCATTTTCTAAATTATATCCTTCTGCATAAGCAGTATTTCCAGCATATGCTTTTAATTCTTCCAAAACAGAATCTACTTTTGTTGGATTAATATGTGAGCTTCCTCCACCTTGAATACGAGGTTTGGTTGCAAAAGAACCAATAACCGCTAATTTTGCTTCTTGTTGAAGTGGTAATAGATTCCCTTCATTTTTTAACAACACCATACTTTCTGCTGCCACCTCACGTGCAAATTGATGATGTTTTTCTTTATCATATGTCGCATTTTCTTTGCGTTCTGTAATAGCTTTATCAATAATGTTTAATATTCGTTCAACCGCTAGATCAAGTGTCTCTTCTTTTAATTCACCAGCTTTTACCGCATCGACTAGCTTCTTGTCATTAATTCCATTACTTGCTGGCATTTCTAGCTCTAGACCTGCTTTTAGACCAGCAACACGTTCATTGACAGCACCCCAATCCGATACAACGAATCCTTCAAAACCCCACTCATCACGCAAAATTTCTGTTAATAAGCGATGATTCTCTGATGCATAGTCACCATTTACTTTGTTGTATGCACACATTACCGTCCATGGTTGTGCCTTTTTCACCGCTTCTTCAAAACTTGCTAAGTAGATTTCACGTAATGTTCGTTCATCTACTACTGCATCGACGGACATTCTACGGTGCTCTTGGTTATTCGCAGCAAAATGTTTTAAGGACGTCCCAATCCCTTTACTTTGCACACCTTTAATATGATTAGTTGCCATAGCAGAAGATAAATAAGGATCTTCTGAAAAATACTCAAAGTTTCGTCCACATAATGGAGACCGTTTAATATTAGCACCTGGCCCTAATAAAACAGCTACTTCCTCTGCTTGTGCTTCATCACCTAATGCTTCACCAACACGATAAATTAACTCTTTATCCCATGAGCTCGCGAGTCCAGCAGCAGACGGAAAACAAGTCGACGGAACACTGTTATGAAGTCCTAAATGGTCTGCTCCTTCTGCTTGTTTTCGTAATCCGTGTGGTCCATCTGTCACCATTACAGAAGGAATACCAAGCCTTTCGATCCCTTTTAAATGCCAAAAGTCTAAGCCAGAGCATAGACCTGCTTTTTCCTCTAATGTTAACTCTTTGATTTTTTCTACATATCCTTGCATGCTTTACCTCCTCTATATGTTGCCGCTTTCCATTATTATACCCTATTTTTGCCTTACATTTTGGTAAAAATATTATCTTTTTAGGATAAATATTATAAGAAATAAACTAGGCTATTGGTTATGAATATCAGCTTGTCTATCCTTATACCATCTTTGAAAGGATTGAATGAATTCGGTTGGAACATCTGCAACTGTTTCTATTCTGGTAGGATTGGATCGATTCATCGTCGTAATAGATCCTAGCTTTAAGATTCTTTGTAAAACAGATTGAGAGTAACCCATTTCGATAATATTTTTCCTTTTCGTCAAAAATAACTTACTAACTAAACCACCATGCCACCATTGTACTTGATCACCCGCTATCAAGTATTTGGTATGCCAATAATCTAATAGACGATTAACCACCACTATAATCAATAATACAAGAGAAGCAAGCCACCAAGTCGATTCGATCTTAAAAACAGTAGGCTTAAAATAAATAAGGCAAGCTGTTGCGATAAGCCATAACCAGCTCGGTTTGATTAACTTCATCCATAATGAAGCACGTGCAAGTCGCTGCATAGACTGGTGCACATAGTATCCAGGTAACAATTCTTCAATTAATTGATATGCTTTCTTTACTGGTAAAAAGGGATATAAAGAATTCACACTAACATCTGAATCTTCTACTTCTGGGTTAAACGAGCTAATCAATGTGACTTCAACTAACCCGAACATTCTCGTCATGACATTTTGTTTAATCTCAATCCCTTGCACTTTCCGTTTTTCGATCGCAAATTGACTTTTCTCCACTACCCCTCTGTCAATAAAAATACGTGAATCATTGGAAGAAATCCGGTATTCCCCATATTTAAGAAACGTTCTAATTACTCCAATACTAATCGCTATAATCACCACGACAATACTTAAGGACAATATAGACAAGCTGTCCTTAAATATCCCCTGATACTGTGTTATAAACGATTCAAATATATCGTATAAACCAGAAATAATTGGAATAATAATCAAAAAACTCAATGATGTAAAGCTTGCTTTTAGTAGGTCCTTACTTGTTGGTTCATAGTGAATCGTACTATCTGACCTAACTTCCTGTTCAGGAATAGAAGGGTCCACTTTTTCTGTTTTTTCTTTTTCCTTCTCTTTCACCACTTCTTTTCCTTCCTGCACATTTACCATAACAACTATTTTTGTTGCTTGTTGCTTTGTCACTACAGGAAAAACGATCGTGCTATCCTCCCCATCTAATACTGTCTCAAAATAAAGAGAGGTTAGACCAAATAATTTATGAAATAGTGTTGTTTTCTTCGTTACATTCTGAATTTTGGAGAATGGGATCGTCATCGTTTTTTTCGTTAATACTCCTTTTTTTAGGTAAAAAGTTCGATCCTGCCATTCATATGTTTCTACAAACCAACTGCTAACGATATAGATGAAACGTAATGATACATACGCAACAAATACATATTTACCATAAACAAATAGCCAGAAATCGGAGTCCTTCTGAAAAACGAATAACACAAGCGCAAATAACACATTTTCTTTTACCAATTGATAGATTTGAAATAAAATAACCATTGGATGATATCGCATTATTCATCCACTTCCTTTAATTGAGCATATGTAGCAATCTGTTCTCTTAACTGTAACGCAACCTCTTCTTCTAAGGCAGGAATTTCATGGGATGAGCCCATTGTTTCCACTTTAATTGACCGTAGTTGGTAAGCTCGCATTATGGGGCCCTGACTAGTTGTAACTGCTTGAATTTTCGTCATTGGAACAGTCACCCATTCTTTATTTAACACGCCATAGCTTAGCTGCAAATACGTTTCATCCACTTGATATCGCCAACTCTGATACACATAACGCGGCTTCACATAAGACCAAACAGTACCAATAATACATAATATTAAGAGGATAATTAATACCCAGCCAATCCATGTTGGCCACTCGAAATGCTCCTTTAACCAAAAGAGAACACCTAATACAATAAAACCGATGATATTACCAATCGTTTCGGAAGTAATTAGAACCTTAGGAAACTTTTCTGATACACGATTTTCTAATGGATTCACGCTGCCACATCCTTTCTCTTCGCCTTCGGTCTAGACTTGAATGAAAGATATACAAATACCTTCATCACTCTTTCTAATGGTCCTTGTTTAAAGTGGTTCATATACCATTTACTAAAGATTACTTGTAAACTAAATAGAACGATACCGAAGCAAACCGCAAAACCAATACCTAACTGTGCAAACAACCCCAGACCATAACCGTAAAAGACAAACGTACATACAACGGTCTGCATAATATAATTAGTAAGGGACAATTTCCCAACTTGTTCAAAAGCACGGACTAGTACACTATCTTGATACATCATATAAAGATAACCAAACAGAAAGATATAACCGATAGCTAGCACTATGCCGCCAATTTCCGTAAAATCGACGTAAGAAGTAACATAAGGTGTTAGCTTCATCATCAAACCTATTGGCAATAGCCAAAGAAAGGCATGTTTGTACCGACTTTTATTTTGTTTAGACTGTTGAAGCCATTCTTTTTTCGCAGCATATATACCTAATAAAAAGATAGGTAATTGCACAATTGGCATTAACAATAATGTAACTAGCAGCTCTTCATCTTCCAACGCTAACGGATCTTCGTTCAAGCGAAAATCCTTGATTTCCTGATAGGTTCCACCTTGATAAATATCGATAGATGTTGTTACATAACTATTCATTGCTTCTGCATCATACCATTCCATTTCCTCTTCTGTTTCTATACTTCCAATACCAATCAAAAGAATAAACAAACTCATGAAAATAACAAACCAAATCAAAATAGTCTTTGCTTTTCTCTTCACAAAGACCAACAAAAATAATCCGATTAGGCCATAGGAAAGTAATATATCGCCTTCCCATAAGAAATAGCTATGTAAATAACCGAACACTATTAATGCTAGAAATCGTCTAAATAAATAACGTTTAACAGGTAAGCCTCTTTCAGTCAACTTATCCGTCATCAATATGAGCGAATAACCAAATACAAACGCAAAAATCGGCATAAAAGAATGTTCAATAAAGATTTTAATGAAATGATAGCCTGCTAAATCAAAAGCAGATACATCAAAAAGAGCTATTTCATCTTTTCCATAAATACCGTATTGAAAGATTAATAGATTTGCTACTAATATTCCTAATAAACTAAACCCCCGAATCGCATCTATTAATGATATTCTGTTTGTTTGAATCATATCCACACCTCCCAACCATAATTTTCTATTTCTCACTATAACGGATAAAATTCACACTTTCAATTATTTTTTATTGTTTTTCGATAAAATTTTATTGTATAATATATTTAAAATGAGCTTTCAGAGGTGAAACACTTGACTATCAAACATTTATTTAAAGCAGTATACTTATTATGTCGATTGTTATTTATTATCGTAATTCCGATTGCTTTATTTGCTATCCTTTATCATGTTGCCATTCTCTTTTTTCCAACTTCAAGCTTTGCAAAATCCTTTGATAATTTTGAACCAATCATTAGTTGGGTAGATATACAATTTGATCAACAACCTGATCTTTATTTGAATACCGATATTCAACTATATTCGTTTATTAGTACAGTTGCAGCGTGTTCACTTTGTTTGTCTGTGTTACGTTTATGCGATAAACTATTTAAAAACATTTATCAGGATAGTTTATTCACCTATAAAAATGTAAAAATCTTTTATACATTAGGTATTATTATTCTTAGCTTAGGAACGATTTTCACCTATGTGGATGGACTATTATTTGATAAAACCATCGAAATATTAAATGTTGTCAATGCTACTATTTCGTTTTCGAATATCTCTTATATGGACGCTCTTTTTACCGGTATTGCTTGTTTACTGATTGGAGCTGCCTTGAAGGTTGCTGTTAAAGCAGTCGAAGAAAATAAATATACAATTTAAAGTGGGCGATTCAATGATTAGAATAAATTTAGATGTGATGATGGCGAAGAGGAAAATGTCTTTGAACGAACTGTCTGAAAAGGTCGGTATCACTCCTGCCAATCTCTCTATCTTAAAAAATGAAAAAGGGAAAGCAATTCGCTTTAGCACATTAGACGCGTTATGTAACGTGCTCGATTGTCAACCAGGAGACTTATTAGAGTATATGGATGAAGAAGAATTAAAAGATGATTCCATGTAAAACGGAATCATCTTTTTTATCATTACGGTCTATTAGTTTGAGTTGATAGTGTATCCCAAAAACTAGTATCTACTGTTTCGATGGATCCATCAGCGATAGCTTTCATTGTTTCCTCAAGTGTTAAAAGGGTTTGTTTTCTCAAGTAACCGTTACTTTTCTGCCCTAACACTGCACTTGGATTAGTGTGATCAGACATTCCACGCATCTCAAACAATAATGTTGGGATGCCGTATCTCAACGCTATACCGTTTCTACCGATATTTGCTCCTGTACCACCATTATATTTACCAATCAATCCCCAACCTTTGGCGTCAATTGTATGATAAACTACTGCACCTAATTTTTTTGATTGTTCTATCAAACCCTCATCAATATTAGGATTAGTCGGATATAGGATAGAGCCTGATACTAGATTTCCATCCACATAATTATAAGCACCTTGATGGTGTAGATCGATTAAATAATCAATTTGCATTTTTTCCAATACTTCTTCATACAATGCTTTTGCTTCTGGTTCCATGTCGGCTATTTCCTTATCATGCTCACGATTTAAGTCAACATTGTTAGCATTTGCCCTTGTTAAATGTCTATCTCCACTAGCAATATAATCATCTAATGAAAAATCAACATCTCCCATAGCACCATCTGCATTCAACATCGGTACAACAAGCACATTTACATCTGCTAAAATTTCTTGAGATTTTTTCGTACCTAACTGCTTGATAAATTGCAGTGCACCTTCTGTTGTTAATTGTTCATTTCCATGTTGTTGTGTTATATAAAGAATAGTAGGATTAGCTGGGTCAGATAGGTACTTAGCGATATAAATATCACGTCCTTTGACAGTCTGACCGATCACATCAAGTTCTAATGCATCTTGTTTCGCTTCCTGTGTTTGCAGAAAATCTACCACTTCTTCATAAGTAGTTAGAATAGAGGTCTGAATCGATTCATTTCCTTTGTACGTTGGACCATTCCCAACTGCTGATAGTGGTATAGATATTGCACCAATTGTTCCAAACGCCAAGAGGCCTGTCAATGTTACTTTTAACATTTTTTGTTTCATGATAGTATCTCTTCCCCTCCTATAACATGAGATTTCATCAGGAATTTTACCGACATTTACAACCTGATAAATCTCACTACTCTATTAAAGTATAGCGAACATAGAAGAAACATGTTATAAAATTGTTAATTATTTTTACATAGATTTATAACAAATGTCTTCTTTTTACATGAAAACATCACTAGTTTTTCATGTGTTTCTCTATTAATTAATATGATAGGTTTAATTAGTAAGCGCTTACTATTATATTGTATGGAGGGATTTATTTGAAGAACATGTTCAGGTTCGCCTTAGCCACTCTTGTCTGTACGGTCCTACTTCTCGGTTTTACTTCCCTTACTACTTTAGCTGCGGAACAATCTACAAACGAATTTGACATCGAGCAATATGTAGAGGATATGCAACCAGGTTGGAATCTCGGTAATACATTTGATGCAATTGGTGAAGATGAAACAGCTTGGGGGAATCCTTTTGTAACACAAGAGTTAATCCAAAAAGTCGCAGATGAAGGATTTAAAAGTATCCGCATCCCGATTACATTTGATCAACGTATGGAAGAAAGCGGTGATTATCTCATTGATGAAGACTTTTTAGAGAGAGTAGACCAAGCTATTCAATGGTCACTTGAAGAAGATCTATACGTTATGATTAATGTCCATCATGATTCTTGGGTTTGGATAGAGGAAGGTATGCAACAAAATCATGAGCAAACCGTCGAACGTTTTAACGCCATTTGGACGCAATTAGCTGATCGCTACAAAGATGAACCAATCCAATTAATGTTTGAAAGCATCAATGAACCTAGGTTTTGGGGAACAGCACAAGAAAGTCAGCAATATTTGGATGAACTAAATACACATTTTCATCAAATTGTTCGAGCATCCGGTGGAAATAATGATAGTCGGCCGCTTGTATTACCTACACTAGATACCGGATCAGAGCCTGAAAAAGTAGCACCGTTGTATCAGTATATGACAGAATTAAATGATCCAAATATTATTGCCACGGTTCATTACTATGGATTTTGGCCATTCAGTGTTAATATTGCAGGTTATACACGCTTTGAAGAGGATACAATTAACGATATCCACACAACGCTAGATCGTGTACATGACACCTTTACAGCAAATGGGATTCCTGTTGTAATTGGAGAATTTGGTTTACTCGGGTTTGATGCTGATACAGGTGTTATTCAACAAGGGGAAAAATTAAAATTTTTTGAGCACTTTATACACTATGCAGAGGAAAAAGACTTAGTCCATATGCTATGGGATAATGGACAACATTTAGATCGTCATTCGTTAAAATGGGATGACAAGGAATTAGCTGATATGATGCAAATGAGCTGGAGCAATCGGTCTGCTGTTCCGAATGATAACTTTATTTACCTTGATAATGCAGCGGAAATAACAGAACAGTCCTTAACATTTGAATTAAATGGTCATTCGTTTGATGGTGTTTATTATAATGGACAACTACTTGAAGAAGGTAGTGATTATACTATTGATGAAGATACGATTACTTTTGCACAATCACTATTACGTTCATTCGACAAGGACGATCAACTTGGATCTGTGGCAACGTTAACCATAACATTCACTGGTGGTGTTAATTGGGATATCGATGTGCGAGTAGTTCAAACACCTGAATTAGCTGAAACAGAAGGAGACATTTCTACTTTTCATATTCCTACAGTATTTAACGGTGATCAGTTAGCAACAATGGAAGCATATTATCCAGATGGTTCATTTGCTGGTCCACAAGATTGGACATCCTTTAAGGAATTTGGCTATACATTTTCTCCAAACTATGAAGCAGACTACATTGAATTAAAAGAAGCGTTCTTCCATGAACTACAAGATGGACCAGTTGACCTTATTTTCCATTTTTGGAGTGGGAAAACCATTGAATACAGTATAACAAAAGCAGGAAATCATGTAGCCACTATCGTAACAGAAGAAACGAAGGGAGATAAAAAACCTAAAAAAGAAAAGGCGAAGGAAAAAATCAAATAAAATAATAGAGGAAAATGCTGGAGTAGTTCCTTGAAAAGCTTGGGTTATCGTCCCAAGCTTTTTCTTTTATTAAAAATATCCTTTACAAATGATTCTTTATAACCTGTATAGTCTGTTATGTTCGGAGAAAATTGGCTTAAGTAGTCTTGTTTCAATTTGGCATATGCTTCTTTGGCTTGTTCATTTTTATTTAAATAATTTCTAAAGAAAAGCAAGTTATGCCACCGTTCACCTTGAAATAGTACTAAATGTATGTAATGTGTCTTTTCTTGATATGTTTGATCAACAAATTTAGCAAGCACTATTTCATTAGGTCTCTCCACTCTTAATCGTAAAAACCCGATTTTTGCAAATTGCTCTATCACCTTTTTATCGACATTTTGTATATCATCTACTCCAATGATGATATCTATAATTGGTTTAGCTGGCATATCTTTGATAGCAATACTGCCAATATGTTCAATTCTGTTTGCTTGTATGTCGACATTCTCTATGATCGTCTGCTTCACTCTAGTAAATTCCGCACTCCATTCCGGCGTATAATCAACTACTTTCACTTCACCACGACTAAGTCCAAGCTTCACAAATACAACCCCTTTTGCACGTATTTGACTAACAAGATACACATATTCACAATTTTCTAACAACCAAATTTTGTCAATATAAAAGACGGCCCTTCTCAAGACCGCCTTCCTTCTATACTTTAGCCTGTTTCTTTATCATAAAAATCAGCAATGCAATGAGTAGAACAGATAACAGTGTCATACCTAGTGATAATAACACTTGTCCTGTTAACCCTAGAACGAGATAACCTATGACAGTTGCTATTGCTCCAATAAACGCATATGGTATTTGGGTAATCACGTGATCCATATGGTTTGCACCTGCACCTGTTGAGGAAAGAATCGATGTATCAGATATTGGTGAACAATGATCACCAAATACTGCACCGGCTAATACTGCAGCCATTGCTGGAAGCACTAAATCGACATCATACGTATGGGCAATTTGTGCGGCAATCGGAAGCATAATACCGAACGTTCCCCATGAAGTACCTGTTGCTAGCGCCATAAAACCAGAGAATACAAACAACAATAACGCTAAATAGTTCACATTGAATGACATTTGATTCACTAATTCAACGAGATAACCACTTGTATCAATAATTCCGATAATTGAACCAATCATCCAAGCTAATAATAGAATATAAATAGCAGGCATCATTGACAATGAGCCATCTTTCAGTACCTTTCCAACTGAAAGTTTTGTCCCTTTTAACGGTACATACAAAATAAAACTAACGATTACACCAAGTAAGCCACCTGTAAATAATGACAAGTTGACATTTGTGTTTTCAAACATCGTTAATATCGTTGCGGTACCTTCTGTTGCCACATATCCAGTATAAAGCATCATCGCAATAGTTGTAACGATTAAAACAATGATCGGAATTAATAAGTGCCATACCGTACCATTTTTATTAATACGTTCTTCATCCTTCATATCAATTGCCATTGTTTGCTTATTCGGATCAAACACTTCCCCAGTTTCTTGCGCGCGTTTTTCATGTTTGCGCATTGCTCCAATATCAATACCGAAAATCACCACTAAAAACACTAATAAAATAGCAGCGAATGCATACATATTCAACGGAATCATTTTGACAAACGCTTCTAACGGTTGAAATTCTGTTACACCTGCTGTTGCAAAAATTGCACCAAGTGTTCCGATGATATATGCTCCCCAACTAGAAATTGGTGTAATAACGGTCATAGGAGCAGATGTAGAATCAATATAATAAGCTAACTTTGCCCGAGAGATTTTATAACGATCTGTTAACGGTCTCGCTACTTGTCCTACAGCAAGACTGTTGAAGTAATCATCAATAAAAATAACAATTCCTAAAAACGGTGGTACAAACTGTGCACCTTTTCTCGTTTTAACCTTTCGTATCGCCCATTCGCCAAATGCTCTACTCCCACCAGATGCTGTCATCGTCACTGTCATAATACCTAATAAAAGGAAAAAGACTAATAAATAGATATTGCCTAGTTCCCAACCATCTGCTGAATAAAATATATCACGAAATACTAGCCAGATTTGCTGTAAACTAGCAATGATATCAAATTTATGGATTAAGAGCGCACCAACTACAATACCAGTCCCTAACGATAAGAAGACTTTCCGCGTCAGTAATACTAATACAAGCATCAAAAGAGGCGGAATTAATGAATAGAAACTACCTTCCATTTACATAACCTCCACAATTACTATCCTGCCCAAAATAGCACAGAAAAAAACAGCAACAGCGCCAAGCCCATTACTGTACTATGAACAAATATATAACACTCAAATAGTTTATCAATTTTCTGTCTTTATGTCACGAACTTTATCATATTTATTCTTCATTTGTCATAATTATTCTAAAAACTCATATGATAAAGTGAGACTTCAATCAGCGGGAGTATTTGACTCCCTCTGATTGTTAGCGAAACTTATCAGGGCGTTAGCGTCCGTTTATCCCCTACTTAGCTTCTTTGTATTAACTCGAACCTTGAAGTGGGGGTTTTACGGACGATTACACCGTGATAAAGAGAGACTTCAAAGGAGTTGAATCATATGGCCAAAAAGAAATATGACTTAAAAAATGTACGCATCAATACAGAAGAAAAATTTTTAGCATTAGATACTACCTTTCCAGCTAACAAAAAGAAAAGAAGATGAAACAATAGAAAAAGAGAAGAAAAACTTCTAGTCTTCTTCTCTTTCTTCATCAATTAACAACTTCTTCATCTCATCTTTGATTGCTTCCGTCACTTCAAACCTGCGCCTATTATGATTGTGTCCGATTGGATTCTGTTCAAATTGCTGGTAAACGTCGATTAATTGTTTATACGTATCAAGCGCTATCTGTTTTTCATCTAAATGAATAGCAAGAACAATCATATCATCATAAATTGCGGTATCATACCTATCCCATTGCAATGCCTCTTGGTATTGATGAAGCGCCTCTTCCTTTTTACCGATTCTCTCTTTTAAGGCAGCTGCTTGAACTAATACTTGCGCATTCATTGGCTCAAGATGTGCTAACATCTGAGCACTATGGACAACTTTCACATCAGGAATACTCATGTATGCCTGCTGTTTAATATATGTATCGCCTAATTCAAACCAATATTCTGTATGATATGGGTTATGATTCGTCGCTTCGGTTAAAAGTTGTTCCTTTTCCATTAAGCTATCTGTATGCATCATCTGTCGATAAGCATTGTCAGCTTGTAAGAATCGATAAGAGAAACTAACCGTACATAGTAATAGAGCGACATATACAATGATTGGCAGATATGAACCTTTTACTTGTTGCTGTGCTTTTTTCTTTACAGGGAGACCCATTGCGAACAACCAAAAAATCATCCACATAACAAAGCCAAAAGCGAAATTAAAATCTATCATACTGTGTCCCAGAATAATCAATAAACTAAATAAAATTGCTAATGATAAGGAACGATCTTCTACACGTACCATTTGCCACACAACTTGAAAAATCAAATAGATAAAAATACCAATAACAACAAAAAAACCGATAAATCCAATATCTATTATCATCTCGAGGTATTCATTATGAATCTTTTTCGCTTGATATGGCAATTGTTGATAATAGTGATACATTGCTTCCCATGCGTTGCCACCACGTCCGATCCAAGCAGCATCTTTACTCGCCCCGAGTGCATCTTCTACCATCAACATCCGTTCGTTAGCCGTCGAACTACTACTTATACTATCTATTCTATCTTGTAATGGGTGTGGCATATGCTGATAGACAAAACCTTTGTTTCCTATATCTAATGTAAATAATGAGAAAAAGACCACTACTAAGGCTGGTAATAACACCCGACTATTCCAAGACCCATTCAACTTCTTCAACCACCAACTACAGAAAAAGGACACAACAGATAACACCACTAACGAAATAAATGTTAACCATTGCTTCTCTGTTTGTAAGACGACATACACGATAAACCCACTCAAGCTCGTGATAACCGAATAGCCGACATAACGCATTTGTTGTCGAACAGGTAAACAACATAAACCAATAAACCATACAAGCGGAAATAATAAGTAAACACCTCTTGCATAGGATTCAAGCAATGCTACAATGAAAGCCGTTAATGGGAATGAATAAAAGAAAAAGGTGTACCAATGTTGTTTTTTGCTCAATAGCAGCAGCAAACCGAACATATAAAACGCAAGCATCACCATACCAAAAGTATTCGGATATTGAAATACACCAGCAAAACGACCTTTTTCCCATGCACCATTCGAATGAAGTATCCCAAATTCATTTAAGAACATATGGCCAACAATCAAAACACCTACACCATAATAAATAAATGGCGCTAGCACTTTCAGCTTACGATGCATAGATAGACTAACATACAAAATAAAAAAGAAACTGATATAAGTAGTCCAGCGAAACACCATGTCAAAAGCTCCATTGGGATTTACCGCTTGTGTCAGAGATAATAAGTAACAAATCGGAATAAACAGAACGACTGAAACCTTCTGCCAACTAGCCAAATCTTTTTTATACACTAACAAGCCAATGAAAATGAGCGTCACTATATGAAGAAATAGATGGATAGGATAGAAATCAGCATCAAAATACAACCCTTGTTGGAATGGTGCGATGATAAACAAACATGCTAGACATAAAAAGAAAAACCCGTACATCCTAACCTCCAGAAACCATTAATCTATATAAAGTGAGACTTCAATCAGTGGGAGTTTTTTGACTTCCACTGATTGTTAGCGAAACTTATCAGGGCGTTAGCGTCCGTTTATCCCCCATTTAGCTTCTTTGTTCTAACTCGAATCTTGAAGTGGGGGTATTACGGACTCATGCACCTTGATAATCATATACACGTTTTCGATAGTATTGCTGTAACTTTTTCGTCGTTTCCCCTACTTGTTGTTGATTAATCGGTCTTTCATCTATTTGAATAATCGGTACAATTTCTAATGGTGTTGCCGTTAAAAAACACTCATCTGCATCATGTAGCTCTTCAACAGCAAATTCCCGTTCATGTACTGGAATACCGAGTTCAGCAGCAAACAGCAACACTTTCTTTCTCGTAATCCCACCAAGAATATAATGATTTGCCGGATGTGTATGTATCTCTCCATCCTTGATCATATAAAAATTAGATGCCCCGCATTCTCTTACAATACCATCTCGGTGGAAAAGTGGCTCATGGTAACCATTTTTTTGTGCTTTCGTACGTGCTAGCACATTTCCTAATAGATTCAACGATTTAATATCACAACGTAGCCAACGAATATCTTCCTGTAGGGTAACCTTCACACCTTTTTCCCACATATCAACCGGCTTATCGAAACGGTCAATCGTCGCATAAAAAACCGCTTCTAGCTCTTCTAAATAAACGTGATCTCTTGGCTGAATTCCTCGTGAAACTTGTACATACAGTTTACCATCTAATGTGAACGTATTCTTTTTAATAAGCTCTTTTAATAATTGGTTTATTTCTGTGCGAGAGAATGGCGCTCGGATCGACAGTTGCTCCATCGAGTAAAATAACCGATCTAAGTGCCAGTCAAGCGCATGCAACTTACCATCATAAATACGGATTACTTCATATACACCATCACCAAATTGATAACCACGATCTTGAAAAGAAACCAGTGTATTTTCTGCGTTTCGCTCTACAATCTGTTTGTTCCAAAGCATATAACCTGTCATGTTATCCGCTCCCTTTTTCTTTTATTTTATCATAACTAAATGAGTATAACGTAAACGAATTCAAAGACAGCTCTATAGAAAAAAAGGGAACATCCTTTTTCAAAAGGAGTTCCCTCATTTCTATTATACGCGCAGAATGATTTTCCCGATATTTTTGTTCGCTTCCATATGTCTATGTGCATCACCCGCTTGTTCGATCGCGAAAATTGTATCGACAATTGGTTTAAGCTTGCCTTCTTCAAAATATTTCGTTGTTTGGTTAATAAATTCTGTTGTTAACTGTGCTTTGTATTCATTACTTCTTGGTGTTAGCAATGTTCCTGTTAATTGAACACGTTTCATCATTAAATCCATCAAGTTCACTTGGTTAACCGTACTACCACCAAGCACACCAATAACAACCCATCTACCATCTACCGCAATGCTCTTGTAATTGTTCTCCCAATAGCTTGCTCCAACAAAGTCTAGAATAAGGTTAACACCTTGACCATCTGTTGCTCGCTCTACTTCTGCGGCAAAGTCTTGTTCTTTATAATTAATTACGACATCTGCACCTAACTCACGGCAATATGATAATTTTTCCTCAGAACCAGCAGTCGTAATAACGCGTGCGTTTGAGAGTACTTTAGCTAATTGAATCGCAGCTGTACCAACACCACTAGCTCCAGCGTGAATTAGCACTGTTTCCGTCTCTTTTAAGTTACCTAGCCAATACAATGTCTGGTAAGCCGTTAGATATACCTCTGGAATAGCTGCAGCCTCTTCAAAGCTTAATGATTCAGGTACTTTCATTGCTCTATCTGCTGGCATCACTGCTTTTTCTGCATATGCTCCACCATTCACTAAGCCCATTACACGATCACCTTTTGAAAAAGTGGGATGGTCATTCGGATCTAGTACAACACCTGCAACCTCCACACCAATAATCGGATTTTCCACATAACCGATATTTCCTTCACGGTTTAAGATATCTGTACGATTTACTGCTGTGGCATGTACTTCAATTAATATATCACTGTCTGTTAATTCTGGTTCCGGCATCTCCGTATAAATTAACTGCTCTGCTCCACCTGGCTCTTTTGCAATAATTCCTTTCATGAGATATCCTCCTCTTATCTACGTGTCAGACTACAATTTTTTTTGCAGGCTTCCCTTCTATTATACCTCATATATCTCAATAGGTAATTGATCAGGGTCCTGAAAGAAAGTAAATCGCTTATTTGTTACGGGATCAACTCTTACATCTTCCACCTCTATCCCCTTCTGCAACAAACTTTCTACTGTTTCTTCTATATTATCTACCGAAAAGGCAAGATGTCGCAAACCACATGCTTCAGGGTAGCTCAGTCGATTAGGTGATGTCGGAAAGGAAAATAATTCAATTATATATTGATTATGTAAAGCTAAATCTAATTTATAGGAATCACGTTCCTCTCTGTATACTTCTTTTATCACATCTAGCTCTAACTTATTCACATAGAAATCCTTTGACTTCTGATAATCAGAACAAATAATTGCTATATGATGAATGCCGTTAAACATGTATCTTCCTCCTCATTTGGATTTATCACGGTGCATGTGTCCGTAATACCCCGACTTTAAGATTCAACTATCACAAGGAAGCTAAGTCAGGGGTAAACAACCTCTCACTTTATACGATCATTGTACACTTAAAAGGAAACGTTAGTAAGCAAAAATGTTAAACTACAGTTAATCATTAGTAGAGCTTACCACAAAAAATTCTTTATAAAGAATATCCTACTTTTATTATCATAGTCTATTCCATTACACACAACCGTTTTTGTTCTGTATAGACATAAAAATTAATGAAACAGTAAGAAAAATGGTGAATTCACCATATAAAACAATCTAATTCGTTATTTTCGCGTAAAAAAAGCGTAAAATGATGGTTTCTATTTTATCTTTCTCTCTATATACTATTAACTAGTTCTTTATAATGAACAAAAACCTCCTCTAATCGTTCTTTATAACAAACAGAAAGGTTTGATAATTATTGAAGAAGCTTATTCTTTGTCTACCTTGTCTATTGTTAATCTTTTTACTTCATGGTCATTCCAAAACATTTAAAATAAACCCATCCAGCTATGATCATCGTACATTCAACCGCACACACGAACAACTAGATATCTTTCTTCAACAGTTAGCCATTAAGAATAAATATAGTGAGGATGGTTGGACATTGATTTGGCAAGAAGAATTCCATGAGGACTTACTGGATACAAAAACATGGAACATCGAAGACTGGGCATCAGAGAAAAATAACGAATTGCAATACTACACGCCAAAAAATATATCCATTACAGCCAATCAATTACAACTAATTAGTAACAAAGAAGACTATAAAGGAAGATCTTACACCTCTGCTGCAATTCATACAAAAGATAAGTTTTATTTTCGATATGGAAAAGTAGAAATGCGTGCAAAGCTACCGAGTGGGCAAGGTATATTCCCAGCTTTTTGGATGATGCCTAATATCGATAATACTTGGCTACCAGAAATAGATATTTTAGAAATGTTGGGGGATAAGCCATATGAAATCTGGATGGTCCAGCACTGGCTAGATAATAATCAACAATTAGTAAGCAGGTCTTCTAGTTACCAAGGACCGAATTATGCAGAAAACTTCCACACCTACTCACTAGAGTGGGCACCAGATTCATTGAAATGGTTTATCGACGGAGAACTACGATTCCAAACCAAGCACTCCAGTCCAGATATGGATATGTACCTTTACGTTAATACAGCAATTGGTGGTGACTGGCCAGGAAATCCTGATGAAACAACTAGTTTCCAACAAGTATTTGAAATTGATTACATGCGAGTTTACCAACAAAAAGGAGACGGGCAAAAATGATATTAAAAATCACCCTTGTATTGTTTGTATTCTTTATCTTTTTTCAATTTGTTTATATTTTATATCCTCTATATGCAGTGAAAGAGAAGGAAAAGATCAAGAAGCTCGGTAATGAGAAAGGAGTTAGCATCATTATCCCTGCCTACAATGAAGAAAAAGTAATTCTTAATTGTTTAGAGGGAATCAGACAGCTAGACTATCATAATTATGAAGCATTATTTGTTAATGATGGTTCAACTGATCAAACATTAGACGTTTTACATACACACTTAGACCTCCAGGTTACGTCAACGAAACTACCTACTGGGAAAATTCCCCATGAAGAAGTAAAAGAAATCTATCAATCTAATCTTTATCCTAACATTTATGTCATCGACAAAAAGAACGGCGGTAAAGCAGACGCACTTAATGCCGGAACAGAATATGTAGCAAAAGAGATTGTCGTCACATTGGATGCAGACAGCATTATGGACTCTATGTCACTACATGCTATCAATGTATCTTTTGAAAATAAAGAGATTGTTGCTGCTGGTGGACTTGTTCAAATACAACAAGGCTATACAGGTGACTTACAAAAACCAAACCCTATCTTTAGTATAAAAGGACTTATCCGTCATCAAGTTCTTCAATATATGACCGCCTTTTATTTACATAAGTTGACACAAGCAAAACTTAATTCTATTACCGTTATCGCCGGTGCATTTGGAGCATTCCGAAAAAAAGCATTATTTGATGTAGATGGGTATCGCCGAACAGTTGGGGAAGATATGGACATTACGCTAAAGGTTCACCGCTTAATCAAAACAAATAAAAATTATAAAAATAACCGGCTAACCTTTATCCCACAAGCAATTTGTTATACCGAATGTCCAGAAAACTTCCGAGAACTCTACAACCAAAGAATTCGTTGGCAAAAAGCATTTGTCGATTGCATTTTTCATTTTAGAAAATCGTTCTTTCGAAAACTAGGATTTAGTCCTTCTTTTTTTCTATTATTTGATTCTTTATTTTTTGGCACGATTAACGCATACCCAACGATTTTGATTCCTGTCACCCTACTTTTTAATCAAGATAATTATATTGTCGCAGCAGGACTTTTCTCTGTCGCTACTTTTTTAGCGATTTACCAAGGAATTGTTACACTTGTCGTCAGTAGAAGGTTCGGTATCATTTATTCAAAAAAACAGTTACCTAGAGTATTATTTTTTATTCCATTAGAAGCAATTAGCTATCGTTTATTAGGCCTACTTTTTGTCACTACAGGTACACTTCTTTACTTCAAAAATAAAAATAGCTGGTATGTTTCTAAACGAGTTGGAACAAAAGAACAAGCATTATTGTTAGAAAAGAAAGCAGTATAGGAGGAAGATTGTTTGAAACGAAGGCTCTTATTTAATCTTACATTTACCGCTATTTTCCTTGGTCTCTTTTCCCTTATTATTAGCTTATTTTATCAGGATGTTGCTCGTGCTTTGGACCAGAATGAGTTCTTCCCAACTAACAAAACGTTCGACTTACAGGCATGCCAACAGTGGCGAAATGAGATTAGCAGCTTTGATCTAACACCGAAAGAAAAAGCAACTGAGATAACTATTTTAATGTACCACCGCGTGATACCAGAAGATAAATTAGAGGATAACCATTTTGAACAGGATGGATCGATCGTTTCTACTATCGTACTAAAAGAAGATTTCGAAGAACAAATGCAACTGTTACACGATAATGGATATATCACCCTTACACTTGAAGAATTAGCATTATTTATTAAAAATGAACTAGATATACCCAAACGAAGCATTGTCCTTACATTTGATGATGGTTTTAAAGATAATGCCATCGAGGTTGCACCAATACTACGTGAACACCATTTTCATGCTACTAGTTTTGTTATTACAGGAGCAGTAAATAAATACGATGCCACCTATGAACCAGGTGAATATCAATATTTTAGTGTTGATGACTTACACAATATATGTGATGTATTTGAATTCGAAAGCCACACCTATAACTTTCATAAAAGAATGGAAGATCATACACCATATCTAACTGGAAAACCTATTGAAGAAGTACGTGAAGATTTAGAAGCTAGTATCATAAACTTAAATGGTCAGAATCAAGCTTTTGCTTCCCCATACGGGGCATTTAATGAGGAAAATTTAGCTCTTTTCAAAGAACTAGGATTTAATATGGCCTTTACTGTTGTACCAGATACGGTTAAGCCTGGTACAGATATCTACCAAATTCCAAGAAAAGAAATCTATCCTCGAGAAACGATAGAAGAATTCAAAGTAAAAATCGGACTGAAGTAAAGCGAATCTTCAATGAGTGGGTGTATAAAGGATGTTTACACCGGGATAAAAAAACGAGAGAGGAGACATTACTACCTCTTCTCTCGCCATATTTGTTCTAATACAATAACAAGTGTCGTACCTACTAATAGACCGTTACTCATGACATTTTGAATAAGTGATGGTAAATCTGCGAATACTTCAGCTGGTAAAAACATCGTTCCCATTCCTATTAAATACGCAATACCAATGATCGTCATTCTTCTGTTATCTAACGGATCGAAGGAAACATTTCGAATCGCTAATCCAACCAATTGAATAAACGAAGCCATTAATGCTGCATTGGCAATTGGTGCTGGAATCGAAGAAATAAATGAAACAATCGGTGGGAAGAAAGCAAATATCATCAGTAATAAGGAAGCATACATAAATGGTGCTTTTCTTGTTTGACCTGTTAAGCCAATAAATCCAGCCGATGTCGTTAAAGGCACATTCGCAATCGAAGAAAAGACACCTGATAAGCTATGGTTCACACCCGTTATGGCTGTACCACGATTGATTTCTTTTTTACGCTCACCATTATTTTTCCCCATTACTTGATCCACCGCAACGATAGAAGCGACCATATTCGAAAGTAAAATAATCGCGATAATAAATGCGATCGGAATAGCACTAACATCAAAGCTTGGCACACCAAAGGCAAAAACATCTGGTAAAGAGAAGAACTGGACATCACCAATCGTTGGTGCTTCCCCTTCGACAATAATAAAAATAACCCAGCCAATCACAATCCCGATAAACATTGAATAATTTTTGACCCATCCTTTTCCAAAGAAGGACAAACCTAATACTACTAAAAAGATAAGCGAGGCAATTATCGCTTCTTTCACTTGAATCGTGTCTGAATCACCTTGAAGACCTAACATTCCTTCTAAGAAAGTTCCACTTAATTGTACGGTTAATAGGAAGAAGAACGTCCCTGTAACAAGTGGTGTAAATATCGGTAAAATAAATTGCGAAATTTTGAAAATACCAAAGATAAATAAAAAGATACCTGTTATGATCATCGTTGTCTCTAACAACTGCAGTGTTTCATGAAATGACGAGCCATCTTGTAAGCCAGTAACTGCCATTACCGAGAAAATACTAATCCAAATTCCTGCTGGACCTTCCATAATCGGCATTTTATGCCCTAAAATACTTTGCAGGAAGGAAGCAAGTCCAACAACAAAGAATGTTCGTTGCATCAATCCAGCAATCTCAGCAAAATCCATACCGAAAATTCCACCAATGACAATCGGTAACGCAACAGAGCTAGCCAATAGAAAGATAAACCATTGAATCGTTTCCATCGATGTTTGTACGAGTTTTCCTTTATTCATGTTGATGCTCCTGTTCTATTGGTTTTATCACGGAGTAAACGTCCATAAAATCCTCACTTCAAGATGCAAGTGAAAACAAAGAAGATAAGTGGGGGATAAATGGACGCTAACGCCCTGATAAGTTTCGCTAGCAATCAGTGGGAGCTTTAACTCCCACTGATTGAAGTCTCACTTTATCACATCTCATACTATATCATGCAGTGGAGAAATCTACAAAAGTACTATTTTAGCATATTTATACTGACGAGCTCATACATACTATATGGAAGCTTTCACTAATCAATTTGTTTACAAATAATTAACATCCTTACCATACATCAAATTGTTTCCCTTAGGCAAAAATGTTTGTTATATTATAAAATAAGTATGAACAAAATGGAGGTAAAGTAATGGCTAAACGCTTGTTATTGTTTTTCTTGACGAACATTCTAGTAATGACAACGATTGTTATTGTCTGGTCTGTAATCACTCGCTACACAGGGATCAGTGGAACCTATAACCTCGATGGTACCATCGATTATACATCTTTGATGGTGTTTAGTATTATCGTCGGTTTCTCAGGAGCACTAATCTCACTCGCTATGTCCCGCTGGGTAGCGAAAATGATGATGAAAGTAAAAGTAATCGATCCAAATGGTCCAGCTAGTGCACAAGAACGTGCCGTATATGAAAAAGTTGAACGCTTATCTCGTGCTGCTGGCTTAGCACATACACCTGAGGTTGGAATTTATCAATCAAGAGAAGTGAACGCATTTGCAACAGGTCCAACGAAAAAGCGCTCATTAGTTGCGGTTTCTCAAGGTCTTTTAGATACGATGGATGATGATGCAGTAGAAGGGGTTATCGCACATGAGATTGCCCACGTTGCGAATGGTGATATGGTGACAATGACGTTACTACAAGGGGTAGTCAATACATTTGTGGTATTCTTCTCCAGAATTGTAGCACATATCGTTTCACGTTTTGTCCGTTCAGAAATTCAGTGGATCGTACAGTTTGCCGCAATCATTGTCTTCCAAATTTTATTCTCTATCCTTGGAAGTCTCGTCGTGAGCGCCTACTCTCGTCACCGTGAATACCACGCTGATAAAGGTGGAGCAGATCTGGCAGGACGCGACAAAATGGCACATGCCCTACGCTCATTAAAAATGTATGTGGACCGTGCCACAATTGATGATCGTTCCGATGACTCAGCTATTCAAACAATGAAAATCAGTAATAAAAGTGCGATGTTTGCATTATTTTCATCCCACCCACCGTTAGAAGAACGCATCGCTAAATTAGAACAACGATAATCGCAATGAAAAGGGGAGCAACAAACAAAGACCCTGCTATTTGATTTACCTTTAGAATAACATTTAATTAATAAAAACCTTATATTGGGTGTTGTCAGTAATCCTTATACAACAGAAGAAAGCAAATTAGTTCTTCAAAATGTTGAATTTGTAAACTTAATATCAATAATTGATTAAAAGTATTTTCAATAAAGTGAGACTTCAATCAGTGGGAGTTTTTGACTCCTGCTGATTGTTAGCGAAACTTATCAGGGCGTTAGTGTCCGTTTATCCCCCACTTATCTTCTTTGTTTTAACTCGAATCTTGAAGTGGGGGTATTACGGACATTTACACCGTGATAAACTACACACAGGGCTATCTATATATAGATAGCCCTGTTCCTAACAACTAATTTTTAACTTGATTCATTTTAATTTTCTTTTCTGCATCAAATGTACATATCCATTTTTTGTCGTTTTCAGAAATGGATACGAATACATACATTTGTCTTTTTGGGTGAATGCCTTCTCCTATGAAACGTGTTTCCCCATATTCATCCACTTCTGAAAGAACCTTATTTACGTCTTCAAAAGCTACTTTTTCACGAATATTTATTTTCGCATTTTTGAACTCTTTATACTGGTCCTCAGTTAACTCTTCATAAAACTTGTCTGCATTTTCGAATTCATTTTCGGAATTATCTGGGTACTTAAAATATTTATCAGATTGTGCTATCGCTCCATTAATACTCGCAAAAGACAGTACTACTCCTATAAGTAAAGTTATATAAATCTTCTTCATTATCATCATCCTCCTTTTTTTACATTTTTCCTAACACATTAAGAAATATGCTAATTCTTTACTTTTTTCATATTGAATACTTAAATACTAACGATATGATAAAAGTAAATATGGTTTAATTTATGGATTCAATCGGGTATAATATAAGTAGATAATCATATAATAATAAAAAACCGCTTGGTGCTGGAACACCAAACGGTTTAGTGCAATAGCCCTTTAAGGGGGCAACTCGCATGAATGTAGAAAAATAACCACACCTTTGCTCGCTAGGCTATGGGTGGGTTATTTTTTTTGGTGAAATGACAAAATAGCTACAATTAACGCTCCGAATGATATTGCGACCATTAAAGCTTCATATACTGTCATACACTCACCCCCTTTCTGAAAGGGAATGAGCCACCACCCATAAAAGCCCTATGCACTTACTTCTATTATAACATTTCCCCGTTGCAACCAGAGTAATTCGACACTATTTTTACTAGTAATAGCAACAAAAAAAGAAGTTATGCAGATAAAAGATGATTCCTATATTGAATAGGGATCATCTTTTTTGATTCCACTGATTATTCGTTTTTATCCCAATACCTTCCTCTTCAAATCCACTCTTCATAAAGATTTGTCGTGGTAGTTTAACCGTTAAATATTCATCTAAGATAACTTTAAATTTCTGAAACTAAAACTCTTTTATATAGTGTAGCAACAATTACAACAAAAAAATTGATAAAAGAGAGGATTTTATCATAAAACTTCTCTCCCTTTTTGTTATTCTTGCATCTCTTTCCACTGTTCTGTATACTCTTCGATCACTTGCTGCCCACCTTCTGCTAACCATTTCTCTATTTCTTGATCAAATCCTGCCTCATCGATTTGTCCTAAGAAATATTGATACGTAGCATCCGTCATAATTTGATTCAACGTCTCTGATTTTTGTGACCATGTCGGTGAATCCAGTGGAGTGGATAAATCCTCTACCAAATACTGATTATTATCAAGGTAGAGTTCTTCCGCTTTTGCCCGTGGTTCATACTCATAATACCCGGTATAACGTCCATTTGTTTCAGGCTCTCCAATTTCAAAAGGAGTATACGGAAGGATTTCTAAATTATATTTATCTTGACTTTCGGGAATTACCTTCGCGAATCCATCCACTACTTCATAATGCTCTCCTTCAATTCCCCAATACAATAGATTAGATCCTTCTGGTGTCATTAGAAAATCAAAGAATGATAGAATTCCTCTCAATTCTTCCTCTGTTTCAATCGACGCTTTCGGGAAAATAAGCATACTTCCATAACCAGGAATTGCTCGTGTGCGGAACTCTCCGTCTGGTCCTTCGATATAATTGTGTACATCGAACTCTACATCAGGATTGATTTCTACTGCATCACGATACATCGGCTCTACATCACTCATTGTTCCAATATAAACACCCGCTGTACCATTTTTGAGCATTTCCTGTTGATCTGTTTTACTCGTTACTGGTGCATCACGGTTAATATAACCATTGTCAAATAGCCTTTTAAAATAATCCATTGCTTCTCGGTATTCTGGGAACATAAATTGTGGCAGTAATTGACCATCCTTCTCTCCCCAGTTATTCGGTGCTCCGTGCCATGTTGCAAAGTTTTCAAACGTTCCTAAAATTTCACGATCTGTTATTCCAATCGTGTCATCCTTTCCATTTCCATTCGGGTCACTTTCAGTAAATGCTTTCATCATTTCGTATAGTTCTTCTAAATTGGTTGGTGTGTCTAGCCCTAAATTATCTGCCCAATCTTTACGGTAAATCAAGCCTTGACGTGATAACGGCCTTCCTGCATATAACGTATATAATTTTCCATCTATCATCATATTTTTCAATATTTCTGGTTTTAATTGATTTAAATTTGGAAACTCCTCTAAATACGGACCTATCTCCCAATACTGATCATCTCTAATTGCCTCTTTTTGTTGCTCTAATGTTACATCCTTTAATAAAAATACGTCAGGTAAACTATTTGTTGCAATCGCTGTATTCAAATTTTCCGCATAATTATTATCAGGAATCCAACGTATATCTAGTTTAGTATTAGTTGCTTCTTCCAAGAGCTCTTCTAGTCTTGTGTCTGGCACTTCTGGTACATGCAAGTTAAACATCATCGATATTTCCTGTGGCTCTGAACCTGTTTCTTCTTTGTTAGAAGAAGTATCATCATTACTACAAGCTACTAACATAAGCAATGCTGCAATACTTAATAGAAAAGCTTTCATACCCCTCATTTGTTTTCCTCCTATTTGGTTTTACTACTTCCAGTTCCCCATTCACCCTACCCCCTCCCACCTCCTTACAATCTGTTTTTATCATTTAACATTATTAGTACACACATTGGTAAAACGCTTTCATTATTAAGGTAATTAATTTCTTTCTAATATATTCCTTGATTATGCATATTGTGCTTTTAAATTAGTAAGCAAATCTCGGCAGGCTTTTTCACTTAATTGTCGAATACGAAAGACAATTACTAATCAAGTGAAGATATGTATCTACATGGTTAGGATTGATACTTTTTTATTCCAACTCGTAAGATGAAACATCATTAGATTAAGGGGTAAGTATTCTAGCTGGACTTCTAGGCTGGAAAGATGAAAATCGGAAGAAATAGATGAGTACGGTGTGCCTTTAATGACATGGAGGATAACTGTTTAGAAGTATGTGAATTTTAGAGGAGTATGGAGTTCTTATCTACAACTTTCCGTAACCCCTTTCCCTCCATTTTTGTGGAGATAGGGGATTACGGACAATTATTTTAGAGTACGTCCATTAACGTGACAACAGCCTGATAGCCAAAATTCAGGCCGAAAATACATAATATAATCCCAGCAGCAATGGTAATCCATTGTATTACTTTGTGATTAAGTCTTTTTCGACTAATATGGGCAATTGCTGCCATTGAGACATCCCATAGCATAATACCAATAAATATCGCACTACTATACAAGAGTGCTTGTTCCTTTCCAATCGTATGTACAGCCTCTGCCAACACAGATCCATAAATGCCAATCCAAAAGATGATATTTAACGGATTAGTAGCTGCCATTAGAAATCCTGTAAAGAATGACTTTATTGGAGACTCGTATTGCTGATTTTCAGCCATACTTATCCCTTTTTTAGCATCTCGTATACTCTCATATCCTAAATAAAGTAAGATAAAAAAGCCAGCAGTCCACATTAGAAGCTTTGGAATAGGCGTTGTCAAAAAATCAGCCAAACCAAAATAGATAATCAACATAAATAAGATGTCAGCCAACATTCCACCGACACCTACAAGCCAAGCATGCCAAAAACCATGATGTATTCCTTTATTAAACTGAGCAATATTAATCGGACCAATTGGCGCTGAAAGTGATATTCCTAATAAAATGTACGAGCCAATTATACTAATCATTATATTTCCCCCACTGTAACCTATAATTTTTATCTAGTTCTTCATTTATAAAGTTGAAGTCGCTTTTATAATAAGAAAATCGGGACTTTTCATCAGCTGTTGATAAGTTTCAGATGCTTGTTCTTGCAATTTCCTTGTTGGCTGTGGCTCCATTAGTTTTTCCATCGCAAAGTATGTTGACGTTTGATTGATTATTTCTGTTAGAGGCCGATGATAAAAGGGAACCTCGTATAGTTTCCCATCTTTATGCCATTGATCAATAATCAACTCAGTAGAGAAGTAGTTTCCATTCTGTAGTAAATGTATATCTGAAGCAGGATGGTGAACAGAAAACAATAAAGTCCCTTCTCGCTTTAAAATCCGTTGAAACTCCTGAAAAGTAGGATGCCAATCTTTTAGATAATGAAGGGTTAGTGAGCTTATGACCATATCAAAACTATCATTTTCAAATGGTAATGGCTCTGTTAAATCATGACAGTGTATCTCTGCTTTCTTATCTACCCGCCTTTTCGTAGCATGAACCATATCAGGACTAACATCGATTGCTACAACCCTTGCACCTCTGTCGATTAATTGCTCCGTATACCATCCCGCTGCACATCCAGCATCTAACACACGCTTATTCTCTAAATTATTTGGCAAAAGTTCTAGCATTGCTGGCCTTTCATATTCGCTATTATGTAAGCTATCTGTGTCTATATTATGTTCATAAACTTTAGCAAGTTGATTAAATGTTTCTGTTATTTTTTCTTTCATCACATCACCTCGTTTATTTTTTCTTTTAAAAATGGTAGCATATTCCTTGTAAATTGTTAACAGAACAGACTCTATTTTTGAAAAACGCTTCCTTTTTTTATATGATGAAAGTAATCATAACTAGAGAGGAGATGTACTATGCAATTAACGGTTTATTTAGCTGGACAAATTCATGATGATTGGCGTAAGGAAGTAGAAGCAAAATCGGAGGAAAAAGGGCTTTCTCTTACATTTGTTGGACCTCAAACAAATCATGATCGCTCTGATAACATTGGAGAAGATATTTTAGGCAAGCAGCCTGGCAACTTTTATAAAGATGATGCCGCTTCTGCCATTAACAATTTACGGACACAAGTATTAATGAAAAAATCGGATATTGTCATTGCACTTTTTGGCGACAAATATAAACAATGGAATACAGCGATGGACGCGAGCACTGCGATCACGTTAAACATTCCAACCATTATCGTCAGACCTGAATCACACATTCATCCATTAAAAGAGCTTTCCAACAAAGCAAACGTTACGGTAGAAACAATTGATCAAGCGATTGATGTGATTGGTTACATTTTTGAATAACATTTAACGCCCTACTCATGTGGGGTTACATCCAAATTTTTGGAGTGCCTCTTGCAACTTTTTGGGGCACTTTTTGTATTTTCAGGTTCTCTTCTTGCAACTAGAAAAGGACTGCCCCCAGGCAGCCCTTTTGTTACTTAGACACGCTAGTCAAGCCGCGTCTTTCAATTAAATTGATGCCAATCCCCATTGCTACAATGCCGATTAGTAGCATAAATAATAAGGATAATGTGATATCTTGGAAATGAGCGTCATAAAAGATAACTGCCATTGTTGCATCCATTGCATGTACCATTGGGAATAAGTCAGCTATAAAGAGTAGCACTTTACTCGTGATGGTCCCTGGATTCATATATGCACCACTTATTAAAGGGATGAGCGGAATCAATGATGGATAAATCGCATAGAACTGTTCAGGCGATTTTACTAAGCCAGTAATAAGCATTGCGATACTAATGATGCTAAACGTAAAAAACATCGAAATCAGAATAAGCAGCCACAAATTATCCCCTAATTCATAATTCATTACATATTTAAACAAAGCTAAGACTACTATAATTTGTATCATGGTAACGAAAAAGCTATACAAGATATACCCAAGGTACATACTTGTTTTACTAATCGGTGATAAAATCATTCGATTCCATACTCCAGCAACTTTATCATTTGTTACATTATTGATTTTTATTCCTGCCAAAAACATAGCTACTAGAAGAGTAAAAGCAAACATTAATTGTGTACTCATATTATAATTAGATACCTCATCACCATCTAATTCTTGAGCAACCACTTGAACAGGTCCATTAGCTAACTGATACTCAATCTCTTCTCTCATCGTATTATCACCAGTAGCACTAATTACAGACTCAATTTGTGCTTCTGCAAGAAACACTTTGTCTACATATTGTTGCATATAGGAAAGCGTTGGAAATTCCGCTTTAACTAACAAACGATAATCCATCTCCATTAATTGGATAGCCAGTTCAATCGTACCATCACTAACCTGTTCACGTGCTTCATCTGGATCTGTTATCTCAAAATTAATCGAGTCATTCTCATTTAATTTTTCTTCCCACTTCTTCTCAATCTCTTCTGCATTCTGCTCCTCACTAAAAATAGCTACCTTTGTTGGTGTTTGAATACCACTAGTAAAAAAGAGCGTACAAAGGATACTACCAACAATTAGTGCAAGGACTAAGAGTGGATTACGTTTATCTTTCGCAAATTGCGCCCATAAGATTACCTTCATGATTCCCTCCCCCTTTTAGGATAAATAACTAATCCAATCAATGTCATGATGATACCAAAGCTGGTTAGTATGATAGAAGGTATAATCAATGATGACCATTGTTGATATTGAAGCCAATCGGTTAGAATGGAAAGGGTCCTTCCGTTCGGTGTCCAGTCACTCATTTTCTGTAAAAAGCCCGGAAAAACAAATCGTGGAACAAAATTCCCACCAAGTAAAGCAAATACCATTATCACAAGGTTTAGTACACCATGGGCTGCTTCCAAATTCGTTATTCGTAGCGAAATTGAGGTAAAAAATGCTGCTATACCTGCTACTGCTAATGCAAAAAATGCAGTAACCAACATCATCCCTAACCAAAATGCCCAAGAGCGATCTGGAAAAACATCTAATAATACATTTGCTAAAGCGAACACAAGCATCATTTGCAGCCACGCTAATAGAAATGTTGAAACCATTTTGCCCATTAAAAATAAGATAGGGTGACTGTTAGTAATTAAAATGCGATCAAAAGCATGTAGTCTAATTTCTTCACTTGTTTTGGATGCTACAGTCATCGAAAGGAACAAAGCAAATAATATTCCCATTGCTATCGTATAATATTGTGCGATCGTGAAATCTTCCCCTGCTCCTAATCGTTCTACTCCACCTTTTGGCTCTATCAGTTCCACCGCATTATCATCAGCTACTTGCCCTATCACAAACTGATAATTCAAATGGTCAATGATTCCTGTAATGATCGTATAGATGGCACCATTACTCATTGTTTCTTCTGTCAACCTGTATTCAAGAGAAACGTCTGGTGACTTCCCCGTTATTCCTGCATATAAACTTTCCACCGTGAACTGTTCTGGAATGACTAGCATCGCATCGATTTCTTCACTAGTTACTTGTTCTTTAGCTTGTTCTTCATTTAATGGATGTACTGTCATCCATTGGTCCATTCCCTCATTTTCTAATGAGTTTTTGATGATTTCTGCCGGCTCGAAATCAAGTGCTTGTTCAGCAATGACCGTAGCTTCTTCAGGCTGAAAATCCCCATCTTCTATTAATTTTTCGGTTAATTCATCTTTCACAGCTACTGACTGGTCCTTATTTACTAAACCTAGTTGTAAATCAAGTTCTATTTCGTCATCATCTATTAAACCTGCAAATGCAAAATTGAAAATAAAGATAAGCACAAGCGGTAGTAATAATGCTATAACGACCTCTTTCCGATCACGTAGAAATAGGAGAATATCCTTTTTTATAAAACTACCCATCTTTATACACCTCCTAATCTCTCAATGTTCTGCCTGTTAAATGTAAAAATACATCTTCTAAACTAGGAGACTCTGTTTGATAGTGAACAAGCTGAATCTGATGTTCATCTGCTAAATGGACAAGCTCACTTATTAAATTACTTCCTTTTTTGGCGATCAACTTCAAGCCAGTATTCGCTACTTCCACTTTGCGGACTCCTTCTAACATGTTCACCTGCTCCACAAATGGCTCACTTACCATGCTTAATTCCACATTAATCGTATCTTCTGACGATAAAATACTTAGTAAATCAGATTGATCACCTGCCGCAATCACTTCACCATGGTCCATAATGTAAACACGATCACAAAGCTGTTCAACTTCTTCCATGTAGTGACTTGTATATAAAATCGTTGTATCTTCTGTTTCGTTTAATGTTCGAACCATTTCTAATATATGGTTTCTTGATTGTGGATCAATTCCAACCGTTGGCTCATCGAGAATTAATATTTGTGGCTTGTGCAGTAGTGCTGCCGCAATGTTCACTCTACGTTTCATCCCACCGGAAAAAGTTTTCACTAGCCCTTTTTGGCGATCACGTAATCCAACAATTTCTAGTGCATGTTGAATACGATTTTCTAGCTCTTTACCTTTCAACTTATATATGGAACCGAAAAATTTCAAATTTTCATAAGCTGATAATTGTTCATAAAGCGCTAACTCTTGCGGTACTATCCCTAATTCTTTTCTAATCTCTCCAGGTTTATGGACGATATTAACACCATTCCATTTTATTTCACCGGATGTAGGTTTCAGAAGTGTTGCGATCATGGAAATCGTCGTTGATTTTCCTGCACCATTTGGTCCTAATAAACCAACTGATTCTCCTTTATCCAAGTACAAATTCACGTTCTGTACTGCCTTTGTTCCTTTAAATGACTTACTCACATTAACGGTTTCAAGCATGTGATTATTCCTCCCTATCGGACGTTCTAACTCTATCTTAAAAGAAAAAGACCAAAGTCACTACTGACTCTGGTCACCAAATCGTTATTCGTCTGTTACTTTTGTCATTTTTTCTATACTAACCGGTGGCGAATCGCATAAATCGCTAATTGGGTACGATCTCGTAATGCCAATTTCTCTAATATATGACTCGTTTGATTTTTGACTGTCCCAACAGATAAACCTAAGCGATCGGCAGTTTCTTTATTGTTGAGTCCTTCTCCAATACAAGTGAGAATTGCTCGTTCTCTTGGTGTTAACGTTGGATTTATGTCTGCTTCTTCCTCTTTCTTTAGTAACTCTGGTACTACTTTTGCCGCTACTTGGTCTTGTAGAGAAAGGCCACCTTTTAGTGCACTCTTAATGGAACGAATAAGTGATTCCGTATCTCCGTCCTTTAGCATGTAACCATTTACCCCGATTTTCAGGGAATCCATCACGTATTGCTTATCGTCAAATGTCGTCAACATCAATATTTTTAAATGTGGAAAACGGGTGCGCAACACTTTTGCTGTCTCAATACCATCCATTTTGGGCATGCGAATATCTAATATTGCCACATCAAATAACTGTTGTTCACAAAGAGCAATAGCCTCTTTACCGTTATCTGCTTCCCCTGTTACGTCTATTTCTGCGTCTGTTTCAATCATCGCCTTCAAGCCTTGGCGGACCATCACTTGATCCTCAGCTAACAATACTCTAATCATTCTACCCTCTCCGTTTTCGTTAATCGAATCGTACCTCTTACAATAAAATGTCGCTCATCATGGTCAATTTCCAATGAACCGCCTGCCTTTTCTAAACGATGCCGCATCGCCTTTAGACCGTACCCTTCCGTAAAATAGGTGCTCGTCTTTGTTGGGTTAACGACTTCAAAGCGAAAAATGCTACCACCTGGCGCTTCAAAGGTAATATGTGCCTCCCTGGTGGAGCTATGTTTCATAATGTTCGTCAAAGCCTCTTGCACCGCACGATAAATAGCAAATGATTGTTCACCACTAAGTCCTGCAGCAAACGCCCCATGTTTGACAGAGAAGTTAACATTCATAAAGCTTTCCACTTCTAGTTTACGAATAAGGCGAATCAATCCTTGCAATCCTCCGACTTCATTTTGCTTGAATGATTTTACGGCTCTCCTTGTTTCTTTTAAACTTTGGTCAGCTAGCTCTTTCAATTTTGCTACTTTTCCTTGCTCATTTTCCGTCACTGTTAAGCGGAATGCCTCCAATTGCATGAGTAAAGCTGTCAATTTATGTCCAACTGAATCATGAATTTCATGACCAATTAACATCCGCTCATCTTGTCTTGCTTGTTCTTCCTCTGTTACGAGCTGTCTTTTCATCCGTCTATATTCATCAAGTAAAGCATCATTTTTTCTGCGTGTTTCTCTTGCCTGAGTATTAATCATCTGAAAATAGACTAATCCTGTTATCAATAGTAGGTAAAAAAGACCAATCCAGATTACTTGCTGTTGAGGAAGGGTCGATACCGTTAAAAAGGATATGACTCCTATACTATGTGTAGCGAGCACTACTATACTATAGCGCCATGTTAATCGGAATAACGCCTCTGCTACGATTAATCCGTGTATCAACAACAAATACGGACTAGAAGTCGCATCACTCGCATAAAACAAGTGGAAAACTGGTAAAACCTGTATACTAAATAATACTGTTAATAGGAGCGGGTTGTTTATAAAAACCGGAATAATAAATAAGATGATGCAATAAATACATAAACTCAACCAATGCCAATTCGTTAATCGTAAGTCCGAACCTAAAAAAGTGAGTGGCCAGACTACAGCGTGGAGCGCAATCCAGATGAAATAAGTTTTATTCATAAAAGGGACTCCTTGGTAAACTTTTTCTTTTATTATACTATGATGAGGGGAATGGCGCATTATCTTCCCTGTAAATTTGGTGATAAAGAAAAGGAGCTAGTAATAAGCGAGTCTACAATCAGTGGGATTTTTACGGACTTATGCACCGTGATAAAATGACTGTATAATATTTTTAGATGGTTATTATAACCTGGCCTATTAATTCATATTTATAAACCTGAGTTATAGATAATCACATTTATAAAATCGCTTTTAAAATAAAATTTAAAATAATACCTCCTTTAACCTTTTTGCTAGTTCATCATCTGTTAATGGTTTTCGATGGGTATTCTCCAGATAAATATACTTTTCCTTTTCTGGCATCAGATATTTCTTATACCAAAGGAAGAAATCAGGACTATCACCATACATTCGGATAAATTTTCTTAATGTATCAACATTTTGAATCGTACTTTCTACATTTGTTAACCAATCTGCTTTATAAAAGTCCTTCCATTTTCCATGCTCTGATAACCGCATAGCTTCATATCCTTTTTGATAATGCCATATTGCTTCAGAAGCATAAACAAATGCCTCTGGGTATTTCTTTTCTCTAAAGTAATGAAATGCTGTACAAACATCGATAAATCCTTTACAACCCGATTCATGCAATTTAACTTGAATAATAAGCTGATCAGCAAATCTTTGCTTATCATTATTATTTAATCGAACATGTAACTGTTCACATTTCCTCATTAATTCTGACCATCGTTCTACATAATCCTCACATTTTTCTTTCAACCATTGAACTTGCTCCGAAAAGGAACGATCACCTGTAACCCAGTTTAACGATGGCAGATTTTGACCATATTTCCCTTGTATCCAATGACTAATTATTTTTCTTACAGGGTGATGATAAAATTGTTCCCCTGCCCGATTATCTTCATGCTCTCCATACAAAATAGTACATTCAAAGTATTGATGATATAGATTACTTAACTCTTGATGATGAGAAGAATATAACCTTTTTATAAAACGTGTTAAACAATCCTTTGTATCTACTTTTCCATTTTTCCATATTTCACTTACCAGCTCGAGTGAGTACAAGTGCATACGAATGTTACCCGCATTTACAAGTAAATAATCATCTCCTCCATATTGAATAGCATTCTCTAATTCACGACTGATTATGGATGGGGATGACGGAAACATCGTTAAATGATTAGAAGCTTGTAGATCATGGAAGGTTACATGATAATATAACCCTTGCTTTCCTTGATCGGTTCCTTCTGGCACGGACGGAATACGAAAATCCTCATTACCATTTCGTCGAGAAACCATTTTTCCATAACCATTATCAGCCCATACTTTAATAATTCCATCTGGCAACGAGATATTTCCACTCTTATAAAGTTCAGAAATCTCGCCATAGAGCGCTACACAACACACTGGTTCCTCCACATAGTTTTTAACTAAATGTAGCTGCTTCGCGATTACATTTGAAATTAACTCACCTCGTTTTTCAGGTGTATCATAGCTTGAGTCTTGCTTCCAGAATGGTTCATCTCCTTGCCCTCGAAAGGACAATACCCAAATTACCTTTTTATCCTTTTGTTGTTGTATGGCTTCTTCCCATAAAGATTCATATAAATCCTGATGGCGCGTATAACTCGCCTGTTTATCTGGGAATGCCCGCTTAAACATTTCTGCCCCAAGGGGTTCTGCATGATGATGAGTAATCCATAAACCCAATTCAGAGGCCAACTCAAAATGAATACCATGGCGCGGTAAATCTGTTCCTGGAATCACCATATTTCCGCCCAATCTAAGTAATGCTTCGAACACAGGTAGCCATACTTCTCTCGTTGGAGGATATTCTTTTTTCCATCCTATTAAGCAAACTTCATCATTTACAAACCATCCACGGTAACGTACCTTTGGTTGTTTAGAGATAACTTGTTTCATAGGAATAGATATACTATCTTTTTTCTGTACTGATAGGTCAGCCCAAAACCAATATGGATCTATGTTCAAATACACTTTACTTACGTACAAAACACCATAAATAATACCTAATTCATCATTTCCTTGTACATGCATTGTTTTCATGCCATTTGTTTGAGAAAAAGATATGATGTATTGCTCCCAATTGTCTTTATCTGGTTCCGAAACATAACCAATTTCAATAATGGATTGTCTATCATCTTTTAGCCTTGTTCCTGCATCTAACACCTTCCCCATATCCCGCTTTAATATATCTACTGCATATTGGATCGGAGTGGGAAAACGGCAATTTGTTCTAATTTTTGTTTTATCATTGAGATGAAAATAGTCCATTATCAAACCTCCATCATACAATTCTTAATCCACATTTTATGCCGTAACTTGTTGTGTTAGAATTTTGTTGTTTCTAGAATTTTTTGAAAAATCTACACCGATAGCATTTGTATAACTACTAACATTATATCATAATTTTTCCATCATTATTAGACTTAAAATATCCCTATTCTTTGTTACAATGAGTTTTATCACGTAATGGAGGGATATCAATGGTCAATTATCGATTAACAAGTATGGACGGATACGCTGACAAAATGGGTGAATTAGTTTGGATGCTACAACATGCAAGACAAGTAACCTTAAATGAAATCGATTCACTAACAAAGCAAGCGTTAGATTTTTTATCAGACAGTCAAGCTAATTCTATTGGTGCTCTACTATCACATATAGCAGCAATAGAATATGTTCACCAAGTTATCTCTTTTGAAAAAAGGGACTTGTCAACAGATGAACTTTCCAAATGGTCGGCAGCTTTACAGCTTGGTACGCAAGCAAGAGAGGCAATTCAAGGTCACTCCATTTCCTATTATTTGGAGCAACTAGCTAACGTTAGAAGCGACACACTTTCCTATTTAAAATCCAAAGACGACGATTGGCTATATGAAGAACATCAATGGGATAATGGTGTGACTTATAATCAATATTATTTGTGGTTTCATGTTTTAGAAGACGAAATCAATCATCGCGGTCAGATTCGAGCAATTAAGCGAACCCTTAAACAATTAAACATGTAGTGGGGCCATGGTAATTTTTATGGCCACTTTTTGATGTTTTATGGCCACTTTCGGGGATTTTATGGCCGCTTTTTGACGTTTTATGGCCACTTTCGAGGATTTTATGGCCACTTTTTTGCTTTTAATGGCCACTTTCGAATTATGTAAACCAATCCCTTATCATTTACCTCCCCCTATCACCATACACTAATATAGGGGGTGAAATACAAATGGCTATTCATGTTGTTCAAAGTGGCGAAACGTTAGCACAAATCGCTAAGCAATATACTATTTCTGTTGCTGTCATTGTAGCGGTCAATGGTTTACCTTCTGCAAATGATATTGTTCCTGGTCTCGCACTCTATATTCCGGATACAGATATCATCCAATATCGTTCCTACATCGTCAAAGAAGGTGATACACTTTGGCAATTAGCTAATCACTTTGATACAACTATCACTGCTATTACAAAAGCAAATCCTACCATCAACCCTCATTCTTTATCTATTGGACAAAAGCTGCTCATACCAACAGCAACAATGCGACAAATGGAAACATTAGGATTCTTGATACCCGGCAATTTGTCTGTACTACGCAGTTTATCCAACTTTCTTACATATGTGGCGATTGTCGCTTACTCGTTTACAGAAGAAGGATACGTCTCGATGTTATTGGATGATACGGCAGCCATTGAGGAAAGTAAACGTGTAGGTATTACGCCTCTTTTAATGATTCGTAATTTTACTGGTGATGATTTTGATGCAGAGTTAGCAGGTAATGTGCTTCGAAATGCGGAATATCGGGCCAATTTGATTAATAGCTTACTACAAGTCATCGATGAAAAAGGGTATGGCGGTGTTTCACTTGATATGGAATTCATCCCACCTACTGAAAGAGAAAACTTTAACCTTTTTCTATATGAATTAAAACGTGCACTTGGTTCTCATATTTTACATGTGAATGTCCATGCCAAAACAGAAGATTTACCAACTAATCGCATCGTAGGGGCTTATGATTATCAAATGATTGGTCAAATTGCTGATATCGTGGCGGTGATGACGATGGATTATGGATATCCAGGTGGACCACCTGCCCCCGTTGCACCGATTACATGGGTGGAAGAGGTTGTACAGTATACGACAAGCTTAATTCATCCACAAAAAGTACAAATCGCCTTCCCTTTATACGGATATGATTGGGATATCGCGGCAGAATCGACTACGGCATTATCCGTCAACCGCGCGCAAAATCAAGCTATTTCTGCGAAGACCGTAATTGAATATGATCAAACAGCCGCTACACCATGGTATTCATACACGCAGAATGGTGAAGAACATATCGTTTGGTTTGAGGATATTAGGAGCTACCGAGCAAAGTACGTTTTAGTTGATCAATATCAATTATTAGGAGTGACTTATTGGCACATCAATTTGCCTGCACCACAGAATTGGGTTTATTTGTATAATCATTTTGTTGTGGAAAAAAGAGAAGTAAAGTAAATTTATCTCTAAACAATTCTCTTGTTTTACAGTTATTCTTTAACATGAATACTGGATAATGACTTCTTATACTTTCAATATTACATCCCTACTTACCTATTCGGAAACCTTGACTTTGCGTCGCATCATACGATATAATCTTAAAAAACGACACAAGGGGTCTTTATATGAAAAGTAACGTTTCACTATTCAACCAATATTGGACTGATATTTATTTTCACTTACATTATTCTCATCAAGAAAAAATTTCTCACCAAGCGATACGTATTTTGCAACTTATTGATAAGAAGCAAGAAATAAATGTAAATAATATTGCTTCACATTTGGATATTTCACACAATACTGCTTCAGAACACATAAAAAGAATGATTAATAAAAAGTATATATTAAAACAACGAAATCCATTAGATGAAAGGAAAGTAATACTAAACTTAACAGATTACGGAAAGGAAGTTTTGCACAGAAATACGAGTTTAGATGAATTAAAGCTAAAAAAATTATTGGAGCAGCTTGACGAAAATGAAAAAAGAACAATAGAAAGTGCTTTAAAGCTATTAAGTGAGCGTGCCAAAGAATGTATGTAATATTAAAAATTGCTGTATCTGCTATTATAATTGGAATCGTAACAGAAGTGGCAAGAAAACTTCCCTCTTATGGGGGGATTATCGCAGCTCTACCATTAGTAAGTTTATTAAGTATTATCTGGCTCCATGTTCAAGGTGAAAAAACAGCTACATTAAGCAGGTTTGCATTAGGAGTACTGTGGGGGTTTCCAGCAACTGCTATTATGTTACTTATCATTTATTTTGCATTACAAAGATCATTACATTTATACATTTCCATTAGTCTAGGTATATTAGGATGGTTAGTATTCCTACTAGTACAACAACTTGTAGTAAAGTATATTAGATTTTTTTTCATTCACTAAATTTTATCTTGGAGAATAAAAAAATCATCGATAAGAATATTCAAAAGCACATAATACTTATTTATTCAATCTACCGGTCATTTTCGTAATGGGTATAATAAAAAAAAATCTCTACGTATGTAGAGATTTTACCAGCCATAAACAGCTTCACATGTATTTGCTTCTGGTTCATAGTAACAATGGTCTTTATATTGTCCTGCAAATGGTTGACCATACCATGTAGGCGGGCATGGAGCATATGGATTAAAATACCAAAGAGAATATTTTGATGGGTGCTCTCTCCAAAATTTCAATGTCTTCTCGGCAAGCCTTTTTTCATTACTTCTCGCTCTATTATAAAAAACATTCCCCTTCTGCACCGCTTCAAAAGAATAATTTCCACCTTGTACTTGATAAATAACATCAGATATTGATCGTAAATCTTGAAAATCTAAACAGTTCGCCTTTAAACGGTTGACAATGGTATTCCCAACCATTAACATCCCTAAGTTTCCTTCACCTTCCGCTTCTGCTCTCATCATCCTTGCCATCAAAGCAATATCACTATCATTATATTTCACTCTCGCCACGTTGATCACCTCTAAAAACAGTGTATGAATTACCTTCCAGAGATGTGATTGTCAGTTTCTTTTGTAACAATTTTTGCTGTACCAGCCTTTGTTTTGTGCATATATTATTTTATCTACACTTTTTACCGTTTCATCCTTCTTTTTTGTTCATATCTTATTTTACCTACACTTTTTACCTGCATCATCCTTCTTTTTGTTCATATCTTTTTTTATCTACACTTTCTACTGGTTTCATCCTTCTTTTTGTTCATATCTTTTTTTATCTACACTTTCTACTGGTTTCATCCTTCTTTTTGTTCATATCTTTTTTTATCTACACTTTTTACCTGCATCATTCTTCTTTTTGTTCATATCTTTTTTTATCTACACTTTTTACCTGCATCATTCTTCTTTTTGTTCATATCTTTTTTTATCTACACTTTTTACCTGCATCATTCTTCTTTTTGTTCATATCTTATTTTATCTACACTTTTCACCTGCATCATCCTTCTTTTTTGTTCATATCTCTTTTTTCTTCGTATTAGTAAATCACATCATTTGTTGTTACTTATCGTTAATATAGTACGTCCCTTTATGACTTCCTTTTTTTACGAAATGATTTATTAATACGTATTGAATAGTTCTTTTAGTCACATCACTCCCACACCACTCCGTCATTCGTTTGCTTGTTATCTTATCGTCTGGGAAAAGGAGTTGAAATTCTTGAATATTGCGTACAATGGCTTCTATTATTAATTCCTGATTGTTGCATTTGTTGCATATAAAAGTCCGGCCATGTCTTGTTTGGGTAATCCCTCCGCATTTTTTACATGTAATTCCTTTTTTTAACTCATCGAAATGATAGCTCGGTAGTTGTTGATATGGTGATTGGTGTAATCTGTTTTCTTTTAATTTAATAACAAGAGAATAAAAGGCTGGATCACTGATGGAAGAAGGTGAGATACTACGAAAAAATGATTTTATTTGTGTTGGAAGTAAAATATTGGGATGACTGGATGGAAGATATAAGGTGCATTCTGGATGAACGAAGACTACCTTTGCTTCAATGGAAAAGGACATCTTCCATTCTGCTAGCAGTTGGCGTAATAATGACTCCGACCGCCTTAATTGGATCAGTGGATCATCTATTTCTGTTGCTTGATCTTTGTACAATTTTCCTTTTTGATAAGCAAATTCACCACGGTAGTTTTTCACTTCAAATAGATAAATTTGATTGTTGATGATAAGGAGTTGATCAAGTTGAAAGTAGCGTTGCTTGAAGGAAAGGGAGAGGTCTTTTATAGAAAGGTATTCACCAGCAATATGTTGAACATACTGATCAAATAGCAATTCTCCTTGATAACCAGTTTGTAACTGTCGGTATTTTTTGCTTTCATTGTTTGACAGCATCTTTCGTTTGTTTAACAATTCATACAGTTGTAATTCATACGGTTTTTCCCGTATCATGTTATCCATCATCCTTTCGTTTAAGCTTGTTTTAAAGATAACAAAATTTGTCATAATCGTCCAGAAAAAGTGGAGCTTTCTTCAACAGATTTACCATACAGAAAAACTCCTATTCAGAAATATATCACTTCCGAATAGGAGCATGTCCCTATTTAATGTGGAATGGTGTTTTCTGCATGAATATAACCAGCACCATATATATTATTATCTCGTTCTTTCCATATATCTGTTCCTTCTATTAACATTTCTTTGATCTCATCAGGTGTTACTGCTGGATTATGTTCCTTGATTAAACTGATAATCCCTGCACAAATTGGTGTTGCCATCGATGTTCCTGACATAATGAAATAGTCTCCATCAACACGGTTGGATTTTTGGAATCGGTCTATATACGAATTTGGTGAACGTAACGATATAATATTAACTCCTGGCGCTAAAATATCTGGTTTTACTTCTCCATAAATCGTTGGTCCTCGACTCGAAAAGCTTGCTACATCATCATCACTTCTGTCAACTGTATCCTGATCATCTAGCGCCCCAACCGTAATAATCTGGTTGCTAAGACCTGGACTGGCAATCGTTTGTGGCTCAGGTCCACTATTACCTGCCGCTGCACAAACAATAATATCGTTATCCCACGCTTCCTCGACTATTTGCACTAACGGATCGCGCTCTGCCCTTCCATAATCATATGGGTCTGTACCAAGGGACATACTGATAATATCAATTGGTTTTTCTGGATTGTTTTCATTATATTGTATACACCATTCAACACCTTGCATAATCGTATCTAATGAACCCGAACCGGATCTGTCTAACACTTTCACACCTGCAACACTTGCTTCCGGTGCAGGTCCAGCATATTTACCGCCTGAGGCAGAACCATTACCAGCTGCATCCCCTGCACAATGTGTACCATGACCATTATCATCATATGGATTAGAACGACCATTAATAAAATCGACAAAATCAGTTATTCTGCCTGATAAATCTTGATGTGGATATATACCTGTATCAAGAATAGCTATTTTACTATCTTTTCCTGTTAATTGGTTGTTATTTCTCACTATATTTTTCGCATGAGCGGATTCAACCGCAACATCTAATAATGCATGAACTTCTCTATTTTTATAAACTTTCTTCACGTGCTTACAATGACTTAGCATTGCTTCCAAACTGTCCGGCGTCATATCTGCTGAACAACAGGAAATTCTGGAGTAATAATGATGGAACTTATTTTTACTAAATTCATTCGTTAAGCTCTCTATTTGCTGACAACCTGCTTCAAATTCTTCTGGATAAAACTGCACAATAACGGACAACTTTTTCTTACGTTTCAACCTTTTTTCAAAGAATCGATGTAAAAAACACGGTGTATACTTAAAGGGCTTATATAGATGGATTAATTCATCACGTAAAGGTCTGTCTAACTTGCTTGCATTGCTACGTACTGTCTGAACCATGGAATAACCAAACAAAATATCGCCTCATTTCTATTTTTCTTACAAACTATGAGGGAATAAAATGCTTAGCTTGCATGATTGTCCTTTAAAAGTCGAAAATAGGTGAATAATGATGAAACCACTGTTTCCTTATAGCTATTTTTTATCACGGTGCATGAGTCCGTAAAACCCTGATAAGTTTTGCTAACAATCAGTGGGAGTCAAAAACTCCCACTGATTGCAGTCTCACTTTATAAAAAGTTTAGATTTTGTTTAAGGATATGATAGATTTTCCAGTTATTCTAAGTATGCAAATAAAGTGACTATAAGGAGGAAAAATGAGCGTGCATAGGATAACAGAAATATACGCTAACAAAATGTATCAGTTTCGCTGGATAATCGTAAGTGTTTGGACCGTATGTATAATCGCAAGTGGAATCTTCGCTTTACAATTAAGTGACTTACTTACTGGTGGTGGTTGGAATGATCCTGAAGCAGATTCTACTACTGCCTATCAAGTAATGATTGATCAAGTCGAAGGACGACAAGACTCTTCGCTTACATTAGTAGTGACACATGATGAGCATCAAGTCGGATCAGCCGCATACACAGAAACATTACAATCCATTTCGCAATTGCTACAAAAAGAAGAAACGATTGAACTCGTAGAAACATGGGATAGTGTTTCCACTGAGATGCAGAGTCAATTTATCGGGGATGATCCACATACAAGCATTGGATTTATCGGAATGAACATCGACGAAGGATTCGCGCAAAAGGTTTTACCTGATATCCAAGAGAGACTTGTAGAATTAGTGGAACCACTCGGTTTTCAAGTGTTTTTGTTAGGTGCGCCTGCTTTTTGGGGAGAAACAACAAAACTTAGTCAGGAAGGGCTAGAATTAGCACATTTATATGCACTGCCAATCATTGTACTCGTTTTACTTTTCGTATTTCGGTCATTCATCTCTTCACTTATGCCACTTATTTTAGCGGCTTACTCCATTGTAGCATCATTAGGCTTCTTATTTTTTATCGCCGAGCAAACAGAACTGTCTGTTTTTATACTCGATGCAACGTTAATGTTAGGAATTGGGGTGGGGATTGATTTTTCTTTAATCTTTATTCAGCGCTTTAAAGAAGAATTAAATAGACAGAATGGAGAGTTGCTCAATGCATTAACTAGCACGTTAAAACATGCCGGACACGCAATTCTTTTCTCTAGCATTACTATTATCGGTTCGATGGCTGCCATTCTATTCACTGATATAGCTGCTGTTCGTTCGATTGCAATGGGCGTAATGACTGTCGTTTTCTTTTTAATGATTGCAACGCTAACACTATTACCCGCTTTGTTATTGATAATCGGACATCGTATAAACAACTTACAACTACCATTCTTCAAGAAAAAAATGGCTCAACCAACGGAAAGTATCTGGTATCGTTTGTCACATAAAGTAATGCGTCGACCGATAGCTTATTTATTGGGGACTGGTTTATTTTTAATGGTTATCGCCATACCAGCAGTTGATTTAGAAGTTTCCACACCAGATTCACGTATGCTCCCAGAAGACACACAAATTAGACAAGGCATCGAACATCTACAAGATTCATTTGGAGTAGGTTATGCTTCCCCAATTCACGTTGTCATTCAGTCTGATGATGAGCCGTTAACAACAGAAGCGAACCTATCCTTTTTAGAAAATCTAACAGAAAAACTCACCCAACTAGAAAATGTCGAAAACGTATCATCTTTTCTATCCTTTTTTCCTGATATGGAGCTAGAAACAATCAGCATGATGATGACAGAAGAGAAAGAAACATTCCCAGACGATGTTTCTCGAATGTTGGATCGTTCCTTATCTAATCAGGAAAAAGTTGCCGTTATGGATGTGATTACGAATGATTATTCATCTAGTGAGACAAATAGACAAATCGTACATGAAATTAGACAATGGATAGCAAAAGATAATAGCCCCTTTCATCTATATGTTGGTGGTGAAACTGCTGTAGGGATTGATACATCTTCCTCTCTCAACAAAGCACTAATTCATGTATTAACCTTTACCTTACTATTAATCTTTGTCATTCTGATGATTACGTTTAAAAGTGTTGTATTACCAATCAAAGCAATTATCCTCAATACTCTATCGTTAGCTGCAACTTATGGTGTACTCGTGGCAGTTTTCCAATACGGATGGGGAGCGGAACTATTAGGGTTTGGTGATTTCGGTTTCATGCAAAGTTTTATTCCGATTTTATTATTAGGTCTGCTTTTCAGTCTTAGTACAGATTATGAAGTGTTTCTATTAACCCGAATTAAAGAAGAATATCAAGCCGGAAAGAACAATGAAGAAAGTGTTGCACTAGGTGTGGCACAAACCGCTCCACTAATTTCAGGAGCCGCCCTCATTATGATCACTGTTTTTGCATCCTTTGCTTTTGCAGGTGTGCTCCCTATGCAACAGCTTGGTTTAGGAATGGCAGTGGCAATAGCGATAGATGCAACAATTGTCCGCTTACTACTAGTTCCCGCAACAATGAAGCTGTTAGGTAATTGGAATTGGTGGTTCCCAGGAAAAAAATATCACTAATAAAGTGAGACTTCAATCAGTGGGAGTTTTTGACTCCCACTGATGATTAGTGAAACTGATCAGGGCGTTAGCGTCCGTTTATCCCCCACTTTGCTTCCTCGTTTTCACTCGAACCTTGAAGTGGTGGTTTTACGGACTCATGCACCGTAATAAAATATTTACTTACTGAGGTTACTTCTACCCTACACCTTTTACATCGCTATGGTATGATAAGGATAGATTTGGTAACCTCCCCCCTTTTTTTAAAAAAGGAGAAGAAGATTGGAGGAAAAGAACATGTCCATTCGTATAAAACTCATTATCTCCTATCTCATTATGATCGTATTACCGATTGGATTAATGGTATTGTTTCTGCATATGTTGTTTCATTTATTTGTTGGAAATCTGGAGGAAATGAAAGAATACTATACAATCGAAGATAATTTTATTGATGAGTTACTAACAGAAGACCTCTTTATCTATACTAGTCTAGAAAAGCAAATAAAAGAAAATCCAGATCTTTTTCGTGATCCCAGCTTTTTTACAGGATATCAAGCACTATTAGATAAACGGCAAGCAACACTTATTGTTACAGATGACAATGACTTGATCTATTCATCCCAACCAGTTGCAAACGACTCACTTTCCAATCTTACCTCATCACGTTATAACCAAGGTTTTCTTCGAACAGATGAAGGAACATGGTTATATACATCTACTGATTTTTATTATAGCGATAACATAGACGGTGCATATTTTTTATTACTTGATATCAAGCCAATTGATTCCTTTGTTCGAATTATTGTCCCTACTTTAGTTGGCACATTTTTACTCGCCTTTCTTATTGCAAACGGTATTTTAACCTACATCATGTCCAAACATATCATCCAACCGCTACACAAATTAAAAGATGCTGCAGACAAAATAAAAGAAGGTGAATTACAATCTCCTATCGAATTAACAAGGCAAGATGAAATCGGAGAACTAAGCGATGCACTTGAACAAATGCGTCTTAAGCTACTAGATTCCGTTGAAAAACAAGCAAAATATGAATGGAACCGAAAAGAGCTAGTAAACAATATTTCACACGATCTAAAAACACCCATTACATCGATCAAAGGTTATGTCGAAGGAATCTTAGACGGAATTGCTAACGATAGAGAAAAGCTGGAAAAGTATTGTCATACCATTTATACAAAAGCAGATCATATGGATCAATTAATAGATGAACTATTACTTTTTTCCAAGCTCGATTTAAATAGTGTATCCTTTCATTTTGAAAAAACAAACATACTTACCTTTGTCCAATCATTAATAGAAGAAATACGTTTAGATGTTGAACAAACAACGATAGAAGTACAGATCGAAAATAAATTATCAAGTCACGCATATGTCTTAGCAGACCATGACAAGTTAGGGCGAGCTTTTCGAAATATATTAACGAATAGTCTCAAATATCTCGATAAACAGCAGAAAAAAATGATAATCACGCTAGATAATTACCACGAGTCCATCCTTATTACCGTAGAAGACAATGGTCAAGGTATTAAAGAAACGGACCTCCCCCGAATATTTGAACGTTTCTATCGTGGAGATACAGCTCGTAATTCTGCAAATGGTGGAAGTGGCATCGGTTTGGCTATTGTGAAACAAATTATTGAAGCACATGGCGGAACAATTAATGTGAAAAGCACTTATGGAGAAGGAACTGCCTTCTATATTACATTGAATTCGATAGAAAAGAGTGTGAAGGAAGATGACGAAGATTTTAATTATTGAAGATGAAATGAGTATTGCGGAATTACAACGAGATTATTTAGAAGCAAATGGTTTTCGTGTCGATATCGAAATTAAAGGGGAAGCCGGCTTAACAAGAGCATTAAACGATGACTATGATTTAATCATTTTGGATGTAATGCTTCCTGATACGAATGGATTCGATATTTGTAAAAAGATTCGTAAGTCGATGGAAGTACCTATTTTCATGGTAACAGCTAGAACAGAAGAGATTGATATCATTCGTGGCCTTGGTTTAGGTGCAAATGATTACTTAAAAAAGCCCTTTAGTATGAGTGAATTTGTTGCACGAGTAAAAGCACACCTTGCACGATATCAATCATTAACCGTTGATACGACGCAATCAGATGAGCTCCGTGTTAGAGAATTAGTCATTGATAAATTAGCTAGAAAAGTATTCGTTAATCAACATGTTATCCATTTTAGAGCAAAGGAATTTGACTTACTCACTTACATGGCGTCACATCCCGGACGGACATTCACCAAAGATGAATTGTTTGAAAGGATTTGGGGAATGGATGCGATTAGTGATAATGCTACGGTTACCGTTCATGTCGGGAAAATTAGAGATAAAATAGCTCAACATGCAACAAACAAGGATTATATTGAAACTATTTGGGGGATAGGCTATCGTTTTAATGCTTAACATTATTCTCGAACTAACAAAAGTTGACATTCTACTATTTCTATGAGATAATAATAATTCTGTAAATGAAGTAGCAAATAAGTGTATCTGGCATTCTACGGAAAGTTTTTGAAGATGCTTATTCACACTGGCGTGACTTAGGGGTCACAAGGACGTAAGAGCAGGTAGGGCTTATGTTGCTTAAGTTAGAAAATGACCAGTGGAACACGTACCGCGGTTAAAATATAAAGATAAAAAATGATATTTAAAAATAGTAAATCTTATGTGTTACTTTATAAATGAAAGGGGTACTCTTATAGTAAGGGTGCCCCTTTTCCAATACATAATCAAAGAAAGAGGGAATGATAATGAATAATCTAATTGGTACTATCCAAACGTTGGAAATCATACGTGAAATAGATACAGGTTATGTTTTAGAAAATGATATACTCCTGCACCATAACGAAACAGAAGCACAGCTAGAGCCAGAACAATCAGTTGAAGTATTTATTTATCAAAACAAGAAAGACCAAGCAATTGCTACCACTCAGCTACCAAATATCCACATGGATACATATGGTTGGGCTCAAGTTGTCGAAGTATTGCCACATCTAGGGGTGTTTGTAAATATCGGTACAGGGAAAGAAATCCTCGTTTCAAAAGACGATCTTCCATTATTTGAAGATGTTTGGCCTGAAACAGGTGATGAATTGTATGTCACATTAGGAAAAGATCGAAAAGGACGTTTACTTGCTATACCAGCAACAGAAGGAGTTTTTGAAACAATTTTTGAATATGCACCAGAAGATTTATTGAACCAACAGGTTACTGGTCGCATTTATCGAACAGACCGAGAAGGTGCTACATGTATCACAGAAGAAGGATACCGCGGCTTTATCCATCATACCGAACGAAAAGAAGAACCACGCTTAGGACAACAAGTTAACGGTCGCGCGATCGAAGTGAAACATGATGGAACATTAAATGTATCGCTACGACCTTTAAAACAACATGGTATGTTAGAAGATGCTGATGCCATTTTAGAATCTTTAGAGGAAAATGATGGTGTGATCCCCTTTTCCGATAAAAGTGATCCAGACGATATCCGTGATACCTTTAACATCAGTAAAGCAGCATTTAAACGCGCACTTGGGAAGTTAATGAAAGAAAAAAAAATCGAGCAGCGTGATGGGAAGACTTATTCAATTAATAAGTAGAAGTCCTTGCTTCAACATTTTTGAAAAAGCAACACTTCCATCAGTAGAATTTTTTGTTTCTACTGATGGAAGAAAGCTTTCTTAATTTATCAACTCTAACTCTGAAAAGTGCTTGAAGTATCAAACCGTTGCTTACGGACAGTTATCGCCGTGATTAAGAGATCACTAAAAATGAATTGAATCAATGATAGCATTTGCAAAAAAGCACAACAAGTAGGGAAATCTAGTGCCTGATCAGCGAAACTTATCAGGGCGTTAGCGTCCGTTTATCCCCCACTTAGCTTCCTCATTTTCACTCGAACCTTGAAGTGGGGGTTTTACGGACGTTTACACCGTGATAAACGAATTTAGTAGATACAAGGACGACTATTTTATCAGCTGACCCCTCTTTATTTAATGTCTCTTCGTGTATACATCTTGTTTCTTTCCCCATTAAACATCTTATTTGTATAGATTGCTAGATTAATTTTTCACAGCTTTTAAAAGCCATTCGCCATGTTTCATTTGTTTGGATTGCTCATTCGTTCGTATGTCATGATAATCAGAACTATTCGTTACGATGATAGGTGTTACCGTTGGATATCCGGCAGCTTTAATCTTTTCCATATCAAACGTTATGAGTAGGTCTCCTTGTTTAACATCTTGTCCTTGTTCTACATGGTTTTCGTAATATTTCCCTTCAAGATTGACTGTATCCAAACCAACATGAATTAACAACTCCAAGCCATGCTCTGAACGTAAGCCAATTGCATGCTTAGTTTGGAATAACGAAACTATGGACCCATCAAATGGAGCTAAAACTTTACCATTCATCGGTTCAATTGCTATTCCTTTTCCCATAAGACCTTCCGCAAAAGTGGGATCACTTACATTTTGAAGTGGAATAATCTCCCCTTCCAATGGGCTATTCACCACCTGCTCTTTAACTGTAGACGGTTGTTTATTTTTAACAGCTGGTACTTCTTTATCCTCTGTCTTCTCTTTTTTACTCTCGATGTCTTTAAAACCTAATACGAATGTTAATAACATCGAAATCGCTATTGTGATGACTAGACCTAGAATAAGATAGATAAATTTAGAGCCACCGAAAACAGGAAGACTTGTTAAACCAGGTAATACGAAAGCTGATGATGTTACACCTAAACCGGTTACAAACGCACCACCGATTCCTGATCCAATTAACGCAGCGATAAATGGCTTTTTCAACCGCAAGTTTACTCCATACATTGCTGGTTCCGTTATCCCTAGGAACGCAGAAATACTTGATGATGCAGCAATCGTTTTCATATCTTTATTTTTCGTTTTCATAAATACAGCGAGAGCAGCTGCAGCTTGTCCCATATTAGCCATAAGAAATACTGGAATTAGATAATCATATCCAAGAACCGCAACGTTTTGGATCGCTATCGGCATTAATCCATAGTGCATTCCGACAATAACCAAAAGAGGTCGCGCAGCTCCAAGAATTCCACCAGCTAGTATACCAGCACGCTCAAACAACCAAGTAACACCGTCTGCTAATCCTAAACCTAGATATGAACCAAGTGGTCCAATAGCAATTAATTGAAACGGAATCATTATTAGTAAAATAATAGTAGGTGTAAAGATAACTCGAAGTGCACTCGGCATTTTAGCATCTACCCATTTACTAACATAGCTTAATAACCATACAGAGATAATTATCGGAATAACGGTAGAACTATAATCTATAAATGGAATTGGTAAGCTAAATAACGATAGTCCTTCCGCTCCACCTTCAGCAATTGCTTGTGCTCCTTCGATTAACGTTGGATACATGAGTCCACCTGCTAATGCAAGTGCAAGAAATTCATTTGTTTTAAACTTTCTCGCAGCTGACACAGCCAGGAAGAAAGGCAAGAAATAAAATACAGCATCTGCTACAATATTTAAAATAGCTACAATATCACTCTCTTCGGGTGCCCAATTCAGTGTAGTAACTAGGCCTAAAATCCCTTTCACTAATCCAGCACCAGCAATTGCAGGAATAATTGGTGTGAAAATAGACGCAATTATCTCAAAGAAACGCCCGATAAAATTATCCTTTTTTTCTCCCTCCGTGTAGTCATCGCTCGTTTCACTATCAACATTACCTAACTGCTTCATCTCTTTGTAAACCTTTTCGACTTCATTACCAATAACTACTTGAAATTGACCACTTTGATTTTGGACACGAATAACCCCATCAAGTGCCTCTATCTTTTCCTTATTTGCTAAATCATCATTTTTTAAGTTAAATCGCAATCTTGTATAGCAATGCGTAACACTTCCAATATTTCCTTCGTCTCCAACAAGAGACAAAATATCTTTGGCAAGTTTTTTGTGATCCATTTATTTTCCTCCTCGTTCTATATAGAGTGAATAATAATTAACGTATTAGCTCACTGGATCCCACATTCTTAAGCCTAAAAATGTGGGATTGATAAGCTTTTAACTAATGACTTATAAAGTGCTGAGTGACCGTAATAATTAAGAATTCACCGACAATAAACACCTTTTAAATTTATAACAAAATTACAAATCCTCTCCATTTGAAGCAATTACCTTTTGATACCATTTAAAGCTTTCTTTCTTAATTCTGCGCATGTCTTTTAGATCGAAATCCTCTCGATTGACATACACGAGTCCGTAGCGCTTCGCCATTCCATTACGTCCACTTACAATATCCATAAAGGACCATGGGCAATAGCCGAATACGTTTACTCCGTCATTAATTGCTAATAGAACTTGCTTAATATGCTCTCTTAAATAGGAAATACGATAATCATCACGAACAACATCCTCTTCTTCCAACTTATCGTAAGCGCCCATTCCATTTTCTGTAATTATAATAGGTAGATTATAGCGTTCATGAAGCTCACGTAATGTCAATCGCAACCCTACAGGATCGATTTCCCATCCCCAATCTGTAGCTGCAAGATTTTCATTATTTACTACTTCAAATACACCTGCTTCCGCTTCTGGTAAGAGCGCTTTCTTTTGATATCCTATAGGATATTCCTTTGTAGCCGGGAAAGCACTTATAGCTTCAGAGAAATAGTAATTTACCCCGAGCATTGTTGGCGGGTATTGTTTCATTAAATCCAAGTCTCCGTCTTCTATAGAAGGAGTGAAATTTCTTTCTTCAAGATATCTCCAGAACATATGACTGTATTTTCCATAGCAATGTAAATCCATCAAGTAATTATGTTTGATTAACATCGCGTCCTTACTAGCTAGTACATCATCAGGGCTTGAGCTAGCAGGGTGTACCATGGAATAAGAAATGGCAGGACCAATCTTCCCTTCTATTCCCAACTCTTGAAATGTCTTAATCGTTAGGGCGGTCGCAACACACATATTATGGTTGGCTTGATAACCTAGCCGTAGTTGTTCATAATGGTCATCCCCAGTTAATCCTAGACGCGTTGGAATACGGACAACGTGGTCTTGTTCATTAATCGTCAGCCAGTATTTGACACGGTCACCGTATGTTTTAAATAAAAATTCCGCATAGGATCGATAGTCCTCAATACTTTTTCTCGATAACCATCCTCCATATTGCTCTACAAGGCTTTGCGGATAATCAAAATGATAGATGGTCACTAACGGTTCAATATTATGTTTTATCAATTCATTAATTAAATGATCGTAGAAGGCCACCCCTTTTTCGTTTACCTCTCCATTTCCATCTGGAAAAATACGCGTCCACGCAATGGAGAAACGGTAAACTTTCAAGCCTAATTCTGCCATCAGGGCAACATCCTCCTCCACACGATTATAATGATCGGAAGCAACAGAGAAATCTGTTATATCAGGATTTTTTTGCATTACATCAATAACAGAAAGTCCTTTTCCGTCCTCTTGAACCGCTCCTTCTACTTGAAAGGATGAAGTACCCGCTCCCCATAGGAAATTTGGATCAAACGAAGAATATGATTTATATTCCATTAATAATTCCTCCCTTTGATAAAGTCAAAATTGCTATTAAATTTATCAGCTTTTCTATAAATCTTGCTATAGTTCTAAAATACCGAAGAAAAAAAGAAAAGACCATTTAGTTTTTTTATCATGCTCATGATAAAAAACTAAACAGCCTTTATTGATCGAATAAATTCTTAAAATCAGAATAGTCTTTGATTTTCCCTATTCGATTATTTTGAGCAGGATCCATTAAAAATCGAACACACTGATAAAATGGACGTGCTATAGCATGATCATTGGCATGGTATAGTGAGATAATAATTGTATGAATTGCTTTATTTCCATAAGTAATACTCTTTGGTAATTTACCAATAATGATCTTCGACTGGCCTGGGCGATCTGAAATAAAAGAAGCATATGCTATTTTAGTATCGTTAGGTATGAAATGATTATCTATCTCGTTTTTTTCTATCGACTCTAAGTATCCAAGCTTTTCTAACATATAGTAGAAACACTGATTGAGTTCCTTATATTCCACGGGAATCTGTATGAAGTGCTCTTGCCCAATTGCTGTACTTTCTATTTCTTGTAATTTCTTCATGTCAGATTTTTTTAAGTAATCTTGTAAAAGTGATTGTAAAAAATCTTGCTCTGCTTTACCAAATAGTGATTGAATGAAAATCACCGTTCGTTTATGATTTACATTAATTTGATCTGTCGTTAAGATCACATCGATATTCTTTAAAAATCCGTCCATATTAGCCTCAAATAAATATCTTGGTATCGTATTTAAAATCCGTACAGATGTGCCCATCAAGCGCTCAACTTCAGACACAATCCATTTTACTAAAGCAGTATGTTCATCAGAAACAAACAATATATTTAAGGTCGGCTCTTCTGTTTCAATATAGTTACCTAAAAATAGCGTAATATAGGCTAACTCTGCCTCTGAATAAGTAACTCCCAATTCTTTAAGATCTGGTTTACAATAAGCAACAATACTTGTCGTCATTTGAAACATTCGGTTAATTTGCCGTTTATAAAAGTTTGTGTAATCATGATTATTTTTAACTCTTTGATTTAATTGATTAATGTAAAACATAAACTCTTCTTCAAAATGATGATATTTCTGCAAATCTATTTTAAACAAATCGCTTACTGCCTGAGTAAAGACTGAAACAATCTGTCTATCCTTTAAATCCCAGTTATCATTTTTATAGAAATGATTTTGTTCCATTATAACTTGCTGTATGTAAAGCATATCTGAATTGGTAAAAGTGATATCCACCTCTTTTTTTAAGCGTTGCTCTAACTCCTTCATCATTGGTAAAAGGGACTCATCTATTTGGTTATATGATATATATCCCAACTCATCACGAATAGCACATATTAAAAGACTTGCAGCAACTAGCCCAAAGGCTTTTCCAGAAATAATGAAATCATGCTTAACCATGATTTCTCTCAAGGCTTTATTTATTTGAGAATGTTTTTTAGCTATATCAAAATCCATTGCAGGAAATAAATTTTGTAAAACAGTTTCTATATTTAAGCCTTGGACGATCATTTTAGCTAACAGATATCGAAAACCCTCTTCTTTTCCTTCAAATTTTAATCCCTTCGTATTAGAAATAGTAAAATGAATACCAGAAATTCTGTTGATGATCCTTTTAATTTCCGTTATATTCAAATTAATTGTGGATTTGGATACAAAGAGCCTATCGGCAAGTTCTTCCATACTTACATAATCTTCTTCAAAGGAAAGCATACCTATGATCGTATAAATCCTGTCCCAAACAATATGATTTTCAATATTATTTTTATCTATAAAAATTGGGTTGATTAATAAGTTTCTGACTGTTTCCTTCTTCTCATTTTCTATATAACATTGACCTTTATTTGAAATGGACACTTGAGTGTCACTTTCAGAAAGGATTCTGTTAATGTTTTCTAATTCCTTTCGAATCGTATGAATCGAAACTTGAATAATACCAGCGAGTAAATCAAGTTTTATTGGATCGTCTATATAAAGAATATAAGATAAGATTATTTTTTGTCGTTTACTGAACATTCAAACGCCACTTCTTTCTATCTAGATTATTGGATAAGTTTTGTTTTCAACTTAACGGACAAAGATCACAGTTGCCTGATCATTTTAACACTTTATTTGTTCCAGGCACATCATCAAAACAATGACAAAATGACAAGGCGAATAAAGTAGAATGGATCTATTTATTGAATAAACAATAGTAGCTGATTCTCTTGTCCTAATAGAGTGGATAAGTGATTAAGAGTGTAGCAATGATATTAGAATATGGACCTGGTGTAGATGATGGAACTATAAGGGGTGGAAATGTATAGGAATGATAACGAAATCTCACTCAGTAAAAGAACCATATCAGATATGGGCATGCTTACCCTTGGTGATTTTAAAGGATAAGTTTTAAGTTGTTTGTTTCACGATAGAAATAACACACCAAGTTTACAGGGAACAGATAATTTGGGGAATTGCTAAGGGTACACTTGGTAAAAGAAATCTCCCTACTCATACCTATGACGAAGAACTAGTACTCAAGTGAGTTGAGCACGAGATGACTCAAAACAGAACAGATGTAGACTTAGATAGTTCTATTTCACAGACTACACTATCTCCTATACATGATTTATTAGAAGGGAAACATTCAATTCCATATTTCCTCTTACTCAACCATATATTTTAAAGTCATATTAAAAAAAGAGTGTTTCGTAAACAAATCACGAAACACTCTTTCATCAATTACTGCTTATTGTTATGGAAGAGGTGCAAAATAATCAGGTGATCTCCAATTATCAATTGTTTCAACTTGGTTAATTTGAACAATTTCTCCATCACGTATCTCAAACACTCGCCACGAGTTACCCGGCTGATTTACAGGTACATTATACGTTTCAAGCAATTGGTCTCCTTTGTATATTCTTACTGTTGCTTCAGAATTAGAAAGATCAAATTGATTATCCTCTGTTAAATAACGGCCTGTGTAATTATGAACAGCATACGTATAGGTACCTTGTTGTAATTGCTTAATGACCGTTATTGTTTCTGGACCATAGGAATGAATATCATCGCGATCAAGATTGACATTATTTACACTATCAATATACTCTTTGGCAGAATAATATACATGGAAACGTCCACCATCCTCTCTCGGACCAGTTATGTGTGAATCTAAATCTCTTGGATTTTCTCCCCATGTAAGTACTACTCTTAAATCTTCAGCTAATAGTCCACTAGGTGAGATAGTAGCATTCTGCTCTGATTTCTCCTCTCCACCAATAGATAGAATATTAGCATTCGTAGAAATAAATCCATCAGCTTCTAAAGTCATCGTATAATTTCCACCTGGTAGTTCAACTTCATATGAACCATCTTCAGCTGTCTTAATCGTCTTAATGACTTCACCTTCTGTAGTATTTTTTCCACGACGAATATCAATGTTTACCTCTTGTACACCATCACCAGTTACAGCATTAGTAATGACACCGGACACTTTACCATTACCACCATACTCATCTCCTACTAAGTATAAAACAGAATCATATGTCGTAGAATCTTCTGACTGAATCGTCACAATAGATGAGTCTTTGATATAACCTGGATAAGATACTTCTACTTTATATTGACCAGGAGCAACATTTACTTGGTAGGTTCCATCTTCTAGCGTCTCTACAGTTTGTACTAGTTGCCCATCTCTAAACAATTCAACGTTTGCATTATGCAACGGTGTTTCCTCTACCGCATCTATTACACTACCAACAAGTTCCCCTTTAGGACGGTCATCTTTAATCTGAACTTTTAGTGTGTCAGTATGTGTAGTACCATTCAGTTCATAATTAAATTCTATTTCGATTTCATCACCGTCCTGTGCATGTTCAGACGATTGAATATCTACCCTATTATCACGCTTCTCAACAGAAATAAGATCACTATCAGATATTACTACCTCTAAATCATCATCATTATTAATAGGTGATTCACCAGTATTATTAATGGCACTAACGGTAACAGATTTTGTTTCGTCAGGCTCCATTTCCAATTGATTTGGATTTACATTAATCGACCTTACACAGTTTCCAATTTCATCACCTGGAAATGTATGATCAGCATTAATGCTTGGTGATTCCCATCCATTCAAAATTGGCGCTTTTAGTTTTAATTCTGCATCGAACGACCGAGATAGCTGCAGACAACTATAAGGTAAATTTTGGCCTATAACGGAGGTAGTCGCTTTTCCAGTTAGCATACCTGTTCCAGTCGCTCCTAAAAGATCTATTCCAAATCCTTGTGTAAATACCGACAAACCTACCCCTGCCGCTAGCTCCCCTGAGCCATTAACATCTGTCATTTGGAAATATGGTTCAAAGTGTTCTTCAGGATAGGTTCTAACCCCTTCATCTCCCGTATAGGATAAGCCAATGTTCTCACGTATTCCTGTTGAAATTTCTACGCTAACTTCACCACTTACTTTTGTAACTAATTCAAATGGCACACTAACAGTTAGACCAGGTACTTGTGTTGGCACTACCAGTTTCCCTAAAGGAACTTTTACTTCTTTTTCGCTTACAACTGTTGCATCGGCGATAATATTTTGTTCTCCTGTGAAATTAAAATCAAATGAATTAACCGGATTTAATCCGACACGCCAATCAATATCTCCAGAAAATTTACCAGACAATTCAACCTTACCATTTAGTGAAAACTCTTCATATTCAATCAGATCATCTATCTTTAACGTAAGTTTAGAACCAATTGACTGATCATCTAGCTCAATGCTTTCTTCTGTTGTAGCCCCCATAACATCTTGAATTTCTACACCATCTGCTGGTGTGAAATATCCTGGAGACATATCAACCTCTATTTCCCCTACTATTTCTTCAAATATATCTTCAATTTCTGGTTGTTCTAATTCTAAAATCATTTCCGAATCGTTCCTATCAATTGATTCGATTTGGAACGCAATCCCTGAAGGATACTCCTCCCATTCAGGAACAACAATTAAATCATCTTCCATTAAATCTAATGAATCAGTAAATGTAGCTTGAGATAAATCCGACGAAATATCGTTAATACTTTCCACATCTTCATCATCTAAATAAATAACACTAGGCTGTAAAAATGAGTGATTATCACCATTTCTTAAAGACTTTCCAAGTTCAATTTCACCCAATTCATTGGTAACCTCAACCTCATTTACATCTACCGCTGTCATACTTGCTTGTATATCATCAGAGGTCACTTGATAGTCTATATTTTTATACAAACGCTCTACAAAATACCCTTCGTCATCCGTTTCTATGACATTAGTTATTTGTTCATTATCAATTGTTGTCTCAAAAGTTAATTCATGATTAGTCAGTAGATTACCTTCTGCATCATATATCGTACCAGTTACAGGAATCTGTTCTAAACTTTCCACTATTGTTGTCGTAACAGATGTCTCTACATCGTACTCATTATCACCAATCGATAATGTATGTTGATAGGTGGATTCCTGTGTAATCTTTTCTGACTCAACTGCTTGAATATGTGAAGCAAACGGTGTAAGAAGTAAAATAGCAATAATAAATGTGGCTGTTTTAGGAATCTTCTTCTTGCGAATACCTATAAATGCAATAATCCCTAGAATGACTGAAATAAGAAGAATAACCATATAAGTAAAGAGATTAACATTATCTCCTGTTTGCGGTGCAGCCGTTTCTGTAACAGTCTGATCATTTTTTTCATCTTTTGTTATCGATTGATCATTATTATTTTCAACTGCAGTTTCTGAATCGCCAGAAGTACCTGATGTATTTTCCTCTTCAGTACTTTCTCCTGCCAGTTGTTGCTGAACGGAATCTTTAAGCTTTGATGTAAATGTTACTTCTAATGCCTCTCCCTGCTCCAAATCATTAACATCCCAGTAAACGATTCCATTTTCAATATCTAGATCATCTGATTCTGTCACTTCTAACTCATCTGGTAATTTCGTTTGAATATCTATATCCTTCGCACTATAACGCTCAGATACATTCGTAATAGTTAAAGTTGATGTAATGACATCCGAATCATCATAAGCCTCTTTATCTGTTTCCAAATCTACGTTTAATATGTCATTACTAGTTTCTGAAGCAAAAGAAATAGACGGGAAACAAACACATGCCAAAAATAATACAAACACTAACATTAATTGTTTAAACTTTGTCATCTAGCTACTCTCCTCTACTAATTTTCCATGTACAATAAATCGTTCATCTATACCATTAGTTGTACATGTAGCTAAAGTAATAATTCTATCCATCTTATTTAAATCTTGACTAGATGGTTGCATGGAAGAATCCAGAATATTTTCTAAGAAATCATCGTATGCTGTTGGCGTCTGAAAAAATACCTGCATCCAATCCGTTTTTGTTGATACATATGCAGAAAATATTTCCCAAACATATAATTTACCATCAACTTCTAGTTTTATCTGATAATCTGCAAATGAAGGATCATTGATAATATCTGATAAACTACCAAACATACTTTTATCTTTCATATTATGACCATAAATAATAGTATGTTGATCCATAGGGTTAACAGAATTTCGATAATCCATAAAAATAGATCCTACAAAGTCTTCTTCCTGATAAAAATTATGATCCAAATAATACTGATTGTCAGAACTTAATACAACAGGGTAATCTATGCTCGTATTTTCAATGGATATCCATCCTATGTAATCTTCATTGATATTTTCTAGACTACGTTCTTGTTGATGATACATAGTTTTAATTTCTCCATATTTATGTTGTGCCACTGCATAGTCATTTACTTGAATAATCAGAAAATATAAAGAATAACCAATTCCAACTAAACTAATCATCAATAATGAATAGTAAAACTTCTTTCCTATTTGATTCACCATCCTTTCTGTTATTATTTTCTTTCTCTGTAAAACACAGTCGAACATTCTACATTTTAGCATATAAATGGGATTATGTGAGTGATTTTAACGAAAATTGTATACTGTACCAATAATTTCTTTTATTAGGGTAACAATCTTGTTCTCTTTGCTTATAGTTAGACTTCTATCAATAGACCAAAAGATTTTCTGTTGGTCATGTAAGGGGGATATAGTGTGGAGCATGCTTAGAGGTTATTAAAAATACTAGTACATTAACTGCTAGAAAGAATACCTTTATTCCAGAAAAAACTAAGGCCTATCAAAAGCCTTAGTTTTTTCTTGATAGTTCTCATCATTCAGTTACTAAAACGCTTCTTTCACTCGCGCCAATGCTTCTGTATCTGTTATAAGATCAAATCCAGTTAATGCTAAAGCTTTCGCTCCTGTAATCAGCGCTTGATCACCTTGTTCAGAAATGCCCGCTTCACGGAAAGGTATCGTATGTAGTGCCGTACCTTCTTCTGCGATTTTAATATAAGGATGAATCGTTGGCACGACTTGACTAATATTACCTGCATCACTTGAACCTAAACCTTTATTGGAAGTTTGATAATCTTCACCAAGCTCCTCGATTCTATTTTGGAATACTTGATCAAAACTAGTATTCAACTTAAAGTCATCAACACCATTTTGGATAGGCTCTATTTCTACTCGCGCTCCTGTTGCAAAAGCTGCTCCTTCGGCAATGTTATTGACTTTCTTCGTTACTTCATTACATGCTTTACGGGTTTTAGCACGAATGAAGAAACGTGCTCTAGCATACTCTGGTACAATGTTTGCTGCATCGCCACCATCAATAATAATCCCATGAATTCTCACATCGTCTGTTACATGTTGGCGCAGAGCATTGATACCATTAAATAATTGGATCACACCATCTAATGCATTGATTCCTTTTTCAGGGGATACTGCTGCATGTGTCGGTTTTCCGTAAAATTTATAATCGATCGGATCAACGGCAAGTGTCGGTGCGGTACCTGCTGTTTTATCATATGGATGAATCATCATACATGCATCAATATCCTGAACCAATCCATGTCTGACAAACGTACCTTTTGCACTTCCATTCGGACCGCCTTCTTCAGCTGGTGTACCTAAGACAACCAGTTCACCACCGATCTGATTGAGCACTTTACTTAATCCAATCGCTGCTGCGACACTCAGTGTACCGATAATATTATGGCCACACGCATGTCCTAAACCTTCTAGTGCATCATATTCGGCAAGAAAACCGATCTTCGGTCCAGCTTTACTAGATGATTTACGAGCAATAAAAGCTGTTTCATGCTCTGGTATGCCAGCCTGAACAGAAAATCCTTCCTCTTCAAGAGTTGTTCGTAATAATTCCGAAGCAAAATATTCTTGATTGCCAATTTCAGGTCGAGCATGAATTTGATGACTTGTTTCAATAAATTTCGCTCGTTTACTCTCGATTTCTTTTACAATGATTTGTTCTAATGCTTGTTTATTTAATGTTGTCATTATTCTGCCTCCTTTTTTGCTATCATGATTACCAACCGATTTGCTCTAATGGAACAAAGGTTGGAATTAATGACTCGTTGTACACTTCAAGAATATATTCTTCTACTTCATCTGTTTGATAAATATCAACTATTTTCTGAAAAGCTTCTTTATCTTTCTCGTCGCCTTGTGCAGCAATGATATTAATGTATGGTGTTGCCGTATCATCCTCAATAAAGACAGCATCTTGTACTGGAACGAAACCTGCTTCTACCGCTACACCATTATTAATAATTGCTCCTGTTACATCCGGAAGTACACGTGCTGTTTGGGCAGCAACCATTGGGACAAATTCAATATTTTTTGGATTTTCGACGATCGCAGAAAGATCACCATTTCCATCAAAACCATCCTCCAATGTAATTAAGCCAGCTTGCTCTGCTAATAACAGTGCTCTCCCTAAGTTTGTTGCCTCTTGTGGTACAGCAATTTGTGCATTGCCAGGTACATCACCTACATCATCAATTTTCTCTGAATAAAAGCCCATTGGAGCAATCATCGTTGTCGCGATCGGTACTAAATCATAATCTCGTTCTTCAATGAAAGAATCAAAGTAACTTACTGTTTGAAAAGCATTTAAATCAATATCTCCATCCGCTAAAGCATCATTCGGACGTACATAATCAGAAAACTCGGTAAGCTCTATGTTAATCCCTTCGTCAGCTGCCTTCTCTTTAATAAATTCCCAAATCGGGATACCAGATCCATTTAATCCGACTTTGACTGTTGTTTCCTCATCATTACTTCCACATCCAGCTAATACTGCTACAATTGCTAATAAACTCACAACTATTCCAAATACTTTTCTTTTCATGTTTATCTCCCCTATCTTCTTCTTGATGTTTTCGATAATTTGTTTCCTAATGATTGCACGAACTGTACAATTACTACTAAAAGTAAAACGGTAATAATCATAATCTCTGTTTCAAATCGTTGGTATCCATAGGCGATTGCTAAGTCACCTAGACCACCACCTCCAACAAATCCAGCCATCGCTGATGCACCTATTATTCCGACAGTCGCAATCGTAATGTTAAGAATTAACGAGCTAAACGCTTCTGGCACAAGGACACGGAAAATAATTTGCCAAGGTTTTGCTCCCATTGCTTCGGCTGCTTCAATAACACCTGGTGATACTTCTAGTAAGCTACTTTCCACTAGCCTTGCAATATATGGAGCTGCATACACTACTAATGGAACAATCGCTGCAGCCGTCCCAATTGTTGTACCAACTACTAATCTCGTAAATGGGATAATCGCGACTAACAAAATGATAAAAGGGATGGAGCGCAAGAAATTAATCACACCATTTAACACGGCAAAGAATGCTTTATTCCCTAATAAATTTCCCGGTCTCGTAACAACTAGTACGATACCAAGTGGAATCCCGATAATTAATGAAAAAATTAGTGAAAATGCCACCATCTGTAGTGTTTCGATGGTTGCGTCCACAATTCGTGGCCAAAAAGTTGCTAAATCAATCCCCATCTGTTTCTACCTCCTCTACACTTGCTTGACTCTCAATAAACTGAATAGCCTTATCTATTTCTGTTGATGTACCAATCAATTCCACTATTAAGCTACCAAATGGCTTCTTCTGTAACTCGATAATTTGACCAAATAATATATTCGTGTCTACCTCGAATTTTTTCGCCACATCGGAGATAAGCGGAATATCTGTTGAATCATCTACAAAAGTTAAACGAACAATCTTGCTACCCTCATGTGCTCCATGCACTTTATCAATAACAGATTGTGGTAATTGATCATTCATAACTGTTTTTACAAAGTTTCTTGTCGTTTGCTGTTGTGGATTGGAAAAGACATCAAAAATCGATCCCTCTTCAATCACCTTTCCTTGTTCCATTACTGCGACTCTATCGCAAATCTCTTTAATGACTGGCATTTCATGTGTAATCATTAAAATCGTAATGTTATATTCTTCTCTGACTTTTCTAAGCAAGTCTAAAATAGAGCTAGTTGTTTGTGGGTCAAGTGCTGATGTTGCTTCATCACACAATAATATTTCTGGATCTGTTGCTAATGCTCTTGCAATACCTACTCGTTGCTTTTGCCCGCCCGAGAGTTGTTCCGGATAATGTTCTGCTTTATCCTTTAAGCCAACAAACTCAAGTAACTGATCCACTTTTCGTTTCACTTTTTGCTTAGAAACGCCAGCTAATAGCAATGGAAAACCAACATTATGAAAGACCGTTTTTGATTCTAGTAGATTGAAATGCTGAAAAATCATCCCAATCTTTCTGCGAACATTAATCAATTCTGGTTTAGACAACTTTAACATGTCTGTGCCATTTACGATTATCTTGCCTTGATCTGGTCTTTCTAGTAAATTTACACATCGAATTAGTGTACTTTTTCCTGCTCCACTAAAACCGATCACACCGAAAATCTCTCCTTGTTCAATCGATAAATTGACATGATCAACAGCTGTTATTTGTTTATCATTTGTTGTGTACGTCTTCGTTACATCTTGAAAATCTATCATGTAATCCCTCTTTTCTTATTATCCGAATATTTCGAAAAAAATCTGTATCGTTCGTTCTTAGCCAATAAAAGAATCTCCCCTTCAAAATAAGAAGAGAAGATTACATATCTATTTCGTATACCTGCCCTTCTTATCTTTCAAGTGATCACTCACTTGCTGGAATTAGCACGTTCTTTTTATTCATTAACGAATAAAACACGTTGCCGAGGCTTCATAGGGCCAGTCCCTCTACCTCTCTTGATAAGAAATTCGATGTTTGTATGAAATTGTGAGTCAGTGAAACTTATTCTAATGAACAATTAACCGATTGTCAATATAATTTTCAGAAAAAAATAATAGTAAGCGTAATCATGCTGTTTTTTTAGGGGGATTATTCATGCATTTAGTTGCTGACGAAATGGGAATAGGGATTCTTCAGTGTGGAAGTTATAGACTTCTACTGATTACTAACGTCAGCTTATTGCTTCTTTATTTATAACAGAATTGCTTACTGTCTATACAATGATTTATTTACAAAATTGAATGCTTTTTCTTTCCTTTGTGTTCATATTTCTGTTTATTTAAACCTCTAGCTCTCCCCCTAAGTTTGTCACTAATTTTTTAAAATATTGAAATGGCCCGCTCATCCATAAATTACGGTGGTAGACAAAATGAATTTGTCTTTCTAAATCTTGGTTGTGAAATTCTATATAGGATAAATGTGTTTCTTTTTCGATTAATCGTTTAGAAATAAGTGCGACAGCCTTGCCGTATGATAACATCTTAATAATGGTGGAAACAGAATCAAGTTGAATCATTTCCATTCTTAGCTTTTTTTCTTGTAGCCAGACTTGAGAAAAACGGCCTGTTGAACTGGATAAACGGTGCACTAATAATGTTTGATTGTATAAATCATTTTCTTCTAAAATCGTTTTTCCGTTAAATGAATGTTCCTTACTAAAGGCTAGTACAATCGTGTCACTTGTAATAGGTTCATAGATGAGGTCTTGCTCTTTATTTCCTGTTTCCATAATGAAGCCACAATCTAGTTCTTGTAACAACAGCCTTCTTTCTATATCTGGAGCTGTTTTTACATCTAAAGAAACCTTCACTTTTGGATAGTTTTCTGCTAATTGGTGAATTAATTCTGGCATGAACAATTGTGCTGGAACACCACTTGCGCCAAGTTTTAATGCTCCTTTTTCCCCATTTTTATAATCTGCGACACTTTTTTCTAATGCTTGATTTGTCTGACTTAATTGTTTGGCATAATGATAGAGCATTTCCCCTGCATCTGTTAGCCGGTAGCCGCCTGCATTAGTACGAAAAAGCTTAATTCCGTAGTCTTCCTCTAACGATTTAATATGAAAGGAAACAGTTGGTGTTGATAAACCTAATGATTTAGCGGTATCGGTCATTTTTCTCGTTTCTACTAGCGAAATAAATACATTTAATTTTTGGATATTCACTTTATCACCCTGAAGTATTTTAGATTTTTTCTAACAATATGATGATTTTATCAGATTTATTTTAATTTAATGTTAACAGTTAGTTAATATTTACTAAACATTTCTCCCCTACACTTATGAGTAAGGAGAGGATATCATGAAAATTCATTTAAAAGGGGTCGAGAAAAAATACGGAAATATCCAAGCAGTAAAGCCGATTGATCTGACAATAGAAGATCAATTTGTCACGATTCTCGGTCAATCAGGCTGTGGGAAAACAACTTTACTAAAAATGTTAGCAGGACTAACAGAGCCAACAGCTGGAGAAATTCATTTTGATGACACACCGATTTTTTCTCTGTCAAAAAAGGTGAATGTAAAGCCGAACAAACGAGAAATCGCCATGGTATTTCAGGATTTTGGGCTTTGGCCACACATGACTGTTTTCGACAATGTTGCTTTTGGTCTCAGAGGGAAAGTAGCAAAAGCAGAACGAACAGCAATCGTTCATGATGCATTAAAGAAAGTAAAGCTGGAACAAAAGGCCAAAATGAAACCAGGGGAATTATCTGGTGGACAGCAGCAACGTGTTGCCTTAGCGCGAGCAATCGCTGTTAATCCAAAGCTGATTTTGTTTGATGAAGCGCTTAGTGCACTTGATGCGATCCTTCGCGAACAAATGCGTGAGGAAATTTTGACAATCGTTCAATCGATTGGTTCCAAAGCTATTTTTGTGACGCATGACCAGACGGAAGCAATGGCAATGTCTGATAACATGATTGTCATGAATAGTGGAGAGGTAGTCCAAACAGGTTCACCTGAGGAAATCTATCACTCCCCTACCAACACTTTTGTTGCTAATTTTATCGGCAAAACGAATTGGCTAGAAGAACAAGACAAAATGATTCGACCTGAACATGTTCATCCATACCCACAAGCAAATACACGGGCGAGATCAGGAATCGTAAAAAAATGCATGTATGAAGGGGATCGCTATCTTATCTTTGTCGAAACTAATGGTCATCTGTGGAAGTTCTATGACCACCAACCACATATCCAAGGGGAAAAGATAAAACTTTATATCGAAGAAAATACGATTCATTCATTACAAAAACAGGAGGCGTAACAAATGAAAAAATTAAAAATGACGGCAATGGCAGGAATTTTCACATCAGCATTACTATTAGGTGCTTGTGGAGCTGACAATGACGAAGCTTCAGGTGCTGAAAACAGTTCTTCAACAGACGAGAATACGCTCACGGTTTATTCAGCAGGACCTGGTGGACTAGCGGAAAATATTCAAGAAGCATTTGAAGAAGAAACAGGTATCAAGGTAGAAATGTTCCAAAGTACAACAGGTAAAATTTTATCCAGATTAGAAGCGGAAGCAAATAACCCTGTAGCAGACGTTGTCGTACTTGCTTCTGTCTCATCTATGGAAGGACTAAAATCAGAAGATAAATTACAAGCCTATGAGTCGGAAAATGGTGACAGTATCAACCCTGAGTGGAGTGATGCAGACAACTATTATTACGGGTATAGTGCAGCCGCTCTTGGCGTTGCCTACAATACAAACGAAGTAGATTCTATTGACGCTGATTGGGATGAGTTCAGTGACGAAGAATGGCAAGGTCGTGTTGCGATGCCTGACCCAACTTCTTCCGGTTCAGCTGTCGACTTTCTATACGGCTTAACAAATCAAACAGATGGTGGTTGGGATACTGTACAAAGCTGGTTAGATAATGATTTATTAATCGCAGGTGCAAACAAAGAAGCATTAAACTCTGTTATTACTGGCGATAAAGATGTTGTTGTCTCTGCTGTAGACTATATGACATATAAAGCGAAAAACGACGGAGAACCTGTTGATATTTATTATCCAGAAAGTGGTACCGTTATTAGTCCACGAGCTGCTGCAATCCTTGCAGATGCACACAACTTAGAAGGTGCTCAAGCATATATCGACTTCTTATTATCTGATACTGCACAACAATTAATTGCAGATGCGTATATTTTACCTGGTAACGATGCGATTGAATTAAACGATCGTGCACCACTTAGTGAGATTCCTACGCTTCCACTAGACTTAGAGGATATCGAAGAAAAACAAACAGAAACATTAAACAAATTCACATCAATGGAATAACACTTCTACATGTTGAAGTAACATACTGGAGGAATACGTATGATCGTACGTAGACATGCCCCTTTTACGGCTTTGTTTATTATACTTAGTATTTTAGCTGTAGCTCCGCTTCTTGCGGTGCTCGGCTATACTTTTTTTGAAGATGGCAATCTATCATTCGATTCACTGCTATCTGTCTTACAAAATAATAGTATTGTCAAAACGATGCAAAACTCGTTATTGCTCGGGCTGTATGTGATTGCCTTAACGACTTGTATCGCACTACCATTAGCTATTATTAGAACGAAAACATTTCTAGCAAAATATGACTGGCTAGATATTGTTTTTACTATCCCATTTATGACCCCACCATATATCGGATCAATGGGCTGGATTTTGTTTATGCAACATAATGGTTATTATGAACAGATTTTTCAAAGAGAAGCACCGTTTACTTTTTTCAGTGTAGCGGGAATGGTATTTATCATGAGTATGCATCTATATCCATTTCTCTATTTAATGTTAAAAAATGCTTTGCTCAGAATTGATGGCTCTTTTCAGGATGCAACATTAATTTATGGCGGTAATCCGATTATGAACTGGATTCGCGCCATCATGCCACTATTAATTTCAAGTTATGTGATGGCAGCATTACTTGTTTTCATCAAGACCTTAGCAGAGTTCGGAACACCAGCTACTTTCGGTAAAAGGATTGGCTATGATGTTTTCACAACAGAAATTCATGGCTATCTCTCTCATTGGCCGATTAATATTTCTGCTGCGACAAGTTTATCGCTTATCTTATTAAGTGTTTGTATGCTTATTTGGTACATCCAAAATGTGATTAGTCGTAAACATTCTTATGGTACACTTTCAGGCAAATCAACAAATGCCAACCAAGTGAAGGATTCACTCATCACCCGAATCGTTTCTTCGGGATATGTGTTCATCATTCTAGCGTTATCGATTGGAATACCCTATTTTTCGATTATCGCTACTTCTTTATTAAAGGTTCGCGGTGAAGCACTTAGCTTGAGTAACATAACCTTTAGTCATTATACAGACCTTTTTACTGTTGGGTCTTCCAGTTTTCAAGCATTAATGAACAGTATTAACTTTGCCTTTGTCGCTTCTACTATTGCAGCTTGTATTGGGTTTTGTACAGCATTGTATATTAAAGATGGCAAAAGGAAAGCCCAACAATTCCTTGATTTTACGAGCTTGTTATCGAATATTATTCCTGGAATTGTTTTCGTTGTAGGGCTAATTCTATTTTGGAATGCAACATGGCTTCCTACTACCGTCTATAATACGAACTGGATGCCCATTGTAACGTATATTGTGTTGTTTTTACCTTACTCTGTTCAATATACAAAGTCCGCTCTATCACAGTTACATCCATCGATTCATCAATCAAATGCAGTCTTTGCTCAAAACGGTTGGATGATTCTCGTAAAAATCTGGCTACCACTCTTAGGGCAAGGAATTTTAGCCGGATGGATGATGACTTTTATTATTTCTATGCGTGAACTAGTTGGTTCTTTACTTATTCTCCCTCCATCAGTTGAAACTAGTGCCACCTTCATCTTTAGTCAATTTGAACAAGGTGATGTATCAAAAGGGATGGCAATGGCAGTCATCACTGTATTATTAACTATACTTTGTATCTTTTTGATTGAACTATTGCAACGAAAGGCATTAAGCACAAACTAATGTTGGATGTATGCGCCCTTGGAGGAGTAGGAGAATATGGGCGAAATTGTTTTTTAGTAACGGACCAGCAAACCAACACACGCATTTTGCTTGATTGTGGTGTACGAAATGGAGAACCAGAAATATACCCATCCATTACAGAGGAAGTAGCAACATCGATTCAGGCTGTATTTATTTCACATGTTCACAACGACCATGTTGGGGCACTTCCATTACTCGCGGCAAAAGGATTTATCGGGGATATCTGGATGAGTGAAGCGAGCTTCGAACAAATGCCTGCTATTATGAGAAATTGGCAAGGGAAACAAGGAATTACGGCGATGGACAAGCTATATTTTCGCCCTTTTGCTAAAAACTCAAGAGGGAAACGAATCAAGTTAACAGAAAACCTGTCGATTACATGGGGATACAGTGGTCATATGCTCGGCAGTGTCTGGTATCTCATCCAAATCGGTGAGCAAACACTATTTTACTCTGGAGATATAGCACTTGCTTCGCCACTATTAGTTACAGATAGACCTATTATCAATACGTACGACGTCGCCCTAATAGATAGTGGTCATGGTGCACAGACAATGCCTTATCATAAAAGTATGACAAACATCGTCCAGGGGATGACGAATCCACTTGAGAAGTATCTGATTCCCGTTACGCTATCTGGAAAAGCTGGTGATTTACTCTTTTCCCTTTTTCACAAACTGCCAGACAGAACATTTATTATCGATGATTCCTTGCAGAAACATTTATACCACTATCTCGAACACACAGATAACATACACAATGACAGATGGGAAAAATTTAAAGCAATGCTACAAAGTAATCGTTTGGAAATGTATCAAAAAACAAGGAAGCCTGGTATTTACTTATTAACAAGTAAGCCAAGTGGATTTCATGAAATAAATACGTCTATATATGAGGATGAAGAGTCCCCCTTTTACAAATCTCATCCTGATTTTACAGACGTGCAAACATTAACACAAACGATAGATGCAGAAAGGTTTATTTTTTTCCACAGTAAACAAGCGGATTTGGTGAGAATGTTAGATTCATTAGATGTTAAAACTGGAGGGATTTTAAAGTGAAAAAAGTAATGTTGTTGTTAACGGTATTATTGAGTGTAGTCATAGGTGTTGCTATCCCATCCTATGCAGCAAGTGATATTGAACCTGGTTATGAGGTGAAATTCAACCTTGATTTGCATGCTTTTCCAAGCACGCTCGACATGCTAGATATTTTCGATGCAGAACATGACGAAGATCTAAAAGTGTATTATTTTGATACACCTGATCAAGAATTTCGTCAGTTAGGCTATATTCATCGTCTACGTGTTTATACTAGCGACAAAAAGACTAACATTACGTATAAAAAAAGATTTACTGGTGTATCCGTTGAAGATGCGATTGCAGAAGCAACGGAAAAAGGATTCCACAATGATATGTCCAATTACAAATTTGAAAATGACCGTAAAGAAGGAATTGATGTGTTCTCCATCAGTCGAAAAGAAAAATTCACCAAGGATGATATATTACGCTTTGATCTAATCAACCCACAATATGCAATCGAACTATTCCAAGACGAAGCTCCGAAAAAGTACCGCAGATGGGATGATGAAGATTGGTATCGTGAAACATTAAGTAATACTATTCCTTATGGACCTGCATTAGCACACACATATGAAGGGGAATTTCTAGGTTTTGAAGCTGATGTGGAAATCTGGTCTTATAAAGGGGATACCGTTACGGAAATTTCCACGAAAACGGATGATCCTAGAGAAGCAGATCAAATCGAAGCAGCATGGTTCAACAAATTAAGTGAAGAAGGTTGGTTAAGTGATAACCAAACATCTAAAACTGGATTTGTTATGGATCGTTCATTTAAATAAAGTGAGGCTTCAATCAGCGGGAGTTTTTAACTCCCACTGATTGTTAGCGAAACTTATCAGGGAGCTAGCGTCCGTTTATCCTCCACTTAGCTTCTTTGTTTTAACTCAAATCTTGAAGTGGGCAGATTACGGACTCATGCACCGTGATAAATTCTCGTTAATCATTTCTTAACTTTTAACGAGAATTTTTTTAGGATAGATATAGTATTAACCTTATAGATTTTCTTCTATTTCTACAGTTATTACATTAGGTAACAACCTAAATTCCTTAGAAGTACAAACGGATACATAATGTTTTTGTTCTAGCTGTATTATTTAAAAATAACCGATATCACCATTGTTATTGCTAAACGTAATATCACCTTGATTATTGGCAATGAAACGAAAAGAACTTAATAACGTATTCACACCGAACTTTTTCTTCTAAATAAACGTAAGGTTTTCCATACATGCCCTTAAGAAATTCAATCGATTCAAAAGGAACATTAAACTCTTCTGAAATAAACTTTCTTGCTAATATCTCACTAAACATAGAATGTAATCAAACTTTAGTTGTGATATTCTTCTTTTTCTCTCCTCAGACACCTTAAAATCCATTGTTTATAATCATCCCATTTTATTTTATCGTGAATATGCACTGCTTTAATCGATAATGATTCCAAGTAAATCTACCTTTCTAAAATGATAACTATATTCAAGGACATACTATTTAACAAAAATTAGCTTACAATGGATGTTTTCTATATCTCATCAAAGAATAATTTTAGTCTAAATATGTTGGAATCTATAGACGCTAGATGCGGTTACTAGATAGAGGGGTTCTTTAAGAGTAAAACTATACATTCCACGAAGTTACTAAGTATTTTAACAAACGCCAAGAGAAATAAGCAATAACTAATAGGAATGCTCCAAATAAAATACCTGTTGGTAGACCAAGGTATGATGGGACGGACAAATTAGGACCAAATTCCATATTAATATCCGCACCAAAAGTGTATAATAAGCCACCAACAATGGCAATGACCGTACATAAACATAATCCTATTGCGAGAACACCTAGTATAGGGATTGCAAATAAACTAACAATTCTTTTTAAAAAGGAACTACCCGAATACATTAAATCACCTTCCTAACTATTAAATTTTTGTAGTTTTACCTACAAAAGATTTCGGATGAACTTTCAAATCATGTCGATAGAAAACCTCGTTTATTTTGCAATTCTCTCCAATTTCAACAATTCCACCAGAAACATGAACTGCTTCTGTATTTTCAAGATATATATTATCTCCTTTAATTGATTCAGCAATCATTTTTCTTCTAACCAATGAAATAACATTTAATAATGTAGTCCTCACTGATTTAATCTCCACCGTTTCCTTCCCTATTATTTCACACACCTTAGATGGAGCACTTACTTTTATTGATACTTGCTCTCCAACTAATACCTCATTTAGCTTTAAGAAGCCCGTAGATCGAAAAGACTGACACTGAACAGCACCATTAACTACCAAGCTACCAGATGAATTAATACGATCTGCATTAATTATCTCATATGTTCCCTGACCAATATTCTGCAAATCTTCGCATGTTAATTTACCATCTACTGAGCATGATCCCCTATTGACGAATTGCCCAACTTCGATTGAATCCTTTATTCTGCAACGTCCTAAGATATCAAATGAATCTGCTAATACTTGATTATGAAATGTCGCAGTTCCATTTATCAATATTTCTGCCACTTCTTGTCTTTCCTTGAAATGATCATTACCTAAAATTTTTAACTTTTGACTATTTATCATTACTTCACCTCCTGTATTATTTCCTCATTTGAATTAATTCCTTATCAACATCAGATTATAAAGTGAGACTTCAATCATTGGGTGTTTTTGACTCCCACTGATTGTTAGCGAAACTTATTAGGGCGTTAGCGTCCTTTTATCCCCCACTTAGCTTCCTCGTTTTCACTCGAACCTTGAAGTGAGGGTTTTACGGACTCATGCACCGTGATAAATAGATGTATGACGATCTAGTTCTGGCATTAAAAATGAGAAACCGATTACAAACCCAATGGATAACAACTCCTGAACAATGATGAATAATGGTAATAAAAGTCTCATACTTAAAACCTTCCAACGTAACAGAAGTAAAAAAAGTTATTAGACAGCATCATTGCTCAACTCTCCCTTGCTTATTGTTCCTTTGGGATTGGCTCCAATTAAAATAAGTATCTTCTAGTGTTACAGGAGTTAATGTGTATTCCTCGATAACTTTCAAGGAACGTAAAGTCTCTGCTCACTCTACAGCTTGGGATACAAATTTTTCAGCTACGGATGTAAGAACCCGCGGTCCTGTATGTGTTGTCATATGAACATATTCGAGACAATACGGAACACTCTCCATTGGTTGCAGCACTAATTGCAGTCGAAAATTTCCTGTTAAATCCTGCTTTTGTTCTGATTCCAATACATTATGTGTAACGATAAGTACAGCTGCTCCATCATCAGCCAAATTGCGGATTTGCTTCCACAATAACCTACGCCGAACAGGATCTATGTCGTTTGTTGGTTCATCAAAAATCACGAGTTGTCCAGGAATCACAGCAGTCATACAAAATATGACTAACCGCTTGATACCTCCCGATAGATCACGTGCAATTTTATCCGCCCATTGTTCTAAGTTGAATTCTTTAATTAAATAATCAGCACGTTTGGATACTGTTTTACGATGACCCTTTCGCATACATCCTATTAATTCAATTGCCTGCCTAGGTGTTAATCCATCTATAGAAACCTGTGATTGTGGCTGTAAGGAACGCAATTCTCGCGCTTTACGAGGTTTATTAATAACACTATCCCACCAATTGTTATGGAACCAATTATTTGAGAAACAAGTGTTGTTTTTCCAGCACCGTTTGGCCCTAATAAACCAACTATTTCTCCAGAGTTTACAGTTAAATTAATGTTATCATTTGCTTTAACACCGTTAGCATACTCTTTAACAACATTTTTAACAGACAACACAAAACCTTCCCCCTTGTAACTTTTTACAAAAACCAAAGTCCATCAGTGCATTCCTATGCCGATATACTAAACAGAATTATACTAACTACTAGGTATTTACATTCTATACAGTATGTTAAATTATTATGGTATGATTGTCAAGAGGAGGAATTAAAAAATGATACGAAAACGTTTAACCCATGCAGAACGGAAACAAGAAACACGAAAAATCCTATTAGAATCAGCTGCGGAAACCTTTGCTAAACTAGGGTTTCATGGTGCCTCTGTGGATAAGATTGCAGAATATGCAGGTTTTACTAAGGGAGCTATTTATACACATTTTAAATCAAAAGAGGAGCTATTCCTTGCCCTATTAGAACAACAAATCCAATCCCACTTAAACACCATTCATCAAATAATTGATGAGGAAAAATCATATGAACATTTTATTGAGAAAATGGGACATTATTTTGACTTAGACAAACAAAACAACCAAGCTTGGAGCATACTCAATATGGAATTCCTTTTGTATGCCATGAGAGATGAATCTGTACGTCAAAAGTGGACCCAGGTTATTTTGGGCTCAGTCGATCATATTTCCAAAGTAATCAAAAAAATGAGACTAGATGATGAACAAGGAGTGGAATTATCAGCGGAAGAATTAGCATGGACTATTCTTTCTCTCGAAAATGGAATGGGAATTTTCCACTTTATCGCTGGGAGTAAAGTGCCTAATAATTTGTATGGAAAAGCACTACAAAACATCCTTCAGCCAACTAGAAATCAGGACTCCCAACTGTAATGAACATAATATATAATGGGATACTAATTACCATTCAAATAATAGTCCGGGAACTGGACGTCTATCCATCCCGGACAAGTATCCACTTATCATTCACTCGATTCGTATGGTTGATGCACCCTCAATCTTCTCCCCACCAACGCAAAAAAATTATAACTTTTTGAAACTTGGTTCAAATTGTCCATTTCATCGAATTCTCAGGAACTTAACCAACGCTCTCTTCATTAGTTGTGCTGTGACAGTCCACTATACCTCGGCCATATACATTGATGATGGACATAACAAACTGAAAACGATCTTCCTCTTCGATAATATCGGCCCCCATAATTAATTTGTGCTAATAATGGTGCCGTTTCTTGTGATTTTTCTAGGTTAAGAGATTTTCTTTTTCCGTTGAAAACGTAAGAGTCCAAGTTTCTTGCAAAACCGATAAAACCTTTTCTTAGAAATTGCTCGTTCCACATACTATTATATTAAGAAATACCGTGTGGAAGCGAAAATGGTAGTGAGGGATGGCAAGTACCAATGCAGAAATTATATAGTGAAATGTCAATCAGTGAGAGCTAGCGTCCATTTATTACCTAGGTTCATATAGTAAAAATGTTTTATCATAACACCTTAACAAGCACTTATTCATCAGCTTATAGGTAGGGAGTGCCTTGGTTCATCCCCTATAGCGAGGGCACATTTAAAACTTCATTGGACTTACTCTTATCTAATTGAAGAACAAAATTTCTTGGCGTATCATCAGCAGTATAGTCTCCATTCTGACCAGATAGATGGATGAATTAGGATTTACGTTCATAGCGGTGAACGGTGAACTTGTGAAAGTACACCAGATGGAGCAACATAATATACAGATAATCCAACAAAAAAAGGTTTCGACCATCAATGAATGATGATCGGAACCTTTTGGCTAGTTAAGTTCCAGCCTCTCTTTTTTATGGATATCCTTAGTAATGTATTGTTGTAGAGCAAAGTGAAAGTACATCTTTTTACTGACACTACTTATGGCGTATTGCATGGATACTACCCTAAAAATATCCCGCCATAAATTAAATAGCCGACTATTACTAGTGCTGGGTGTATTTTCAATCGTTCTAATAAAACAAAACCTAAAATAGCTAGCAATATGGTTTGGAACCACCCTGTATCAAACCAAGACGTTTCAATAAATTCATATGCCAATACGACTAAGAGGATAGCGATTGTTGGTCTAATAAATGCGGTCATTCGTTTCACTTTTGGTGAATCTTTATGTTTTAATAATAATCCTAATAAAAGTACCATTGCGATTAATGATGGCGCTACTGTAGCAAACAAAGCGACAGCACTACCGAACACGCCACCTACTTGATAACCAATATGGCCTGCGATTTTTGTCGCGATTGGACCTGGGAGTGCATTACCAAAGGCTAAAATTTCCCCAAACTCTGCATTGGTGAGCCATCCGTAACGATCAACCACCTCTGTTTGAATAAGTGGTATAGAAGATGGTCCTCCTCCGTATCCGACAACCCCAGGGACAAAAAATGCAAGAAATATTTCCCAATAAATCATCTAATCTGTCTCCCTTATGTTGTTTTTTCTTCTTTATTGCTTTGTTTAACTGGACTTAATAGTGCAATTAATAATAATGCGGCAATCACAATTCCAGGGTGTATGTGTAAGAATTGTAGTGCGATAAAACTAAGGACACTAAGCACGATAGTAAGCATCCAGCCAACATTTTTCTTTGATTGTTTTAAAAAGGAATATGTCAATGTAAATAACATCACCGCAACTAACGGGCCAATAGCTTCTGTCATACCATTCACTATTCTAGAATCACGGTATGCAGATAAAACACCAATAAGCGCAATCATGATGACAACAGTGGGAAGGGCAGTAACGATTATACCATTGATCATACCGAACAAGCCGCCAATACGATAACCGATATAACCAGCCATTTTCGTATTAATCGGACCTGGTAATGTATTACCTAAAGCCAAGACATCTGCAAATTCATCATCATCCATCCAATTATAACGCTCCACAACCTCTTTATGAACAAGTGGTATCGCTGAGGGACCGCCCCCATATCCTAATATGGATGAACGAAAGAATGCAGTCGCAATATCTTTTTGTAGTTTCCAATCCATACGTTCACCTCCAACTAAAAATCTATTACTTTTGTTAAAGATATAACTATTATTGTTAACATAATTAAATCATTTCGTCTATAGGTTATACGTTATGATCATTAAAAAGTGATTTAGCTTTATTATTTTTGATTTGCAATGTAAATAATTTAATACTTCAAGCTACAGTAGTTAGCGTTCATTTTTCTTTTTTCACATAAAAAAAAGAAAAGAGCCTATTTTGAATAGAATCTTTTCTTTTGCTATTTAAAGCTTACATCACTTGGATCATCTCTACCCTATTCCCAAATGGATCACGAAATTCAAATCGTTCAAAACCTGGAATAGGAATGGATTCCATTATAGTTATACCATACTTTTCTAGCTTGGCTTGCCAATAACGAATATCTTTGACCTGATAGGCAATATGTGCTTTTGATTTTGTTCTGTCGACACCATCTTCTGTTCCGACATGGACCTCTCTATCGCCAACTTCTAACCAAAAACCACCTCTTCCTTTTAACGACTCTGGCTTTTCCTTTTCTTTTAGCCCTAATACACCACAGTAAAATGTTTTTCCTGCTTGTTCCTTTCCCTTAGGAATCGTTATTTGTACATGATGAATACCTAGAATCATTGTGTATACCTCCTACTTTTACTAATTAATTACATTGTATATAATAAGAATCAATAAGAAAAATACATATTTTCAATCAAAATCGATAAGAAAAACTTATAGAAAGGAGCCAAAAATGAAAATTGAAGATTACCAATTGTTAGTCGCATTAAAACAAGCTGGAACCATTCGAGGTGCAGCCGAAAAACTATTAATCTCGCAGCCAGCACTAAGTCAACGGCTCAAGCAAGTGGAACAACATTGGGAAGAAACCTTATTTATTCGCTCCCATAAAAAATTAGCTCTAACCCCATCAGGAGAAATGATTATAGATTTTGCAGAGAAAACAATAAAAGAAGAAAAAGAGCTTCGCGAAAGAGTGGAAAGTATGTCAAAAGAGATTTCAGGTACATTATCACTTGGTGTATCCTCTGTTGTTGGTCAATATATGTTGCCGGATCTTCTGCAAACTTATATAACCCGCTATCCACAAGTAAAGATAGAATTACAAACAGGTTTAAGTGAAGTATTTCGCCAAACAAGTGAACAATTCCATCTTTGTATTATAAGAGGAGAAAAACCTAAAAATCTCATTTGCCAAGTATTACGAGAGGATAAACTATATCTAGTAGAAAAAAAGGATCGTGTACAAAAAGAAAAATCATTAATCGCATTTCAATCAGACTACACATTCGAAACAACCGTTAACAATTGGTTCGCACAGCATCCTTCTTTTACTTATAGTACAGTCATTAAAGTGGATCAAATTGAAACATGTAAACAATTAGTCGCCAAAGGGATTGGCTTTGCTGTATTACCAGAAATAGCGATAGGAGATTTAAGTACAACAGCGTACCATTTTTATCCGTTAATGACAGACAAGATTTATATTACCCGAAAAACATGGATGTGTACAAATGAAACAGCCAATCAATTACCACAGGTTCAGGCTTTTATTGATATGATAAAGTGAGACTTCCATCAGTGGGGGTTTTTTACTCCCGCTGATTGTTAGCGAAACTTATTAGGGAGTTAGCGTCCGTTTATCCCCCACTTAGCTTCTTTGCTTTAACTCGAATTTTGAAGTGAGGGTATTACGGACTCATGCACCGTGATAAAATGAGACTTCCATCAATGGAAGCCTCACTTTATTACTATAGAATAAAAAACACGAGCATACGTATATGTTAGTGTTGTTAACAATGAAATTTATTTTTCACTCAACAACAAGCTTTCTCGTAATTCCTCAAATGTTTTTGCTTTCAACAATCGTTGCACGACCGAGCGGTTATCGATTATTTTACCTAACCATTTATACATCGCTTGTAAATCCTCTTGGCTATCTTTTTTCACACAAAGCATACAAACAAACTGCACTGGCTTATCTACCCAAGTTATCGGTTTGTCTAACGTACAAATAGCAATAAAGGTTTTGTCTGTTTTTGGGGTAATCGGATGCGGAATCGCTACTAAATTACCAAATGCAGTCGGAGCTACTTCTTCTCGCTCTCTCACTGCTTCTATAAATCCTGCCTCTACCAAGTCCAGATCATCCAATCGTTGCGCCATAAAAGTTAGCACTTCTTCTTTCGTATGCAGGTTCTTTTCTTGAATAAATGTTAGATTTTCCGCTAAATAAGAATCAACTACTTGATTCTCTCCTAGTACAAGCTCCTCAATTTTACTAATGTCTTGCTCACCTAGTATCGCATTTACTTCTACCACTTGGACTGGTAAAGTCTCTGGAATTGGAATGGAACTTACAACAAAGTCGATATTTTGTAAATTGAATTGATGAAGCTGATAATACTCTGTCGTACCTACAATATCAAGATGCTGACCGAACGTTGATTTTAATTTATAATAAATTAATTGTGATGTGCCTAATCCTGAAGCACATACAACTAAACAACGCTTAGGTCCATTTCTTAAATTTCTTCTTTCTATAGCTGATCCGATATGAAGAGCTAAGTAGCCTACTTCATTTTCGTCAATTTCAGCTTTTGTTTTTTCCTCTATTTCTAATCCAGCAATAACGCCAGCCTCAAAAGCAAGTGGATAATTTCGTTTAATATCCTCAAGCATTGGGTTGCGGATGTTCATTCCATATTTAAAACGATTAATCGCAGGCTTTAAATGCAAATACAATGCCATCACTAATTCTTGATCATCATGAATACCTAATTGTAGTTTCTCCTCTACTTTTGCTAAGGCAACCTCTACTAATGAGCTAATCTTCGAATCCATCACATTTTCACGAATATCACGTGGCTGTAGCATCATCTTTGTTCCTAACAGATGCATCGCAATATAGGCTGTTTCTGTATCAGGAAAAGAAACACGGAAAGCCTCTTCTATTTTATTCACTATCAGTAATGCTACTTCATATTCAGGTTGCTCATAAATTTCCAATAAATCTTGATGGACTAATTGAATATAATAACCATCCTTGCTTCTTTTATAGGCTATTAAAATATGAATAGCTAAGTTTTTCATCGCTATATCTGATAGCGTAATGTGATTTGCTGTTACTTCTTCCAAAATAATCTCGGTGATGACTTCCAATGTTGAATCTGACATCCCATCGACATTTACTTCTGTGACAGGATCACTACGATCAAATGTATATTCAGACATGCAAAAACGACGATTCAATTCATTGCCTTCCACTTTTAAGCCATAATTCGGACGAGAATCTAATGTTAACTGATAGTTGGCTAATATTTTTCGTACTTCTTTAATATCGGTTTGAATAGTTGGTTTACTAATAAAAATTTCATCAGCTAAACCCTCTAATTTTATATATCCATCCTGTAACAATAAACGGTTAATGATATATTTAATCCGCTCCTCTGGTGAACGTGGTATGCCATTCTCACCAGGTATTTCTTGTATAAAATAGCCATGAAGGAAGTTTTTGTATTCGTTGTCATTTTTGACCTTTAATAGGTAACCTTTCCCCATAATTGATTCAATGACCGCACCATGCGAGCTAATGATTTGATTCAAGCGTTTGATATCTTCTCTTGTTGTTCGTGGAGTTACTTTATTGACATTCGCTAAATAAGTACTCGAAACAGGAGACTGCTCTGCCATCAATTCACGTAATATATTTCTTAATCGAGCATTTAACATTTTTCATTTCTCCTTATTTAAGTGCAGAAACTATTTTGTAACGAAAAGGAGCTGTCCACCAATCATCCAGCCCCTCCTCGATATCTTCTGTTTAAAATCCGTTGTTTTCTGCTACTTGTTTAAACCATTCTCCGCTTTTCTTGACTGTACGTTCCTGTGTATCAATATTTACTGATACGAAGCCATAGCGGTTTTTGTAGGCATTTGACCATGACCAGTTATCCATAAATGTCCACATATGATAACCTTTTGTATTACAGCCTTCTTCAATAGCACGGTGCAACCATTTCAAATGCTCTCGCACAAATTCAATTCGGTAATCGTCCTGGATTTGACCATTTTGTAAGAAACGCTGCTCATCTTGGACACCCATACCATTTTCTGATACGAACGATTCGATGTTACCGTAGTTTTCTTTCAAATTAATCATAATATCATATAAACCTTTTTCGTAAATTTCCCAGCCACGATAAACGTTCATTTTTCGACCAGGCATTTCATAATGGTCAAAGTACCATTCTGGTAAAAATGGACTGTGGGGATTTGGTAAATGTTCTTTCGCCTTAACACGGCGAGGCTGATAGTAGTTTACACCTAAAATATCTACTGTATTCGCCTTTAATATTTCCGCATCACCTGGCTCTGTCTCTGGAAGCTGGCCATGCTCGCCTAATAAATCTATTAATTCCTGCGGATATTCTCCTAATACAGCTGGGTCTAAAAAGCTACGATTAAAGAATAAATCAGCAATACGGGAAGCTTTCAAATCTGCTGGATGATTACTTCTCGGATAAGACGGTGTTAAATTTAAGACGATCCCGATTTTTCCATCATTCCTATCAAATGATCTAAACGCCTCTACTGCTTTAGCGCTTGCTAATGCAGTGTGATATGCAACTTGTGCTGCTCTTCTCGCATCAACTACATTGGGATAATGGAAGTCATATAGATAACCACCTTCAACCGGAACAATTGGTTCATTGAACGTAAACCATTTTTTCACACGGTCTCCAAATAGACGAAATGCTTCTTTTGCGTATTCTACATATGCTTCAACAACTGCTCTACTTTCCCAGCCACCTTCTTCCTGTAATGCGAGTGGCATATCAAAGTGGAACAAGTTTACAAATGGTTCAATATCATTTGCTAAAAGCTCATCTAGTACATGGTTATAAAATTGAACAGCTTCTTGGTCAACCTCACCTCTACCATTCGAAATTAGTCTTGCCCATGAAATAGATAAACGAAATGTATTATGACCAGTCTGTTTCATTAATTGAATATCTTCTTGGTAACGATGATAAAAATCAGATGTTACTTCAGGACCTACATTGTCAAAAAAGCGATTAGCCTCCACGTCATACCAATGATCCCAAATGTTTTTACCTTTTTTTCCTGTCGTACCTTCTATTTGTGTGGCAGATGTCGCACTTCCCCACCAAAATCCTTCAGGAAATGTGTATTCTACTGTCATTTTTAGTCCCCCTTATTTATTTCGGTAGATTTCAATAATTTCTATCGCTAAGTCTCTCACTGTCATAGCAGTCATCAAGTGATCTTGTGAATGTACTAAAATTACATTGACACTTCCGCCCTCTCCACTTGCTTCTTCCTGTAACAGTTTCGTTTGAAATCCATGTGCTTTTTCTAGCTCTTTTGTTGCATCTGTAATTAGTTGATCTGCTTCTTCAAATTGATTCTCCTTCGCTAGTTGAATGGCTTCCATTGCGCTTGAACGTCCATTTCCAGCATAAAGAATGATTTGAAAAGCAATCTCCGTCATTTTGTCCATATTGTCACCCCATCTACTGATGTTTAAAAGCTGTATTTAGTTAGAGCTTTCTTTCTCTGTTTCATAATAGTTTTTATCTAATAATCGTAAGAATGGCCACCAAATAATACATACAACAAGTAGGTTAAATAATTGTAGTACTGCCCCTTGCCATGCATTACCTGTAGCTAAAAATCCACTAATAAGTGGTGGTGTTGTCCATGGAACGATAATACCTGCCGGTGCTGGCACAAGACCACTTGCCATCGCCAAATACGTAATAATCGTAACGACAACAGGTGCGATAATCCATGGGATAATAATTAATGGATTCATAATAATTGGCAATCCGAAAATAAATGGTTCATTGACATTGAATATTCCTGCTGGTCCACCTAATTTACCTAACTCTTTTAGCTGTCTACTTCTTCCGATCAAGAAGATTAAAATAACAACCGCAAGCGTCATACCAGATCCACCCATACCAACTAAGAAAGTATCCACAAACTGTTTCGTAATAATATTCGGTAATTCTTGACCTGCTTGAAACGCTTGCAAGTTTTGGTCATTTAATGTATACCAAATCGGGTCAAAAACAGAGTTCACAATAATTTGACCGTGAAGACCAAAGAACCAAAACACTTGAATTAATAAAACAGCAATAATCGTTGCTGTTAAACCACTACCTAGAGCAGTTAACGGTTCTTGAATAATCGTATAAATAAAGTTTTGTACCGTATCAAACGGTGTAAAACTGAAAACAATTCTAATTAGTAAAAATACGGATAAAGTCAACGTAATAGGAATTAGTGCACTAAATGACCGTGAAACCGCTCCAGGAACACCATTCGGCATTTTAATCGTCCAATTCTTTTGAACAAAAAAGCGATACAATTCTGCTGAAACGAACGCAGTAATAATCCCTAAGAACATCCCTTCTGCACCTAATGATGCTGTTGGGATAACACCTTCTACCCCTTCTAAAACTTGTGGTGTTAAGATAAGAAAGGCCGCTAATGCTACTACACCACCATAAATCGCATCTAACTCATATTGTTGCACGAGTTTATATCCGATACCGATAATAACAAATAACCCCATAATACTTAATGTTGCCGCAGATGCTGGACCAAGAGCATCTTGGTACTTCGTGTACGCATCTTCACTTATCAACATATCTAAAAATGGTAAATTCGCCAAAACGACAAAGATAGAACCAAAGATAATTAACGGCAATGCTACCATAAAACCATCTCGTAATGCGGATAAATAACGGTTATTATTTAATTTATCTGCAATCGGTAACAAAACTCTTTCTAACATTTCCATAAATTTATTCATCATCGTTACCTCCCGTTATACGAACTTACTCACCAATAAGTTCTAACGCTTTATTGAATACCGCTTCACCATCTACTCGCCCATATGCAATCGGATCAATAACATCAAGCGGAATACCAACTTCACTTGCCACTGCTTCAAATTTTTTCTTCATAAAACGCATTTGCGGACCAATTAAGAGAACATCTGCCTTTTTCATATCTTCTTGTGCTTTATCTTGTCCTACTGCCCAAATCTCTACCTCTATTCCTTTACTGCTAGCTGCTTCCTCCATTTTTGATACTAGCAAGCTAGTAGACATTCCTGATGAACATGCTAATAAAATCTTTTTCATAATTAACCCCTCCAAAATAAATTGAATAATTGAACTATGCTTACATCATAAGATGAAAGCGGATTAATTTGAACATATTAAATTTCCTTTATGTAGAGGAAGTTGTAATGTAAGCGGGTAATAAAAAGATTAGTAGGTTGTTATCGTGATAAAGATATGATAGATTGAAAAAGCAAACAACCATTACATCGTATAATCCTGGTAATATGGTCTGGGAGTTTCTACGGGGCAACCGATAATTGCTCTACTATGGACGTTGGATGTTTTTAGACATCCTTTTATTTCACATACACTGAAACGTCTATGATTATCATAGGCGTTTTTTATTTTAGGCTTCGACATGTACTGTGACATTATTTTCTTACACCTATTCGGACTGTAGCGAAGGAGGCTGACACATGAACACCTATACATTAACCATTAATGGATTAACACGAGAACTACCAATCATCCCTATTAACGAACAACTAAGCATCGCAAGTTTTGTTATTCTCGGTGATACGGAATTAGTTTGCCATGTCGCACCATTACTAGCAGACAAATTACCTGAAGTAGATTATATTGTCACTGCTGAGGCAAAAGGGATTCCGCTTATTCATGAGCTGACGAAGGTACTCGGAATGAAGCACTATATTCTTGCTAGAAAAAGTGTCAAAGCCTATATGGAGAATCCACTAATCCATCAAGTAAATTCGATTACAACCGATAGCGAACAGCTATTATGTTTAGACGGAAAAGATAGTGCCCTACTAAAAGGAAAAAAAGTAGCGATTATTGATGACGTTATTAGTACAGGGGAATCGATACTTGCATTGGAAGAATTAGTGATGCAAGCAGGTGCAACAGTCGAAGCCAAAGCAGCGATTCTTGCTGAAGGTGATGCAAGTGAACGTGACGACATTATCTTTTTGGAGAGATTGCCAGTGTTTTGATTATTGACAAATCAACTATAGACTGCGATAATAAACAACAATTACATATTGGTACCTTTAATTCAGTCCCGTGAGGCTGACAAGGACAACGGATTTGCAAATGGACTACTTGTGTACGTTTATATACGGACACGTGTATCTTTTTGTGGAAAGCTTCTTGTCAGTCGGGCAGGAAGCTTTTTTTATAGATACCCCCTGCTCGACACTGGTGCCAGTTCAAGACAAGGGGGAACTTTTTATGGATAAAGAATTTTCACTTCAAGCGGTACCACAGTCACATCGTAATGGCTTTTTCAAAATGTTTGTGGTGATGCTTGGGTTTACATTTTTCTCAGCAAGTATGTTATCAGGCGGAGAATTAGGACTTGGATTATCAATGCAAGAAATCATTTGGATAGTGTTGCTCGGTAACCTGATTCTCGGTTTATATACAGGTGGGCTAGCATATATCGCAGCCAAAACAGGATTGTCTACCCACCTACTCGCACGTTATGCTTTCGGTGAGAAAGGCTCCTATTTAGTATCCTTTTTACTCGGTGCCACACAAGTAGGCTGGTTCGGTGTCGGTTTAGCAATGTTTGCCGTTCCCGTTCACAAAGTCACTGGTATTAATATGCTGACATTAATCATTATTGCCGGAATCATGATGACCTTCTCTGCCTTTTTCGGGATGAAAGCATTAGCGATTTTAAGCTTTATTGCCGTACCAGCGATTGCTATTCTTGGAAGTACATCTGTCGGAATCGCTATTAATGATTTAGGTGGAATGACGGAATTATTCGCTTATCAGCCAGATGCATCCGCAACACTTGGTCTCGCAACAGCATTAACAATCTGTGTTGGCTCGTTTGCAAGTGGTGGAACACTTACACCAGACTTTGCCCGCTTTGCCAAAACGAAAAAGACAGCTGTTATCACCACATTAATCGCCTTTTTCATCGGTAACTCACTCATGTTCTTGTTCGGTGCAGTCGGCGCGATTTCGACAGGACTTGGTGATATTTCCGAAGTAATGATTGTACAAGGATTAATTGTCCCAGCAATCATTGTATTAGGATTAAATATTTGGACAACAAACGATAACTCGTTATACGCATCTGGCTTAGGTTTTTCGAATATTACGAAAATCAAAAAAAGCAAAGTAGTTATCTTTAATGAAATTGTCGGTACTATCTTTGCGATGTGGTTATACAACAACTTTGTTGACTGGCTGACATTATTAGGTGGTGCTCTTCCACCAATCGGTGCGATTCTATTAGCAGACTTCTTCTTATTGAACAGAGGAAACTATCAACCAATCGAAAAAATGACATTCCAAGTTGTACGCTGGCCAGCGATTATCGCATGGACAGGTGGATTTGCTTCCGCTCAATGGCTACCAGGTATTCCACCTTTAAATGGGATTATTAGTGCAACAGTGTTATATATTGGTTTAACGTTTATTGTAGAAAAAGTAATGAAAACAGATAAAGTGAGACTTCAATCAGCGGGAGTCAAAAACTCCCACTGATTGTTAGCGAAACTTATCAGGGCGTTAGCGTCCGTTTATCCCCCATCTTCACTTCCTCGTTTTCACTCGAACCCTGAAGTGGGGGGTTTTTACGGACGCTTGCACCGTGAAAAAAGTATGGAATTAGGGAAAGAGGTTTAATTAATGATTATTCAAAATGCTACACTACCAAAACGCGAAGGACGTTGGAACCTTCATATTGAAAATGGCGTATTTACTAAAATAGAAGAAGCAAAAGAAATCGAAGGGACTATAGATGTTGACGGAAAGCTAGTCAGCGCTCCATTTATCGAACCACACATTCATCTTGATACGACACTTACAGCAGGTGAGCCGAAATGGAATGAAAGTGGAACCCTTTTTGAAGGAATATCTACTTGGGCAGAACGTAAAAAATCATTAACAGTCGAAGATGTAAAAGCAAGAGCGAAAAAAGCACTAAAATGGCAAATCGCACAAGGTATCCAACATGTTCGTACACACGTTGATGTTTGTGATCCATCCTTAACTGCTATGAAAGCAATGATTGAAGTAAAAGAAGAAATGAAAGAGTATATCGCTCTTCAATTAGTTGCTTTTCCACAAGATGGTTATTTATCTTTCCCAAATGGTGCGGAACTAGTAGAAGAAGCGTTAAAACTGGGAGCAGACGTTGTCGGAGGCATTCCACATTTCGAATTCACTCGTGAAGATGGTGTGGAATCAATGAAAATCGCATTTGACTTAGCAGAAAAATACGACCGTTTAGTCGATATCCATTGTGATGAAATTGATGATGAGCAATCCCGCTTCGTGGAAGTTGTTGCAGCAGAAGCATATAAACGTGGCTTAGGCAATAAAGTAACAGCGAGCCATACAACAGCAATGCATTCTTATAACGGTGCATATGTTTCAAAATTAATGAAACTATTGGGACTAGCGAACATTAATTTTGTTGCCAATCCACTTGTCAATACACACTTACAAGGACGCTTTGACGATTATCCAAAACGTCGCGGGGTAACTCGAGTAAAAGAACTAACAGAAGCAGGACTTAACGTAAGCTTCGGTCACGATGATATCTTTGATCCATGGTATCCACTCGGAACAGGAAACATGCTACAAGTATTACACATGGGTATTCATGTCACACATTTAATGGGATACCACCAAATCATTGATTCATTTGACTTTATTACAGAAAACAGTGCGACAACACTAAATATCCAAGATAAATACGGAATTGAAGTTGGCAAGCCAGCAAACTTCATCATATTAAATGCCGACAACGTATATGATGCCATCCGCAAACAAGCAGAAGTACTAGCATCCTACCGTAACGGAGTAAAACTAGCAGGCACCAAACCAAAAGAAACAGCGGTTTATTTGGAGCAAGAAGAAGTAATTGATTTTGAAAGATAATGAAAGTGGAGAGAGATTTGCTGACAAAATGAGTGAGGATTTTTGCTCTTTTTGTTAGCATTTCTTTTTGCAGTTTATATATTGGTGTGTTTACAAAACGTTTGCCTTTTTCTCTTCTAAGTGTCCATATATCCGTTTATCTACAAAAATCTTTCCTTCTTCTCTCATTTGTGTTCATATAGCACGTCTTCAACTGAAAACCACTCGCCTGAAAACGACGAGTGGTTTTTCTTATCCTAATATTCTATTCGCAAAGTGAGCAACGAATTTTTCTGCATCTACTTCCAACGCTACTTTTACGTTTCCGTTCTCATCTTCTGTTCCGACTGTTTGGCCGTTTGCTTCGCCATCTGTTACAACGTTAACGTTCATTTGTTTTGTTTCGACTAATGATGGTTCTACTGCAACACCAATTGTTAGTGGGTCATGTAATGGACAGCCTTTTAAGATTGGCTCTTCTTTTTCATATGCTTCCATATAGAATTGGCACATACCGGCTAATGCTTCGGCTAAAGGTGAACCATTTTCTACCCAAGTGTCAATTGTTGCTTTGTCTAATAATGTTTTTCTTGTCACATCAAGGCCGATCAATGTCATTGACACGCCTGATTGCATCGTAAATTGAGCCGCTTCACTATCATTATAAATATTCGCTTCCGCATGTGCTGTAATATTTCCTTCCGTTGTTACAGCGCCACCCATTAAAATTACTTCATCAATTAATGAAGCAATCTCCGGATCTTGCTTAATCGCTCTTGCTAAGTTGCTATGATTTGCCATGGTGATAATCGTTACTTCATTCGGATATTCGCGAACTGTTGAAATGATAAATTCATGTGCAGGTATTGCTTCAGGCTGCTTCGGACTTTCTGGCATATCGACATTTCCTACACCATTCTCTCCATGAATCCATGTTGCAGGCTGGTGATGATCGTCGCCATTTAACATTTGGGACATTCCTTTATAAACAGGGACATCATCTTTACCTAGTAAGTGGAGTAAATTTAATGTATTACGCGCTGCCACATCAACATACGTATTACCAAATGTGGTGGTAATCCCTAAAAGATTCAATTCAGGTGAATGTGCTGCATATGTTATCGCAAGTGCATCATCGATACCAGTGTCTACATCTAAAATTATCTGCTTTGTCATGATTGAACTCTCCCATATCATAATTTAGTTACTACTTTATCACGGTGAAAACGTCCGTAAAACCCCCACTTCAAGGTTCGAGTGAAAACAAAGAAGCGAAGATGGGGGATAAACGGACGCTAACGCCCTGATAAGTTTCGCTAACAATCAGTGGGAGTAAAAAACTCCCACTGATTGAAGTCTCACTTTATAATGTACCACGATAGAAAGGCTCTGTCATTCTATTCCTCACGCCCAAATGCTTTTGTATCAATTTCCTTTTCATCGAGAAATTCTTCTATTTCCTTTTGCACTTTTCCATTCATTTCATCGAGATTATCCGGAATTAACTCGAATGTTTCGGAAGAAAAATCTCCATTACTAATACCATCTATAAACTGGTCTATCTTATCATCTAACTGTGTCATATATTCATTAATATTAGAAATATATTCACTGATTTTTTCTGATTCTTCTTGATAGTCTGCTGGCAATGTATTATTCGCTATATAATGAGCAAAATTCTCATCATTTTCTTCCGTAAGATCTGTCACTGTTTCTAGCTTTTCTAACTCTTCTTCAGCGAGATTTTTCTTTTCATATAGAATATCCGCCAGCCGGTCAAATGCAACGAATAGTTCTTCATTTGCATCTAAATACGTTTTAATACTTGTTTTGATTTCTTCCACATCAATCGTATCATTCTGTTTATCTGATTGAAAAATGGTGTCTGGGATTTTAATGTCTTCAACTTGAGGGATTTCGTCATCTGTATAATCATTGTCATCTGGTACATCTACTTGAGAACAGGCAGTTAGCAACAAAACGAACAGGATAGTAAAACAAATTTTCCGCATTATTTTCTCCCCTTTTTGATTAATAATTACTATTATCATAACACATCATAATACAATAAAAGGTAAATATACCAAAAAAGACTACCAAATGGTAGCCTTCTTATGACACATTTATTTATTTGTTATAACATCTTGCTCTACTAAAATAGGAAGGATAGCATTATTGTCCTCTGCTTTTGTCGAAACAAAAGAGGAGGGAGTGAAGTGATCCATGTTATTTGCGATAAATGAAGCTTGCCCCGCCAATAAAGGATTAGAAATGGTATATTTCGTAATGATAATCCGGTTTTCGGTCAATTCAATCGAACGCCACGCCTGTTCATCAAGACATGCTGCAATTTGAACAAATGACCAGTTACCTTTATGTACAATCGAATTTTGGTGGTTGTGTCCATTAAAATAAATACCCTTACCCTTTTTCTTATTTAAAATTCTCCACATATCAATCGATGGATCAATGGAGCGTTTATCCAGATTCGAAATAGCAGTTGTATTGTAGACAGGGTGATGAGCAAATACAAACAGCGGCTTTGTTCCAGAAGCTTCGATTACTTCCTCTAACCAATTTAATTGCTCCTGATTAATTGTTCCACCCCAGTCATCGTAATCCATTTCTTTCGCTGTGTTTAAAAAGGCAAAAATCACATCATCTGTCGCAACAGTATGATATAAAGGTTGTTTCGTAATTGCTAATACGTTTTCAATTGATTGTGCATACAAATCATGGTTACCTAACACATGATAAAAGTTTTTATCCTTGCTATTAATAATTTGATATACACCTTCTAATTCTTGCGTCGTTCCATAATTCGTTAAATCTCCGAGTGATATATGCATATCTGCATCATGGTCTAGAAAGTCTCCTAAAAACGAGCGATAAAAGCTCCACTTAGCTTCTTCCAATCCATCCACCGTTTGATCTAGCTCTGGAAAATGTAAATCAGCAATTACAGAAAACTTCATTATAAGAATCCCCTCCTTACCTAATAGCATACCTAACGAATATGAAGGTTAGATTAATTTTTAGTAAAGAAAAGTAAAATTGCCCTTCAATCAGCGAGAGTATGAAACGCCCACTGATTGTTAGCAAAATGTATTGGGATACTTATGTCTCTTCACACCACAATAAACTAAATCTTAAACTGTTTCACTAATCCATTTAATTGATCCGCAAGTTTTGCAAGCTCTTCTGAATTGGATGATACTTCTTCCATTAGGCTACTCGCTTCTTCAGCAGACGCTGTTGTCTCTTCTACACCTGCTGCTGATTCTTCAGAAATCGAAGCAATCTCTTCTACCGAACTAGTCATCGCTTCACTACTTGACGCCATTTCAGATAAGTTAGATGTAACAGTTTGCATGCTTGAAACCATCTCATTGACTGCCTGATTAATTTGTTTGAATGTTTCTCCCGTTTTTTCAATTTGTGTAGAACCTGCTTCCACTTGCTCATATCCTTGTTCAAGCGATTCGGTAACATTCGTAGATTCACCTTGAATATTTCCTACAATTCTTGTAATATCTGAAACGGATTCCCCGACCTGCTCTGCTAACTTTCTCACTTCATCCGCTACAACAGCAAAGCCTTTGCCATGCTCACCTGCTCGTGCTGCTTCGATTGCCGCATTGAGAGCTAATAAATTGGTTTGATCTGCAATATCTTTAATGACAGCAACTAATGTGGAGATTTCTTTAGTTTGTCCGTCTAAACCTCGCACTTTTTCTACCGCATCTTGTACGATCGAATGAATCCTCCCCATTTGTATGACAGACGATTCCATCATTTCTCTACCATTACCTGTCATCTCCAATACATTACTAGATGCATTTTCTACGTTTATTCCATTTTCGTTTGCTTCTTTTACTCTATTCGAAAATTCTCCGATCTTAACAGATACATCGCTCGCATGGTTAGCCTGTGTATCTGCTCCCGAAGATAATTCCTGCATAGTAGTAGCAATCTGTTCCGTTCCTGCCTTTACTTCATTTGCTGACTGATGTAATAAACCACTCTGGGCACTTACCGTTTTAGCCACATTGGATACTTGCTGAATAATCTCTTTTAATTTAGCACTCATACTATTGACAGAATGTGCTAATTGGCCAATCTCATCTTTACCATGGTAACGAATTTCTTCTACTTGTAAATTGCCATCAGCTATTTCATTACTTACAGCAACCACTTTCGCTAGATTTCGAGAAATAATACGATTAACGATGATAATTAAGAGAATACTTATAATAAAGGAAACAATAATGGCGATAATAAGCGCAATTAAAACCAGCGTCTGGCTATGCTTAGCCTCATTAGCCGCTGCAACCCGTTGCTCATTCATCATCTCTTTCAATTCATCCAATGCTAGCACCGTATTCTCTTGAATCCGATGTGCTCTATCTACATGATGTGCAACAGTGTCTGCATTTCCTTCCTCTCCATTGATAACGATTTCATCAAAGGAAACGTTATAGTCTAGCGCTTGTAGAATAATAGAATCAAGCAACTCTTGCTCCTCCTCATTATTCATTTCTCCCGTTAATTCTTGTGCTAAAAAGAGAAACTGTTGCTTCGATTGATTAAATGCTTCTACTTTATCAGCAGATGGATCGTTCATATATTGGACCATTCTTACACTTTGGGCGCGCATCAATGACCCCATTTCTGTTACGAGTACCGCGCGTTCCCCCCTTTGTTCCATAACATCCATTTCATTTTTTACTGTTTGGATCAAAAAACTAACAACAATAGTAGATATAACAAATAATGCTAGCACAACACTTAAGATAACTCCATATTTCTTCCCAATCTTCACATTGTTAGGATGAAAATTGTTCCACTTCAACCATTTTGTAAGCCCTCTCATTTTTTCGCCCCCGTATTGCTTTTTTTATATGTTGTACGAACAAATTAATGACGTACACTGATATAGATACATTTTACCATTTCTTTGTAACTATTTCCACTTATAATAATAAGTTGATATGGATTAATAGATAGGCGTATCACCACTTTGGCGAAAAAACCCTTTGGACTAGCCGTATGCAGCGTAAAGAGTTCTGAGGCTAACATATAAGGACAGTATTTTTCAGATATCTAACTGAAAACACGTATTTATTAACATATTCTATCGAAAATTCCTTATCTTTTTGTTCATATATCTTTTTATCTACACTTTGCATCGAAATTTGCTTCCTTTTTGTTCATATATTCATTTATCTACACTTTGCATCGAAATCTGCTTCCTTTTTGTTCATATATCTTTTTATCTACACTTCACATCAAAATTCACATCTTTTTTGTTCATAAACGTTTCCGGCCTCTTTTTCTACAATATAAAAAGAGTCTTTGGAAAACCAAAGACTCAAAGTGCAAAGTGAATAATGAAATGAAGTAAGAATAGAGTGGCAATCACATATAATGCAAAGGATACTTTCCTTGCATTACCTGTACTCCATTTCAAAATCACATAAAGAATAAATCCAATCGCAATTCCGTCTGCAATACTGAATGTGAATGGAATCATGACGATAATAAATATCGCTGGGAAGGACTCTGTTAGATCATGCAAATCCAATTTCTTAATATCTTGGATCATCAGTCCTCCAATGATCATTAACACTGGTGCGATTGCGTTAGGCGGAATTAATTGGATATATGGAATAAAAAATGTTACAACTAAAAACAAGATACCTGTGGTAATCGTCGTTAAACCAGTTCGCCCTCCAGCAGTAATCGCTGCCGTTGTTTCAGCTGTTGAAACAGTAGGACTTGAACCAAAGATACCTGAAAACATAACAGAAATTCCGTTTGCTTGGAATGCTTTTTTAAACTTTTCTGGACGGTTTGTTGCGGCAACATGTCCATAGGTTAAACCGACATTTTCGAACAACACGACCATCGTAATCGAAAAGACAGCAACTAAATATGGAAAAGAAGCTATATTTTCAAAGGAAAACGCACCAAAAACATCTCCATACGCTGCTAAAGAAAACGAATCATTCGTCTTAGCTGGTAAGACACCTAAGAGATAGGCAACCAGCGTCCCGATGAGAATAGTCCATAAAAAATTTCCTTTCACATTACGTACAAACAAAATAAGCGCAATGATAAACGTAATAATTGTTGCTAGAACGGCTGGATCACTAAAATCCCCTAACGCAATAATCGATTGATCACCACGTTCGACTAAATGGCCATTTTCTAAACCAATCAACATCAAAAATAGCCCAATCCCAATGTTGATCGCTAATTTCAATGACTCAGGTATCGCATTTTTAATCACTGTTGTCAATGAAGAAAAAGCAACGACGGTGAAGATAAGACCAGACACGGCAGTTACCCCTAGTGCTTGTTGCCAGGTAAGCTCCATCGATTGCACAAGTGTGTAGGCAAACATCGCATTAATTCCCATACCAGGTACAACAAGGATTGGCGCATTCGCCCAAAATCCCATAATTAAACATCCGACAAATGACGTCAGAATAGTTGCTAAAACTGCTCCTTCTAACGGAACACCTGCTTCAGATAGGATAAGAGAATTGACTGCGATAATGTATGCAATCGTGAAAAATCCGATTAAACCAGCAGACAGCTCTTGTTTTACACTTGTCCCATGTTCTTTTAACTGAAAAATATCTTTTCTCAATGTAATTCCTTCTATTAAATTGTCCCTCTCCCAACCCGCTCCAATTAAAGAGCCAACTTATATTGTAGTAGATTTACGGGAGATGTCAACTTTTGAACAGACATGCGTGTTTTGCCTTAACAGGTTAGCGGTATAATATTTCTGTTTTGGACTTGTAGGCTTATCTGGAATAGTTAATTTTAATAATCCGCCTTGATTCAATACTTTCGATCTAAAATATTCTCTATGTTGTAACTGTAGAAATTCTTGCATCTCACTCCTCGTTTCTTTATCAGCTTGCTCGGTAACTTGCTCAGTTATGATAAATCATTCCTATACATTCGAACCATTATGACTGATGATACACATAATCCTCATCTTGTTGCTGAACTGATAAAAACAATACCTTTCCCTACTCACTAATCACCAAGCATGATCAAGCGGAATTTCCTTCCCAGACCATACTCGCTTTGCTGTCCATTCCATTGGGGAATCACGCCAAAATGGATCAGATGCTGGTAATCCCAATGGCAAGAAGGCTGCAGAACATAAATAAACACTACCTGTAGATATATAGCCCTCACCTATCCCTGGCTGATGTCCGAAAAATCCAATCGTTAACCATCCTGATTCAGTAAACGTTCCAGGCGCTTCTATCGTTTTCTTGATAACAGCAGTTAGAGCAGATCTTACTTGTCCTGGCTTTAATTCACTTGGTAAATCACCTCGAAGAGCATGTTGTGCTAAACATTGAAATACACCAAAACGATAGGCTAAAGACCTACCAACTGGAGGAAACGTTCCTTCTGGTGAAATCGTTCGCTCTTGAATCATTGCATAGCGCTGTGATCTTTGGATAATTAATTCTTTCAATCCTCCCCACTCGCGGTACTCCGATCCCACTGTTTCGATCAAATCTACTAACATCGGGTGAATAACAAAACTGTTATAATAGTCATGATGATACTCCGGTCCATCACTATATACACCATCCCCTAAATACCATTGTTGAAATTGGTTTAGAGCATAGTCTATCCGCATTGGATCCCAATCTTTTTCACCAGCTTTATATAAAAACGCTTCAATAACCGCTGAAAACAAAAGCCAGTTTGAAAATATCGGTTTTCTTGTTCTTGTAGCTTTTAGTGCCTGAATCACATTTTGCTTGATTCGTTCATCAAGCTTTTTCCATAATTCGTTCGGCGCTCTTAGCAGTGCATGCGCTAAAAAAGCAGTATCTACAATTGGTTGAAAATCATCTGAAAAGTTCATGTAATCTGGTGACTGTGGATCTGTACCAGCATCAATTGCCATTCTTGCTAACTCCGCATATTCTACTCGGAGTTTTTCTTCCTCACCATTTTCACACACTTGCTCAAGCCACGGTGCCATCCCTACTAATAAGCGGGCCAATGCTTCCAGATGAGCGAATTGTTCCCGATTGGTACCTTCCTTCATTTCAACTGGCATATCTCTTTTTAATGTTCTTTCCTTCAAATGCTGCAAAACAGGGTCCGCTATTTTTAACATAGAATGTAGCCAATATTCTCGCTCTTGATCGTTTACCATTGTAATTCCCCTCCCTAGATTAATTCAAAGTGGATCGTAATTATCTATCATTATAGCAAAAAGAGAAGGAGGATATTTACCTCCTTCTAACTCCATGCATGTTAACCTTTGATTCCACCAATCATAACCCCCTTAACAAAATACTTTTGTAAGAAAGGATATAAACATAGAATTGGTAATGTTGCTACAATAATAGTAGCATACTTAACTGTTTCACCTATTGGCATAGCATCTACTGCGCTTACTCCAGACGTCATGCTACTGGTGTCATTTGCAATTAGGATTTCGCGTAGTATTAACTGGACTGGAAATAGTTCTCTATCCTGCAAGAAAATCATCGCATGGAACCAAGAATTCCAATGGAACACACCATAGAATAGGATCATAACAGCAACAACTGGCATGGATAACGGAAGAACAATTTTAAACAAAATAGTAAAATCGTTCGCCCCATCAATACGTGCAGATTCTTCTAGACTTTCCGGAATTCCTTGAAATGCCGTACGCATGATAATTAAATTAAATGCGCTAACGGCTGTTGGCAAAATCAATGCCCAGCGTGTATCGATCAAATTCAATTCACCAACAAGTAAATAAAGCGGAATGAGACCGCCTTCAAAAAACATCGTGAAGACAATCATAAACATAATAACGTTACTCCACATGACATTTTTCCTTGATAAAGCATAAGCACCTAAAGAGGTTAACAGGATATTTACCGTTGTACCAACAACCACATAAAATAACGTATTCAGATAGGAAGTAACAATCATCGGGTTATTAAACACCATTTTATACGCTTCAACAGTAAAATCCTTGGGAGCAAGAATAATTCCTCTGGCTTGTGCTACATATGCGGGATCACTCAAGGATGCAAATAATATATAAAGTAATGGATAAAGCGTTACGATTGATAAAAGAACCAAAAATGTTATGTTCGCCCAATCAAATAAACGCTCCCCTAATGTTTTTCGCATCCTGCATCACCTCCTACCATAATTTCGTGTCACCAACTTTTCTCGCTATTCCATTCGCAATAACTAATAACGTAAAAGCAATTATCGCTTTAAATAACCCTACCGCTGCACTATAACTAAAATTACTCTCTAAAATACCTTTTCTGTAAACATACGTTCCAATGACATCAGCAGTTTCGTAGGTGGTTGGATTGTACATTAACAATATTTTTTCTTCACCAACTGTCATAAACTTGCCAATAAGCAAAATTAATAAGATAACAACTGTTGGCATGATCCCCGGTAACGTAATATGAAACATTTGCTTAAATCGTCCAGCACCATCCATTTTGGCAGCTTCGTATAATGCCGTATCAATATTTGACATCGCAGCAAGAAAGATAATAGAACTCCAACCAACATTCTGCCAAATATCTGATCCGATAAAGAGTGTTCGGAACCACTCTGCTTGTTGCATGAAGGCAATTGGTTCTATCCCAAATAAAAACCCTAAGATGTCATTAATCACACCATCTCTTGCAGTAAAATCAAATAGGATCCCTACGATAACGACCAATGAGATAAAATGAGGCATGTACGTAACCGTTTGGACAGTTCGTTTGAACATTTTGCTTCTCACCTCATTCAGTAACAATGCCAATATAATTCCAGCAGGAAAGGCAAAAATCAAACTGTAAAAACTAAGAATAATCGTATTTTTTAATAACCTCCAAAAAAAGAAACTATTAAAAAATTCCTTAAAATGATCGAAGCCTACCCATGGACTTCCAAGGAATCCGAGTACCGGCGAATAATCTTTAAAAGCAATTTGCAATCCATACATTGGGCCGTATTGGAAAACGATGTAATATAATACAACTGGTGAAACCATCAGATAGATGATTTTATTTCGCTTAAAATCTTTTTTTACCTTCTCGTTGAAGTTAGCCATTTTCTCTCGTAAGCTACTTTTCGAGTTAGCTTGAAAAGTAGGAGCTTCCTGCTTCGTTTTCCTCATCTGCTCACCCCTTTCTTCATAATGAAGATAGATCATTTGCTGTCATGTCAAGAATCTCAACACGACAGCATACATTCGATAGTTACCTTTCCATATAACGATCTAAAGCTGCTTGTTGCAGTTCAATCGCTCTTTCAATCCCCATACCTTTTAGCGTCTCGACAAAATTATCGAAATGACCTAAAGGTTCTTCTCCCATTATGAATCTAACAAGCATTTCGTCATAATACGTATCCAAATCACTCATAATGGAACTATACTCTTCACTTTCATCAGCATTTAACGTGGTTGGAGGCATATTGATTTCATTTTCTGCTGTTTCTCCCCATATTTCCACTGCTTCTTGCTGTTCAGGCAATTCTAGGTATTGCTCTACATAACGTACATCTTGCACGAGCGGTCCTCCATAAGAAGCTCTGATATATTTACCTAATGCATCACTCATAGGCAGACCATCTGGATTATTCGTAATCTCCTCCGAATAAGTTGGATAGCCATCTATCATGTCATAACTTTCACCTTCAATACCGAAATTAAAGAGCATATGTCCTTCCTCAGAGTATGCATAATCAAGCCATTTAACAATTTCCTCTGGATTTTCAGCCAAACCTGAAATTGCTACACTATGAAAACCTTCATACGGATGTGCACGTTGAGCTGTTGCTGCCTTTTCGCCCTCTTTAAGACTAGGATGAGCTGTTGGAGCAAGCGAAAATTCCGGATCTCTATCTTGCATTAACCCCATATATTTACCTATACCGCCACCAGTATAGCCAAATAAACTACCAAGTTGATTATTTGTTACTTTAGCATCTAATAATGTTGTATCAATTGCAGCAAAATCTGGATCAAGTAATCCATCTTCATACCACTTGTTCATCGTAGTTAAAAATTCTTTAAATTCAGGCTGAATCGATCCGTATTTAACAGTCCCGTTATCATTATAAAATTGCGCATGAATACCGTATGCACCAAGAAATGGTCCAATATTCTTAATGTCATCAGGCTGAACTAAGAGCGGGATCACATCTTGCTCGCCATTTCCATTAAAATCCGTATTTTTAAAAGCAGTCAAAACTTCTTCCCATTCACTAATCGTCGATGGTTTTTCTAAATCAAGTTCGTCCAGCCAATCTTGACGAATCATCATCCCCATAAATACCATTAGTTTTTCATCCCCACGAAGAAAAGGAAAAGAATACATATTCCCTGCATCCGTTGTCACCATTTTCTTCACTTCTGGATTCTCATTTAAATAACGATTAAGATTCGGCGCATAATTTTCTATCAATTCATTCAAACGTATAATGGTCCCTGACTCAATTGCCTGATCAGGACCATTCGGAACTGTCCGCCAATTATATTCAATAACATCTGGTAGTTGTCCTGATGCAATCATTAGATTAAACTGTTCTGTTATATCCGTACCTTCTCCTGATGGGTGTTTAAAGTCAACTTTTGTACCCGTTATTTTTTCTAACTCCTGATAAACTCCAACATCATTAAGTGTTTGTGATGTTTGTGCAACACTAGCATTTAATTCCGTCCAATAGGTAATTTCCTCTGGATATCCTACCTCACCTGGATCTTTTAGTTCCATATCTTCTCCATCAATGTTTTCCTCTTGCTCACCAGCTGTGTCATTACTGGAGCAACCTACCACTAACAGAATTAATAGCAACAACAGCAAAACAGATAACGCTTTCATTTTCTGCCACATAATCATGTACTCCTCCCTTTTCAACAGAATAAAATAATTAATTCGTAACAAGCATACTTCAAAAGAAGGATAAAACGATATAGTACATTCTTTAGATTAGTTATCAATATATTAGAAACGTCTATTATCCTTGCTTTATTACGTTATCCGCTCTTTATATATCGGCGTTTAATCAGTTGATACACATAGTAAATCCTCTCCCAAAATGTCATGAGAAAGGATCATTTCAATCACTTATTTTCGATTTTCTATAGAATTTCTTCACATAATCTCTCGATACTGACCAGGTGTTACGCCTTCCACTTTTTTAAATACTCTAATTAAGCCAACACTATTTGCATAACCTACTTTTGTCGCAATCTCCGATATCGTTAGTTTTCGATTGGAGAGCATTTTTTTAGATTCTTCTATTCTAACCGTCGTAATAAATTCACTAAGTGTCATACCACTTTGTTTTTTAAAAAAAGAAGACAAATAGGATGAATTCATCGCAAAATGCTCAGCAATCATTCCAAGACCAAGCACGTTTTTGTGATAGTTTTCTTCAATAAAATGAGTAATTTCCTTATATAGACGCTCTCCTTGATTCGATTGATTTTCTTGCATTTTATCACAGAATTCAAAATATAGAGATTTAATTTTTTGTTGTAATTCTTCTAATGTATTAGACTCTGAAATTATCTTAAATGGCTGCTTCCTATCTATAAAACTTTTCTTATCTTCTGCACTTAGAATACTAAGCAACTTAACCCACGTACTTAATAAATCATATGCCAGACATTTACTTATTTCAGGAGTCATTTCTTGCTGTACATTGTTATTAAATATTTGATCCAGTAATTTCTTCACATTGACAAAATCACCATTTTTCGCAAAGTTAAGTATCTGAACTTCCGCCTCCATAGGAAAATGATAATGATAGCTAGTTTTGTCTTTGATATCATGATAAAAAATGATAGAGCCAGGTCCTTTGATCACCCTAAAGTCTAAAGCCATCATTGCTTCTCCGTAACATTCTGAAACCTTATTTAACCCATAATGAGTTTGACTAATGGCTACGGTAATCTTCATGCTGAATTGTTGCTCTAAAATGTCTTTCAATTTTTTAACCGAGTTCACTGATGAATCATTTACAATCTCTTTAGGATCCAAATGATTATTTAGGATAATTAGCTTGTCTCGTTCTACTTCAATTGTATATCCATTACCATCTAATATCTCATCACTAAGATTGGTGATAATAAATCTGGTCAATACCCATTTCGTATCTATATTTTCTGTTGTGAATGGACAGTAATCATCAATTTGGATAACAATCGCACTATAATAATTCCCTTTAAAGTTAACGCCCATGCTAGCTAACTCTTTTTTTGAAATGGTCATTAAATCGACTTGTCCACGTATTAAGCGTAATAGAAAATTAGCTCTTATAACTGGTTCTTGTTGAGAAACGATTTGTTTTAATTGTGATTGTTTATGAATAGAATGAACGATGGTTTCTTTTATTAAGTCCAACTCATTTGTAAATTCACCTTTTGGACGTTCATTCCCAATCACTGTACGAACCATTTCACGAATTGGCCGATAATTCCGATTGGCTAAATAATAAGAAACAACCATTCCTAAGACAATAGCTATAATTAGCAAAACGAAAGCCAAAGATTTTACTTGATTTACTTTTGATAATACAAAAGCCTTTGGAAATAAAGAGACATAGGTCCAACCATTTTTTTCAGAAGTTAAATAAGAAGCAACCATAGCTGTTCCATTTATTTCTTGTTCAAACGAACCTTCTTTCTTATTCAGCAATGATTGGATCTCCTCAAAATCCTCCTCATTTGCATTCGTAGACATCATGATTTCCTTTTTCTGATCTGCAATATACATGACTCCTTGGTTCAAGCCCTCTAATTGCTGAAGCATGTTTCTAATCTGCTTCTCATCAATATGGACCATAAGTACACCTCTCACATCCCTTACCTCTCCATATGGTAATGATTGAATAAGCGTAATAACGTTTTTTTCACCCGAAATCATGATTACTTTTTCAGATGGAAAATATTCCTTTGAATGAAAACCAGACATCTTATTCGTCATGACCTCATTATAAGAAGAATCCTTATATTGCTTAATATGGTTAAAAAATAGTTTTGAATCCGTTTTCATTCTTGGTGATAGCAACACATCTGACTGAGAAAAATATACGTAAAAATCATCAATATTTGTACTAACCGTTCGATACTGTCTAAGCTCCTTGATAAAATCAATATATTCATAATTACTTGCCTTTCGTTGCGTTGTCATTAAATGATTCAATTTCTGATTTAATGATATTTGTAGGGATAGTTGCTCTACTTCTTCAAATCGGTTATCTAACACAATTCTTACCTGTTCTAGCATAGCTGTATTGGACTTATGTGCATTCTCGATCATACTTGATTCAATCCGATTAAATAATACGATACCAATAATAACAGGGATTAGTAATACAATTAAGTAAGAGGCAAGAAGTTTTACGAAAACAGTTAATTGAGTTTCTCGTTTATTAAAGCGCTTCCATTTTAACACTGCATTCACCTCTATTCTAAAGAAGGATAATTAAAACATCGTTCTGAATAATAACCATTTCATTGAACTGCACGCAGAATAAAACACCACTAAATTTTGTTTTCATTTCCTTATTCCAACTATATGTTTTAATGATTATTAAACTTTGGCAGCGATTGCTATGCGATCTTCATAATTAGTAGCGCAAACATACTTAATCCAAAAACAGGGATTAATCCTGGAATCCATCTCAATAGATAGAGTAAAACAACTAAACAAGTGAGCATAAACATCGTATGGAAAGGTCTTCCCAATACTAAAATAATTGTGTATTTCAAGTATCCAATCATGTTCGTATCATAGTGAACGAAAACAGGGAAAATATAGGTAACAAATGCACTGTACACTATTATTGCTACAAAAAGAATAATCCTTAACAGTTGATTCAACATGCTTGGCTCTAAATGATTTAATATATAGAGGTCAAAAGCAAATAATCCACCAATCAATAATACGATCATTCCTAATAAATTAGATTTCACAAACTCCGCTTTGTACGTACTCCAAAACAATGGAAATATAGCCGCATCTTCTTCAGCTTGCATGACTAATTTTCGTATAACGGCAAATAAAGCTACTGTAGCTGGAAAAAAACCAAAAATGATAAGACCTAATAATGTGCCGAAAAACCATAGTACATTCAGCATTAATAGTTTGAAGATCCAATTGCCAAATCGGATATACCATTCAGGAATTCCAGTCATTTTTCCACCCCTTCCCCTATTTATTTCATATGTCGTTATTATATTTTATATCCAAATGCTTGTATACGGAATCGCTTTCACCTCGTTGGAATAGGACTTTTACTCTATTTACTAATGCTAATGATTCATTTATTTTTGAATATTGTGCAGAATATAGTGTGATATTGGTTCATCTGATCCCCTATATCTTTTAGTTATAGGCTATTAAAGAACTGTATTATCGCTATTCGAAAACCTCTGCTAATATATTATATGCTACAGCAACAAGAAAAAAACTAGCACATCGGAGTTGTTATTAATGATTATTATATATTTTATCGTTGGGCTTTTTGCCTCTATCTTAGGGTCCATTGCTGGACTTGGCGGTGGCGTGATTATCAAGCCTATTTTAGACTTACTTGGCCATTTTGACTTAGCTACAATAGGGATTTTATCTGCTGCAACTGTCTTGTCCATGGCTACTGTTTCATTAATTCAATATGGTACAAATAAAGACGTAAAAATTGATAAAACCACTAGTCCAATCATTGCGATAGGTTCTATCATTGGTGGTAGTTCAGGAAAAGCATTATTTAACCTGCTTACATTATCAGTAAATATTCCTACGGTTACAGCCATTATACAATCCGCGGTATTAGCTACCCTTCTTTTGTTAATCTATATTTATTTTAAACGTAAACATAGACTGAATACATTCGTATTACAAAACAAATGGATTATACTCGGAGTTGGCTTTCTTCTAGGGTTGCTTTCTGCATTCCTAGGTATTGGTGGAGGACCAATTAATGTAGCCATTTTATCATTGCTTTTCTCCATGAACACAAAAGATGCGGCTATTAATTCCATTTTCATCATTTTCTTCTCGCAGTTGTCCGCCTTGATACTAATTGCATTTACAACTGGCTATGGAAATGCTGATTTATCGATGCTTTACTTTATGATTCCAGGGGGAATACTTGGCGGTATGATTGGTTCTGCTATGGTGACAAAGCTAACCAATATGCATGTAGAAAAAATATTTAATATTAGTGTTTTATTGATGGTATGCATCAATTTATACAACATTTTACAGGCCGCGATGTCTTAATGACGCGATTATTTCTCTTTCCTATGTCAAGACTTTCACTTCGTTTCATATAGTACGCATTGTTTAAAATAATCAATTGCTTTATAATTATGTACATGCTACGAGGAGGTAATATCCATGAACATTGCTACGCTTCAAATGTTCTGTTTAGTTGTAGATGTTGGTAGCATTAGCCAGGCTGCCAAGCTTTCTTATGTATCACAGCCAGCAGTGACCAAACAAATACATCAATTGGAAAGTATCTACAACACCTTACTTTTTGACCGAAAAGATGGAAGGCTTATATTAACGGAAAATGGTAAGGTATTATATCCTTTTGCTAAGTCCATTGTGGAAGATTTCAAACGATCAAAGGATGCTGTAGAAGTAAATAATAGAAATTACCACGAATCGTTAAAAGTCGGTGCTAGCCTTACAATAGGAGAGTATTTATTACCGGGATTCTTAGGCAAATTCAATAAGAAAAATCCCGACATAAATATATCACTCTTAGTCGAAAACACACCACGTGTCCTGGAAGCTTTGGCTAACGGCGTTATTGACCTCGCTTTGGTCGAAGGGATTGTCACGGATAAAAACTTACAAGTAAAAAGTATTGCGGAGGACGAGTTAATCCTTATTCATTCTCCTGATCATCCATGGAAAGATCGTGATACGATTACTCTTCAAGATCTAACACATGAAAGAATGCTTTGGCGAGAGCCCACATCCGGTACTCGGCTTATTATCGAAAACTTTCTGAAAGAATACGAAATATTAAATAGCATAGAAAACTACATGGATTTAGGAAGTACACAGGCAATCAAAAGTGCGGTAGAGGCCAATCTAGGCGTAAGTATCGTGTCCAGTCTAACGGTTAAGCGCGAACTAGAATTAGGATTACTATGCGAAACAAAAATAAAAGATGTGGAATTCAAACGGAATCTTTGGCTTGTTACCAGAAAACAACGCTTTAATAAAAATAGCATGAAAGCATTTGTTGAGTTTATCCAAATTTAAATCATACCCACAGCAGTAAATACAACAAGTGCTTTCACACACCTCCCTTTCCATTCTAGCGCCATCATCTATCAAATAAAGTGAGACTTATCAGGGAGTTAGCGTCCGTTTATCCCCATCTTCGCTTCCTCGTTTTCACTCGAACCTTGAAGTGGGGGTTTTACGGACTCATGCATCGTGATAGATGTTTGTATACTATTTTTCAACCGCTTCAACAAACTGCATATCTACTAGCGTATTATAGTCATAACCATCCGTATATACGCCTGTTTGTTCAACGACTTCCATTACTTTAGCCACCGCTTCTTCCGAAATATAGCCATCAACACTCCATAAGTTATCTTCATACGCTCTATCCAAAGACGCTTGTAAGTCCGCTTCTGATGATGTAGAAAACTCCTCTTTTAATATACGCATTGCTAATTCTTCATCTTCTTGTACTACTTCTAGCGCTTTAACCACCGCTTCAACAAAACTTTGTACAACCTCTGGCTCTTCTTCTATCGTCGATTGTTTCACACTTACAACAGAATAAGCATAATCACCAAGCTCCGGGAATTTATAAAAAGGCTCATTCCAGACACCTTTTTCTATTCCGTTATTAATTTGCGGCTCTGCCCCAACAGCCATATCTGACTGGCCATTTTCGACTAAAGATAAGACTGCTGCCCCGTCTGCAGGTTCCTCAAACACGACATCTTGCTCAGGATCAAGCCCTATATTCATTAACAACCATCTTGTTAAAAGGTTAGGACTTCCCCCATATCGCCCTGCTGCAATCGTTTTTCCATCCATAAATTCTTTTAATTGTTGGTCACTCTCACCCTCTAAGGTCTGGTTCTTCTCCGCCATTATATAAACATTTGCCCTATTAACGACATTCACAATCGCTGTAATCGGATCATCACTCCCAATATTTGCCATTTGATTGGAGTCTGGTCCAGCAATATTGCCCCATGCGTCATCACTAACTACTGTTGTTACATGCGCTCCACCAGTAGAGGTCACCATCTCCACATCTAAGCCAACTTCTTCAAAATATCCCTCATGAATCGCAATATATAAAGGCAAATAACCGATTAAATGGATCGGTTCTGCTATCGTTATTTTCTTCAGTTCCTCTTCAGAATCAGAGGAATTCATACATCCAGCTAGCACTAATAACAACATCGTACATAGCAGTAACATTTTCTTCATACAATTGTTCCTTTCTCTTGTTATTGCGGTCTTCCACGTAATAACATTTTTTCAAGCCCTACCGTTCCTAAATACATCAAAATAGATAAAACCGATAGCACAACAACCCCTACCCAAACAAGGTCTGTATCCATTGTTTGACCTGCATATAAAATCATTCTACCTATTCCTTGACGGGAGCTAATGAATTCTCCTACAATCGTTCCCGCTAGTGCTAAAGCGATATTGATTTTGAAACTACTAACGATCCACGGCATTGCAGAGGGAATCACCACTTTCGCAAATACTTGTCGTCTTGTTGCACCTAATGAAAATAATAACTTCTCTAAATCTTTATCAACAGCATGCACACCACTTTTTGCCGCTAAGGCTGTAACAATAACTGTCATCATAAAGGCAAGAATCACTTTCGAGCTAAATCCAATCCCAAACATAATGACTAATACCGGCGCAAGTGCCAGCTTTGGAATAGCATTAAATGCGATAATGTAAGGTTCAGAGATTCGCGCATACAACTCCGACCACCAAAAGGACAATCCCAATAAAGCACCAATAAAAATCCCCAATACAAACCCGATAATTGTCGCTCCTGATGTGTACACGAGATCTGCCAGTAATGCTCCTTCTGTTAAAGCAATCCAGCCTGTTTGAAGAATCGTAGTGGGATTACTCCAATAGTATGCATCGATCCAATTAATTCGTGTGAACAGCTCCCAACAAACGATCAACACAACTCCAACCAACACTCTACCTAATAATGTCCAATTTCTTATTTTTCTTTCGGTCTGATCAGCATCTTCTATAATCGTTTGCGTTAGATCTCCTTCGTTTACTGCCTTATTATTAGGCCTACTACTCATTTTGTACCTCCCCCCTTACTTCACGCTATCCACCTTTATCCGATCTTCTTCTAACATGCTAAGTAACTGCTGTTTTAACTGAACAAATTCTACCGTTGATAAACTTGCTTGTGTACGTGGCCGTGGAAGGTCAATCGATACTATTTCTTTTAATCTGCCTGGTCGTGGTGAGAGCACATAAATTTCATCTGATAAGTAAATCGCTTCATCTATATCATGCGTAATAAATAGCACGGTCTTTTTAAAATCTTGCCAAATTTGCATAAGCCACGTTTGCATAAGTAATCTTGTTTGCGCATCTAAAGCACCAAATGGTTCATCTAATAAAATGACATCTTGATCATACAGTAAGGTCCGCAGAAGCGCGGCTCTTTGTCTCATCCCTCCAGAAAGTTCACTAGGATAATGATATTCAAAGCCACCTAATCCATATTTGTTTATTAAAGGTAACGCTCGTTTTTCCGCTTCTTTTTTGGGCACCCCTTTTAGTTCTAAACCTAAAATGATATTGGCAAGAATTGTTCGCCAAGGAAGTAATAAATCTTTCTGCAGCATATAGCCCACACGTCCACTCTTCCCAACGATGTTTTGACCATCCAACAATATTTCCCCAGAGGTTGGTAGTAATAATCCGGCGATCATATTAAATAGTGTTGACTTACCACAACCACTTGGTCCGATAATACTAACGAACTTGCCTGTTTCTATTTGGATACTCATTTCTTCTAATGCAACTATTTCTTTCCCATCTTTTTTAAATACTTTCCCGCCATTGTTCACTTGGAGTTTATACATTTCTTTCGCTCCTTACATCCATTAAAAATGCAGTATGTGCTGCCCTACCTTATTAGGTGTTTATACTATATTATCGATTTTTTATATTTTTGTTACTGTATTTTGATGAAAAACCTAACACTTATTGTAATAAAGTGAGACTTCAATCAGTAGGAGTTTTGAACTCCCACTGATTTCAAATGCGTTGGAACTAATAAGTGGGTGTATTATATTTAGCTTCATGGACACAGCAGGAGAAAAATTGAAAGTTATGTCCATGAGAAGCGGACTCATGGACATAACACAGAAAAAAGGAAAAGTTATGTCCATGAGAAGCAACCTCATGGACACAACACAGAAAAAAGCGAAAGTTATGTCCATGAGAAGCGGCATCATGGACACAACAAGAAGAAAAGGAAAAGTTATGTCCATGAGAAGCAGCCTCATGGACACAACACAGAAAAAAATAAAAGTTATGTCCATGAGAAGCAGCCTCATGGACACAACACAGAAAAAAATAAAAGTTATGTCCATGAGAAGCGGACTCATGGACACAACACGGAAAAAAGCGAAAGTTATGTCCATGAGAAGCGGACTCATGGACACAACAAGAAGAAAAGGAAAAGTTATGTCCATGAGAAGCGGACTCATGGACACAACAAGAAGAAAAGTAAAAGTTATGTCCATGAGAAACGGCATCATGGACACAACACGGAAAAAAGGAAAAGTTATGTCCATGAGAAGCGGACTCATGGACACAACACAGAAAAAAGCGAAAGTTATGTCCATGAGAAGCGGCATCATGGACACAACAAGAAGAAAAGGAAAAGTTATGTCCATGAGAAGCAGCCTCATGGACACAACAAGGAAAAAAGTTAAACGTTTAATCATTCCACCCTCATATCACTTCTTTACAACCTATCACTTTTTGATATTTGTATAATCTCATAACAAGATGTATAATAAAAACAGCTAGTGAAAGCGCTTTATAAAATAACGATTAACCTAGTCAAAGGAGGACTTATTATGAGCCAAATGGAAAGAAACGACAAAATGAAGCACCTTCTAGAACAAAATAAATTCAGTGAAGAAGCGGTGGCAAAAATGACGGACGAACAAATTGAGTATTTTCACTGGCTCTATTTCGAGGAATCTGTATATGACTTGATGTAATATATAACGAATGAGACTTCAATCAGCGTACGTTTACACCGTGATAAACGTTAAAACAGCTCTTGGTTATTTAGGCCAAGAGCTGTTTTTAATAAGATAAGAACGTAATCAATGCACCCTGCTGTTACTTCCTTTTATTTCACTATCCCCATTAGACATTTATGAAATAGGCTTAGAAAAATATCCTTCTTTAATGATCACATCACCATTAAAAGTATGAAGAGAGATTTCTTTACAGGTTTTATCCGGATATACTAAGCTAGTTAAGGCTAATTCTCCACCATTCACAAATATTTCTATAGAGGAAGAATCTATCAAGATATTTAATTCTATTTGTTCTGTCTGAAGTAATGGTAATTTCTGATGCAGCGAGAAATTATCTGAAAAAGAAGTAACTCCTGATCTACTACGATCTAAAGTTAACACACTCTCTTCCATATCTATTATTACAGATGTAACATTCGATTCTGTATGATGAATATCCAAACGATATTTGGTTGCACCTTGATTCTCCAGAACTAAGGTGATCATTCCATATAATTCATCAAAAGCATAACGCACCTCTTTACTAACTTGCTTATTTATCACCTTTTCTCTTGTAGTAAAATACTGATCCAATTCCTTTACAGGTTGTTGTACAACATAATAAGAATTGTCATATTTACAGAGCGTTAATTCTCTTGGAACTGTCATCTCACTCCTCCAACCATGAGTTGGTACTTCATTCGCATAACGCCAATTACTCATCCACCCTAAATAAATACGTCGTCCATCTGTTGTTGGTATATCTGAAAAACTCACACCTGCATAATTATCTTTTCCATAATCCAGCCATTTTATCGTTTCATGCTCTACATGAAATCGACTACCATCAAATGAACCTATGAAATATTGCGTACGCGAACCTTGATCTAAATGAAGGTTATCTCCAATACTTACAATCAGCATCCACTTAGATTCATTTGTATTATCCACTGCTAATTCAAACAAATCTGGACACTCCCAAACACCATCATGTGACCCTACATCGGTACCAAATTCACTTTCGAAATGCCAGTTTATTAAATTTACAGAAGAATAGATCGACACTGTTTGACCAGTTGCCAATACCATTATCCATTTATCAGTATTTTTGTGCCAAAATACTTTGGGGTCTCTAAAATCTATTTTACGATCATGTTCTAAAACAGGGTTATCACCATACTTTATCCACGTTCTTCCATTATCATGACTGTACGCTAAACTTTGTGACTGTTTTGGTGGGTTATCCACACCATTGTCAAAATGGTGCGTAAATATCGCAACAATTCCAGGTTCATCAGGAAAAAAACCCGTAGTGTTATTCCAATCAACTACAGCACTCCCTGAAAAAATAGTACCATGTTCATCTGGATATAAAGCAATTGGTAATTCTGTCCACGTAATCAAATCTGTACTGACAGCATGGCCCCAATGCATGGGGCCCCATTTGCTATCATTAGGATTATACTGAAAGAACAGATGATATTCTCCTTTAAAATAAATCAGGCCATTCGGATCATTCATCCAATTCTTTTTCGGTACAAAATGTAAATATGGTCGATACTTCTTCTCTGGATTTAACGATTTCATTATTGCTCCTCCAAATTTCTATCATATGCTAGCTGCTTAATTTCTAACCAATCTTGATATCCTAAACGATCTAATTCAGTAAGGTACTCTTCCCATTCATCTTCCACATTACCATTAGTAATCCATTCTGCTTTTTTCCTTTCTACATATGGAAATAAATCAGCTTCAATTGTGGAAAGCTCATCTAATTCCTCTAACGTCATAAATACTTGTGGATAAATATAATCATTGTTCATATATGGTACTAACTCTTCATGAAGTAATTCTAATCTCCACGCTGCATCATCTGGCATTGTCGTAACTTCATCGTAATAACTATCTAAAATTGCTAACGGACCTCCAATAGACGTTTCCTCCCGTAATTCGACTGGTGCCGTTCCCTCTAAAGCTAAATGCTTTAACATTTGATCATTTTGCTCGTACTCAAATATATTTTGTTTTTCTTCATCACCATATGTTCCCCAATTATTTTGTACAGACTGATATGGGTCATATAATTGATCAATCCACTTTGCTGTTAATTCTAAATTTTCATTTGCACTCGTTATTACCATACGAGCACGATCAAACCCCATTCCATTGGAACGCGCCACATGCTTGTGACCATCAGGACCTTCTAACGGTGGTAATAACTGGTATGCATCGTTATGACCCGTTATATTTGCTTTATCCCAAGTAAAGTACAAACCATATCTATCTTCTTTACCTTTAGCTAAATAAGAATTCCAATCTTGTTCAAAAGCTTCTATATCAATTAAATTCAAATCATATAATTCATGCAAATACATTATCGCATCCTTATATCCTTCTTGTGCTGATGTGAATATTACCTCATTATCATTGCTTACAACAGTATGATCCCAGTTTTCTCCATCTCCAAATGGTGAAAATAAGAAAGAAAGATCTTCTCCACCATGATTGATCATAAAGGACATCGGAATTGTGTGACCATCTCCAGCCATATCATTCTCTTTAAATGCAGTTAACACTTCCTTCAGCTCTTCTGTTGTTGATGGCATCTTTAGACCAAGTTCATCTAACCATTCAACATTAATCCAGCCTGTTGCATCAAGTGAATGAATACTTTCTTTTCCTGCTCCTAGTTCTTCAATCCATGGAAAAGCATAAATATGCCCATCAGGTGCCGTCATCATCGCACGATATTCAGGCGCTTGCTCTAATACTTTCTGTAAATTTGGCATATATTGATCAATTAAATCTTCAACAGGAATAATTGCCTCATCACTAGCTAAATTTAATAACTCATAATCACTGTAACCTGCATTCATAATTGCATCTGGTAAATCGCCACTTGCTACAGCCAAATTTCTTTTTTCAGCAAATGATTCGCCAGTATAATTTTTCCACTCGATATGCACACCCGTCTCTTCTTCTAGGCGTTGCAATATTAACTTATCATTAGGATCCTCTGGAGCCATTGGCGAACTTTCCGTTATAAATTTTAATGTTACTTTCTCTTCTAAAGGAAAGGTAATATTACTCAGCTCATAATTTTCTGATGAAGCTTGCTCATTACTATTACTACATCCTGCAATGAAAAGAATACTTAATAAAAGACTCATTAATAAACAACGATAAATATTTTTCATAAATACACCCCTCTTTTATTTTAGTGATCCTACCATAACTCCCTTTTCAAAATATTTTTGAAAAAACGGATACATAATCATTAATGGTAAACTTGCAATAACAATAGCAGAATACTTAATCATTTCTGCAATCCTTTGTAATTCCGCTCTAGCCATTTGGTCACCAATCATCCCTGGCTCTACTTCGTTTTGAATTAGGATGTCTCGCAACACTAGCTGTAACGGATGCAAACTTCTATCTTCTAAATAAATCATAGCGTCAAAATAAGCATTCCATTGACCGATAAATGAATATAGCGCAAGAACAAATATGATTGGTTTAGCAAGAGGTAATATAATACTAAGAAAGATTCTTGCGTCTGATGCACCATCTATTCTCGCAGCCTCTTTCAATTCATTTGGGAGACCTTTAAAATAAGTCCTAGCTAAGATAATATTCCAAACCGTAATAGCACCAGGTAAAATAATCGCCCATGGACTGTTTAATAAACCCAGATCTTTTACTAATAAATAGGTTGGAACCATTCCACCATTAAAAAACATCGTAAAAAGAAAATAAAGCATAATAATTTTCTTCCCTACTAAATTTTCAATAGATAATGAATAGCCTGCAAGTATAGTAAAACCAACTGAAACAAGTGTAAATCCAGTTGAGTATAAAATAGAATTTAAAAAGCCTTTCATAATTGACCCATCATTAAAAATGCGAACATAACCATCAAATGTCCAATGTTTTGGATCAAATGATATCCCTTTCGTTAAAAGAATATCAGGTTGTAAAAATGAACCTAATAGTACATATAAGAGAGGCAATGTCACAATTAGTACTATTGCACCCAAAAATAATTTATTAAAAAAGAGTAAGATTTTATCACTTTTTGAGTTGTTCATAATATTACTATTCATTTTGACTACCTCCTCTCTAATAAAGTGTTTCACCATTCGCCTTTTTCACAACGGTATTGACTGTTATTAGTAGCACCAAACTAATAATAGAATTAAATAGCCCAATTGCTGCACCAAATGACCAATCTGCCGCTTGTAGACCTCGTTTATACACATACGTATCAATAATCTCAGAAGCTGGTAAGTTCATCGAAGTCTGCAGTAAATACGCCTTTTCAAACCCAATTGTCATAATGCCTCCAACCGCTAAAATAAATAATACTGCCATTGTTGGTTTGAGGGTTTGAAAATCAATATGTCTAATACGTTGGAACAATGATGCACCATCAATTGTTGCTGCATCATGTAACTGTGGATCAACATTTGATAGAGCTGCTACATAAATGATAGATGCAAATCCTGCCGATTGCCATATTCCAGAGGTAATAAAGATAGTCCGGAAATATTCTGGTTCAGACATAAATGAGATCGGTTGATCTATGAACAAACTCAATAAAGCATTTAATGGACCTGCAGGCGATAAAAAGATAAATGCCATACCAGCAATAACGACAACAGAGATAAAATGCGGGGCATACAGTACAAGCTGAATATTCTTTTTAAGTTTTGCCCTTCTTATCTGATTGAGCATAAGCGCTAAGATAACTGGAACCGGAAAACCGATTAACAATTCAAACGTACTAAGTTTTATTGTATTGAAAAAAATTTGATGAAAATTTGGTGATTCCAAAAACTTAATAAAGTGCTCCAATCCTACCCATTCGCTTCCCATAATTCCTTTTAAAGGGCTAAAATTTTTAAAAGCAATTGTTACACCATACATTGGAATATAGTTAAAAATAAATACTAATACGACTGCAGGTAATAAGAACAAATACAAGATATAATTTTTTCTAATATACTCTAAGGTGCCTTTCTTTCTTGTTCTCCCTTCATTTATTTGTTCTCCCAATGTATCTGATTTTGGTGAAGTATCCCATTCTTGTGCCATAAGCATCCCTCCTCTACTTTTTCTTTATCTATAAAAGTGAGACTGCTATTAATGGGGGAAATCAAACAATGTTCAATAGAATTACCAGTAATTTTTTAAAACTTCATTGTTACTCTAAAACCAATGAACAATCATCAGATATAACATTTACAGCCTTCACCTTTATGTTTTCACTATACTAAATAATGAAAGCGTTTTATTTAGATATTTTAGGGGACTTAGCTTTAAAATATTTGGATAAAATTTTGCACAAAAAAACACTAGTATACACTAGTGAATTGGAAGACCATTATGTTTTATTAACAGCGTTCTGATTTTTAGATAAGGATAAAGACGATATTTTCATTACAATAAAACAAAATAAACTAAAACCTAGTAACAACGATAATGCTGGAACCACCCAATATATAAACAATATAACACCAAGCGATCCAATTAACATAATAGTATGGAATGGCTTAGCAATGGTTAATATACACGCATACTGTAGGTACTGCACTAACTTCAAATTAAAATGAACATATAACGGAAAAACATACAATACACTAATTGCAAAAAAGACACTAATAACAAACAGACCATTAAATAACACTACTTGAAAACCTGTATTATTTAATTGTTCAATCACTTTTAAATCAACATATAAAAATACCGCAATGAAAACAATCAAGTAACCAAGAATATTTGATTTAATAAATTCCGCTTTGAATTGTTGAATAAATAACAAATAAATAGATCCAGCTTCATCTTCTAATATAATTTTTCTTATAACAGCAAACAATGCCACAGTAGCTGGAAAAAAGCCGAATACAACAAGACCAACAAATGAACATATCACCCACATTATATTCAACATAATTAGATTAAACCCTAAATTTCCAAGTCGTATATACCATCTGCTTTCTCCCATACTGCGCCTCCTCCACTCAAGTATGATGAAGTTTCTTGTTACATACACTTTAACAGAATGAACACAAGAACGATTTTAATTATTTTGGAAGGTGTTCTATAATATCTTCAGTAAAACTTATCAGAAAGTTAATATCCGTTTCCCCCTCTTAGCTTTCTTATCTTTAGGCAGGAGATTTATACAGGCTTTTTGCCGTGATAAAAAAGGGCTATTCTACTTCTTTTATTCGCTCATTAATTATTTCAACTGCTTCTTCAACAGATGCCCTAACATCTTTCTTAGCGATACCAACATCTTCAAATAAGTTCCGTACAACGGTGCTAATTTCAGGATAAGTAGGTGTTACAGGACGATTTTTAGAATAATAATATGCTTGATGTAAAAATATATTGTATGGATATTCATTAAATATAGGCAAATCCTCTGCTACTGAATACCTTGCTGGGATATCTTTCGTTATCGTCACATATTTTTTCATGGCATCATAGCTAGTTGCATAACGGATAAATTCCCATGCTTCATCAGGGTATTCTGTTTGAGCTGATATGCCTAATGCCCAACTTCCATTCGGAACTACTTGTTTATCTGCTTTAGGGAGAGGTGCTACCCCAAAATCTTCCCCCAACACAAATCCATCTTTCTCCAATTCTGTTATGGCCCATGACCCAAGAACAGTCATTGCTAATTGGTTAGTTTCAAAAGCTTTTGCCGGTAATTCAAGCGCCGCAACCTCTTCTTTATGATACAAATCTTGATAAAATTGAAGAGCTTCAATAGCTTCTTCAGAATCTAAATAACCACTTGCTGTCGAAACATCCGGGCTTAAAATATTTGCATCAAACTGCCACAAAAACGGCAACTTAAAGTAAGCAGGGGATTCTCCCGTACCAAATCCTTGAGCAGGATCAATTCCATACACAGCTTGTTCTTTACTTTGTAATGTTTTAGCTATTTCAATCGTCTCTTCCCAAGTCATAGGATTTACTGCACTTTTATCAGGAAAAGGCATATCAGCAGCTTCAAAAATATTCTTATTATAATATAATGCGATACTAGATTCTATAATGGGCATTAAATACAGATCATCTTGATAGTTTAACCCTTCTATAATCGAGGGTGGAAAATCATCTTGTATATCAATATCCCTTTCCACAAAGGATGTTAATGGTAGCAGTATTCCAGCATTTGCGTATAGTCCAAGATTAGGACTATCAATAGCCATTATATCTGGCCCTTTTTCCGTTACAAGTTCTGTTCTTAATTTCACTTCATAATTACTATATTCTATTTCCTGCATATTAATATTGACATGAGGATGCTCGATTTCAAAATCTCTTATCAACTCTCTATAGGCCTCATTTTCAGCAGTATTACCAAAATTTCGCCAGAATGTTAAGTGTACTTTTTCCTCCTCATTTATCGCCTTTTTGTCGGGGTGTTCAAAGGTTAATGGCCTTATTACTAATATAAAATAACCGATTATAAAGCTAATTAGTAAAATAAATATCAACATATACATATATTTTTTCATTTTATACACCCTTTATTTTAAATCAGAAACTGCGATAGCTTTCCGATATTCTACCGGTGTTTGGCCAACACGTTTTTTAAATACTGTACCAAAATAAGCAGAGTTAGAAAAACCGACCAAGTTAGCTACATCAATAATTTTCAAGTGCTGATCTGTCAAAAATTTCTTTGCTTCAACTATTCTTCTTGCTACTAGATACTCACTGAAATTTTGACCTGTTTGCAGTTTGAAAATTTCTGATAAATAAGCACTATTAATGTAAAATAACTCCGATAAATGTGATAACGTAATATCACTTCCATAATGTTGATCTATATATCTTTTCACACCATCTACAATGAATTTTCCATCAGAGACACGAGTATTATTTACCTTTTCCATAATAATACTTGCTAACTGTGAAAGATAATCTATCACTTGTTTTTGAGCATTAAGTTCCCAAATTGCTTGCTGAACCTTCCAAATAAACCGTTGTGTTTCCGCTGTCTCCACGCTATATCTTTTCACTATAGCACTTAAACTAAATAATATTCTATTTGCTATAAGTGAAAAAGATAGTACTGATTGTTTGTTCATATCACCAAGCAACCATTCTAGTTCTGCTCTAAATTGCGTTAAATCGGATTGTTCAATAGCATTTATTATCTTCCGTTCCAACTCTGGCGAAAAATCAGTAATACTCTCTTTTTTTACTGCTTCGCCACTCATTTGTGAACAATTCCCTACTTGACTTTGACTCCAAGATAGCAAACTAGAAATATATCCCACCTTAAAATTAGGTAATCCAGTTACTTCATCACCAATGCCAATCACAGCTTCTAATCTAAGTAATGATCGCACATAATGTTGTATAGATTTTACTAAAAAGGATGGATTGCTCGACTTATCTACTAATCTTAACAATTGCATCATATTTGCATAATTAGGATCATAAAAAGCAAACACACCATCCTGATTCTCTACCATTTCTTTACACAACATTTGGAATGCTAGTTGTAATTGTTTAGCTCGATCCGTATCCTCATTCAAATCCCTTACCTCTACCGTAATAAATTGTGCTTTTACATTTTCCTGTAATAAACTATGCAACTTTAATTGTTTCAATCTATCTTCAATAATATGATGTTGAAACCATTCTCCCTTTACTAAATGAAGTAAGTATTGCTCTTGAACTTCGTGTAATTGATTGCGTGCCAAACTTCGTACTTTTTCTATCTCTAATTGCTGCTTTCTATCATCATCCATTTCCTTCTTCATTCTTCTTAATACTGCTTGTAATTCCTCTGGATCTACAGGTTTTAATAAATAATCCTTAACTCCTTCTTTCATCGAATTTTTTACATACTCAAAATCAGAGAAACCTGATAATATAATGACTTTCATCCGCCGATTATATTCTTTACATTTCTTTGCCAACTCAATTCCATCCATTACTGGCATTCTGACATCTGTCAAAACTAAATCTATTTGATTATTATCCATTAATAAGAGCGCTTCTTCACCATTTTCAGCTTCATTAACAATTTGAAAACCTTCCTCTTCCCAATCAACTTTCCAGTGTAGCCCTTTCCTAACTTGTACTTCATCATCAACGATTATGACTCTTTTCATCTATTGTTCCTCCTCATAATCTATCACTAATGTTATACGTGTCCCTTTATTTAATTCCGATTCTATATAATAAGAGAAGAGCTCCCCATAATATAATTGCAAACGATTCAACACATTGCGAAGACCGATGCTGTTACCGCTACTTTCCAATATATTTTCTTCTGGTGTACTTTTCTCTATTAAACAATGAATAAAGTCCTGAGACATTCCAATTCCGTCATCTTCAATTACGATGGTTAGCTGATTAGCGTGATAAGTGGTTTTAATATATACGGAAGCTTGATTTTTAGAGATAAAGCTGTATTTCACTGCATTTTCAATTAATGGTTGGATAATGAATTTAATAATAGGAATATTCCGTGCCTTCGGATCATCATCAATTGAAATGTCAAGTGCCTGTTCATAACGAAGTTGAAGTATTGTTGCATAATTACGAATGTATTCTAGCTCTTCATTTAATGTAACAATATTAGATTTTGTATCTAATGAATATCTCAACATTTTACCTAAGTAAACACTAACATTTATTACATCTTTATTTTTGCCTTGTGCGGCTAATCCACCAATAATTTCTAATGTGTTATTTAAAAAATGCGGATTTATTTGTAATAGCAATGCCTTATACTCAGCATTACGTCTACGTATATTTGCTTTATATTCCTTATCAATTAGCCCCTTCAATCGTTCGACTGTAGTCGCAAATACATTCAACACATAACGAATCTCATTATTTTCAGATTTAATTGTAGGCATCACCTTTCTCACACTATTAAAATCCCCTTTTTCCAAATAATGCATCGCTTTTGTCAATTCTCGAAGCGGGTTAGTAATCGAGGAAGCAAATGCGAAGGAAGCAATAATAGTTATTAGAAATACCCCTAAACTAAGTAAAAGCAAACTCTTTTGTAGGCGATATGGACGAGCAAATAAATCTTCTTCTGTCACTTCACTCATCAAAATCCAACCATCTACTGTTAAATGTTGATAAAACAATAAATAGGTTTTCTGATCATCTTTCACCTCCAACAATCCCTGCTCGTTATCGCTACGTTTCACCTTATTCAAAGCATCAGCTATTATATTTTTTGGTGTATTTATTTCCTCAGTTAACATATTTTTACCTTGCTCATTAATAATAAATGTATTTCCGTTATCACCAATCTTCATTTTCTCCAACGCTTCTTCTATCATATCTGTAGAAAAGTTGACTTTAATCACACCACTATCATGGAAAGAATTCATATCTACTAATGGTATTAAATGGCTGTTAATTTTCATATCTCTCATTAATGCTGACTGCTGATTAGAGTCTATATGTGAATGAGTGTATGTTTTACCACGTTCCAAAAAATCGTTATACCAACCAGTACTGTCTAAATTAGCATAATCTCCCCAAATTCCTTTCCCATCATGTGTAAAAATCGAAACAGATATATTATTTGAGTTATTCACCATCATAGAACTAAGCAACATATTTAATTCATTCCTTACTAACAATCGAGCTGTGGACAATGTTTCATCATCTCTTTGTCTTGTCTCTAATTGTACCCATTCTTGTGTTATGGAATTCACCAATACTTGTTGCCCCACATCTTCTGCCTGCTTCGTAACAGAATCAATATAAAGAGAAAACTGATTCATCATCTCAACTGTTAAATCCTGTGTTTGTTCTTTAATATACATCGTAAACAAACTAGGAATAACTAAAGAAAATACAAGAAATGGAATAGTCAACAAACATGAGAATACAAGAAATAGTTTATTACGCAATGAAAAAAACATAATTATTCCTCCGAAGAATTATAGCTCCTGTTATCCACCATTAAGTTAATAAATTAATTTATTTTATCATGAAAAAATTTACATTTGTTGATTGAATCACAAAATACATATCTATTTTTCATAATTAGGATAAAAATAATTTAAAAAGGGAAGCTTTCCAACCTCCCTCTTAAATAAAACTTCTGTTACTAACTGCTTAATTCAATTCCGCAGAAAGGAGCCACTGCTGACTTGCTTTTAACGGATCATAATCCTGTAACATTAATTCCTCTTGCTCTGATACTTCTAACGCTTGACTATTAAAAACAGATAGGATTGATTTTGTACCATTCTCATTATCTTTAATGAGCCAACGTTGATTGTCATAACCTAAGTAATCATATAGTTGTATAATATTTTCTTCCGTATCTAAATCAATAGCTTTATTTCCTTCATTTCTTATTGAAAAAGAATTCTCTTCATCACCTGTTGGAACTAATGTCCAATTTGTTGGTTCTTCATCTTTTCCAACTATAACTCTTTCACCATTATTAGATGTTGCTACATAGATGGTTTGCTCAGTAGAAGCATTCATGAAAGATGTTTCTATTAAGTTAGCTTCTGCTACATTATTAATCTCAACATTTTGATATGTCGCTTGACCACCAAATACATGTAATCCAAAATGACCCTCTGCAAAAGTACCGTCTTTTATATCGATAATATTCTCACCATCCACATTAACACGTATGTGTGGACCATTCGCTTCAATTCTCACTCTGTAAACCTTACCTGTCTCAATAAACGCGGGAACTTTCTTTAGTATCATACGTTCTTCCATATGTCCATTCATCTTATAAAAGAGACGAAATGCATTCATATTGGGGTCTATATTAAAATAATAACCACTACTCCCATCTTTTGTTGCGCGAAATAATATCGACCCAGCTCCGCCTTCTTTATCAAGTAACATGTCTGCTTCATAAAGAAAATCTCCTGCTCGTTCTTCCGCCATATAATGAGCATCACTACTATGTGATCCTCTAATTCCGTTCTCAGTAGTAATCCAATGGTCCGCAGAAATATCTGCATTCCACCCCGTAAGATTAGTATTGAACTTACCATCGTAGACATTTACATCAATCTCTTGATATATTTTTCCATCTGGAGTTGAAGCCGTTATCGTTACTTCTCCTACTTCTTTAGCTTTAACTTTAGCATGTCGATAATGGCTAGATTCTATCTCGACAATATCAGTGTTTGATGAGTTCCACTTTATTGGTCGCATTTCATTGCTTTTATTACTCTGAATATCTGCATGCAACGTTTGAACACTTCCGCTATTCATTTCTAACTCTTTTCTATTTGTCACAATACTTGATTCTTGATCTATTAATCGCTCCCATATATCATCTAATCTAAAGACTTCCAGGGAAACTATATCCACAGCACCACCTTCAGTGAAAAAGCTCATCCCTCTACTCGTTGCTCTAGGGAATATCACATCAGTAAAGACTACCTCCCCATTATTCACAAACACTTCAATAGAGCCATTATCTACAAAAACATTTAGTTTAATTCGCTTATTTTCTTGAAATAACGGAGCTTCATGTAACGTTGTAAATTGATTAGAGAAGTTTGTAACACCTGAATTAGAACGATCAATAAACATTAAATGATCTTCCACATTATAGCCAAGCACTGTTTGTTCTTCTATTCCTTCTCTAAATTGGATACCGAATTCATCCACAGGGCTATCGGAAGGTATTTCTACCTCCATCTCTATTTCATAAGAAGCTTCATTTATTTTTTTCAATAGATCCGATGCCGTTTCAGGGGTTACATGTTTATCTTTTTCTTCAAAAACAGGATGACGAAGCGTTTCCAATTCTACAATTGGAGATTGAGCTAACCTAATTCCATCCGACGTATCCATTAACTGTAATTTCCTAGGAATGGTAAGTTGACCTTGCCAACCGTCTGTTGGAAAATCAAAAGGATAATCCCAATTCGTCATCCAAGCCAATGCTACACGACGATCATCTGGCATATTAGCGAATGACATAGATGCATAGAATTCTTTACCGAAATCCGTTTTTAATACATCACCAGCTTCATTATCATTAACAAATTTACCTTCTGAGGTTAATTCTCCAATAAAATATTCAGCATCAGAACCTTCAGTATTTGGATTTGCCCCTGTACTAACCATAAGAACCCATTTTTTCTGATTTGTTCCTTCAACTTGCAATTCAAAAAGATCTGGACATTCCCATACTCCACCACGAATATACTCCCCATACCCAAAATTATCTGTATGTTCCCAATTCAGAAGATCAGTCGAAGTAAATAAACGTATATGATCTCCTCCAGACACAACCATTATCCAGCGGTCATTTGTTTCATCACGAACTACCTTCGGATCACGAAAATCCCAATCACCAAGGTCTTCGTCACTCTGACCTGGATTTTCAATTACAATTGGAGTATCGGTTGAGTATTCCCAGGTACGTCCTTTATCTTTACTATAAGCAAGCCCAATTTTTTGATTACCGTTCTGCAAATCAGGATTGTAAGACGTATAAAACGCAATCAACCCTTTACCACCTGAATCAGTAAAAAGTCCAGAATCATTTTCCAAATCTGCCACTGCAGATCCTGACCATACATGCCCATGTTCATTCCAAGGTAATGCTACAGGTACATGCTTCCAATTAATTAAATCGTCACTAATCGCATGTGCCCATTTACCACCATCTTGATGAAAAAGATGATATTCTCCTTCAAAATAAACCAACCCATTCGGATCACTAACAGAGCCACGAGCAGGTGTATAATGATAATCTGGTCGGTAATTTTCTTTATAATATTCATTGGTCGGAACTGCATAGACATCTTGAAAGTAAGCTGTTCCAGTTAATGCTATTAATCCTATAAATCCTTCTGAATAGCTATTATCTATAATTTCTATTGCAGGATCCGCATAGCCATCTAAATACAAGGTCACCTGTTCTTCCTGCACTATTATTTCTAAATGATGCTTAGTGCCATTTAGTGATGGAAAAGATTGCGTAGATGTACCCAGTATCGTTCCATCAGCTTTTTGTATTCTAACTTCTATTGCAGCTTCATGTTTATTTAAAATAACCTGATAACCTTCTGTTCCATCTTCATTCATACGAAATGTTAAACCAGCCTCATTTTCTCCTTCCTTAAAGGAAATATTTCCTTCCAAAACAAAGTTAGTCATTTTGTCATCATATATTTTTTCTGCTATTTCATCATCTTCTGCATACCCTTTTAGTCCATTTATATTGGGCTGCCAATCACCTTGTTCAACCAATATGGAATCAAGATTAGTTGAGAATTCACTAATAACTACATGCTGAAATAATGCAGAGCCATTTGATACGCTTAATCCTACATATTGATTATCGTCTAACGACATATCCGTATCGATTACTGGATTATATTGATTTTCCCAGTATACTTTAATCGTTTCTTCTGCTACTTTAACTCTTAAATTGTAAATATTATCTTCTTTAATATTTACTTCTACTTCTTCTACTAATTTATTTCCCTTCTCTACATTACGTAATTGAATAACTCCTTGTTCTGGTACTAATTGAACACTATAGGAATCACGTCCATTTTCACTTGCTCCGAATAATAACGCTACCTTAGCTGATTTATCTAAAATTTGTACATCTGATGCATAATTAAACGCTTCTGATTGAACATCCGAAATAGCGAACACATTCTCATTCGATTCTGATGATAGTTTTAAACCTTTGCGTGTATCCTCGAGCTTACCTGAACCATAAATGCTCCAATTAGATACATTCGTATTTGCGTTGTTAATAGCAATAACTTCTTTCTTATCATTATCCCCCTTCGTTTCATTTAGAGCGAACAGTTGTATACTAGACAACTTAATTAATAGGCCTACTATTACAATAATTAAAAGTAAACAATAAGTGACTTTTCTTTTTATTATATAAACCATGATAAGAACTCCCTTCTAAGATCTTGCTTTTCGTTATTATGATCCAAGAATACTTCACCTTTTTTGGTTTTTTGTTCATCATCGAGTAATAAAAAAAAGAAAACTGGTTGCATATTGTTTGAATTAAGCCCCCACTTAATATAAGTCCAATATTATAGAAAACGCTTACAACTGTCAACCGATTGACACATAAAGTGAGACTTCAATCAGTGGGGTTTTTACGGATTTATGCACCATAAAAAAAAAAAAAAAAAAGAACTAGCCGCTGAATAAATCAGCGGCTAACTCTTATTTCTTCTTCCCATTCCTCTTAACAATGTCAATCGCTGGTGTTGGTGGCTCATCCATATGATAACCTAGGAAAAATCCTGTATGTGGTGGTTGATTGTAAGCGACATTTTGCCATGCAACAGATAATCGATATACGGGGTCATGCATTAACGTATAGATCTTTTCTTCTGTTACATCTGTTGTCGTGTAAATCCGTAATTCTTCACTATCTGCAGTTGGCCAGATTACTTCCTCACGCCAATCACCAAAAATATCTGCCTGCAGCGACGGATTTCCTTTCGTCCAATTGTTTGTACGTGTGCCCTCTGGAACAAAAATGGTTTCTAATCTTTCCTTTTCGTAATCCCATTTATCGATTTTTCCAACTCCATGTGGATCACTATTTGGATCAAACGTATGGTCAAGTAGTTCTCTGCCCAGATCACCTGTCCACCAAATACCAAAATTAGCGGAGCGTGGCGCATTATCTGTAATGACTTCTCCATCTATGGCATGCAAGCCACTTCCTTGGCTACCGTCCCATTCTACTGATGCCCAGAATTGTGCTCCTTCATAGCGTGGGTCAATATCTGCTATCATCCCTCTACCAACATCTTGGGCTACTTCAAATCCGTAAATTAATTCACCTGTTCCAGCATCTCGGAAGCTATAACCAATCGGAATGCTCGCATCCTCATGTGTTTGGAAAATTTGAAATCCGGGACGATTCGGGTCAAATTTACCAACATGTAGTGCATCGCCATGGCCCCACTCTGTTGTATATAAGCCTGTTCCATCATTATCTACTACCATAGAGCCGTAAACAATTTCATCTTTTCCATCACCATCAACATCTGCTACAGCTAAGCTGTGGTTACCTTGCCCAGCATAGCCTTCATTCCCTTCATCATCACTGTCAAACACCCACTCTTGTGTTAATTCACCATCACGCCAATTATATGCCGCAAGCACTGTTCTCGTATAGTATCCACGAGCCATCACAATACTTGGACGCTCACCATCTAGGTAAGCTACTCCGGCAAGGAAACGGTCGACACGGTTACCATAACCGTCACCCCAATCATTCACATCACCTCGTGGTGGATAATAATCGGTCGTTTCCAACGCTTTACCTGTTTCACCGTCAAACACTGTAAGAAATTCAGGTCCGTCTAAAATGTAACCTTGATTATTTCGCCAATCAGCATTTGCATCACCAATCACATTACCTTCTCCATCAATCGTTCCATCTGCTGTTTTCAACGCCACTTCTGATTGGCCATTTCCATCAAAATCATAAACAAGAAATTGTGTATAATGAGCGCCGGCACGAATGTTTTTACCTAGATCTAAACGCCATAATTTCGTCCCATCTAGCTTGTATGCATCTAAATAAACATTCCCTGTATACCCACTATGCGCATTATCTTTTGCATTGGATGGATCCCATTTTAAGATAATTTCATATTGACCATCACCATCCAAGTCACCAACACTTGCGTCATTGGCACTATATGTGTACTCGACTCCATCTGGTGTAGTACCGCCTTCAGGCTTATCTAGTGCAATACTTAAATAATTTTCACTCCATACACTTACTTCTTCTGTATATTTATCACCTTTACCATTCAATACCTTCACTTGATATATAGAATCTGGTGTTCCATTTTCATCAAAGTAGTTCGTACTATCTCTTATTGGCTTTTTATTTATTTTCTTTCCGTCACGGTAAATATGAAATTGAACATTCTTTGGATCCGTACCTAGCATCTTCCATCCTAGATATACCCCACCATCTGATTCAACAGCAACTAATGCTCGATCAAGGTCTTCCATCTGTCGTTTGGCATCTTGTGACGCATCTTTTTTTGCATCAAGCAGACTAGAAGGCAATAAACCTATGAACAGGACAACACCAAAAGTAATTAGGATTTTCTTCACCAATTTCATTCCTCCTCGTATTTATCATACTAGAATAACGTGACGGTTTTCCTTCACACCTCCTTGTCGTGATTTTAGAGGTTTAGGATAACGCTTACATTTTACGTTTTCAAAAATAACTAAACCTCTTCGTTGGATAGTCTAAAATCTTAACATACGCTTGTCAATCAAACCTCTGATTTTTAACCAAACATCTCTGAAAAGTGGTACAAGCAAAGTCACCAAGAAGGCTATAAGGGAGTACTTTTCTTAATAAAGGTTATTTTTAATTTAATGTGTTGTTATGGAAAAACTGTGGTATATTATAAAGTGAGACTTCAATCAGTGGGGGTTTTTGACACCCACTAATTGTTAGCGAAACTTATCAGGGCGTTAGCGTCCGTTTATCGCCCGCTTAGCTTCTTTGTTTTAACTCGAATCTTGAAGTGGGGTATTACGGACTCATGCACCGTGATAAATAGAAATGTCATAACATAGTAAAAACCGTAGACACTCCAACGTCTACGGTTACAATAGACCTAATCCCGATAAGTGGGGATAGGCAGACTTAAGAAAATAATCCCTTAGTGCCTGGCAAAGCACATGAGGGGTTATTTTTTGTCGTTTTGTCGGACATAGTAAAGTGGGACTTCAATCAATAGGGTTTTTAACTCACACTAAAACGGATTATAAAACCGATTCCCATCGTAAAACGTAACAAGCATCGCTACAATAAACAATACAACACTAATTATCAATGTAAAGAAATCAGGCTTTAACAACGGTCTAGCACTATACCAAGTACGTTTTTTATGTTTGCCAAAACTACGTAACTCCATCGCATTACTGATTACTTCAATTCTATCCAAACTAGAGAAAATCAATGGTAGCATAATAGACGCAACGTTTTTCAGTCGTTTGATCAACTTTTCATTTTTGGATAAGTCAATTCCTCTTGTTTGCTGCACTTGTGCAATTGTTCGAAAATCTCGTTGAATGTCTGGAATATAACGTAATGCCAAGGATACAGCAATACCAATTTTATAACTGATCCCTATCTTATTCAGTGATGCAGCAAACTCACTTGGATGGGTCGTTAAAATAAATAACAATGCCGCTGGAATAACAACGAAATATTTTAATGTGATATTTAATTGGTAAAACAATTGCTCCCATGTCAGATTATATCTACCTATCCCTTCCCAAATCACATGACTAGTTCCGTAAATAGATACTCCCTCACTTGGAGAAAATAGATAAATAGCTACATTATTCAGTGCAAGAAATGCTAGAATAATAATCAAGACAAAGGAAATATCTCTCACACTAATTTTAGATAGACTGAATATGACAAGGCTTGCAATAAATAAGACGCAAAGCACTCTTGTATCATAGGTAAGCATTGCAACAGATGACCATAATAAAAACACAATGAGCTTTGTCAATCCTGACAATCGATGTATCGGAGATGTTCGTTCCATGTATCCTAAAATATTTACAGCCATCTTTTTCGAACCTTTCTATCATAAGCTATGAATTGATGTACAAATGCTTTCGGATCTTGGGCATTCGCTTTCTGCGCAAGATCAAACAAAGAAGTGCGTTTTAAATTGGCTTTTACTACTACTTGATCGTCTGTTAATACATCAACAGCTGACCGATCAGCGATTAACCTTCCATCTGCTAATACGATCGACCTTGATGTGTACTCTAACATTAAGTGCATGTCATGGGTAATGAACATGATCGTTGTGCCATTAGCATTTAGTTCTTGTAAGAAGGTCATCATTTCCGTATAATGACGAAAATCTTGACCAGCAGTTGGTTCATCTAAAATAAGAATACTCGGTTCAAGTACTAATATCGAAGCGATGGTTACTCGTTTCTTTTGTCCATAGCTCAAAGCAGAAATCGGCCAATTACGAAATGGATATAAGCCAAACACTTTTAATGCATGTATGACTCGTTTGTCTATTTCTGCTTGATCATAACCACGATTGATTAAGCCTAATGCAATTTCATCATAAATGAAATGCTTCGTAATCATATGATTAGGATTTTGCAATACAAAACCGATCTTACTTGCTCGGTCAAAAATCGTTTTGTTCGATATATCCTCACCATGCAATAGAATTTCACCACTATCCATCTGCTCAAAACCACAAATCAGCTTAGACAATGTAGATTTTCCTGCTCCATTTTTGCCGACAATACTAACCATTTCACCTTGCCTAATCGAAAAAGAAATATTTTGTAATATCGGATTTTCTGCATAGTTGAATTGTAGATTATGAACTTCTAATATATTTTCAGAAAATGATTGGGTAGCATCATCCTGTACTATCGACCATTGTTGTAAAGCTGTTTTGTTAGACGCTGACAGTTCTAAACGAGTGAGATCCGCTAATTGCATCTGTGAATGAAGCGGACAATCCGCATACTTTAATGCTTTTAAATAAAGTGGTTCTCGAATAGCTACTTGCTCTAACACATCACTTGCTAACAAGTCATTTGGCTTCCCATTGAACACAATCTTCCCTTCATCCATCACAATCACTCGGTCAAACTCGATATGCAAAGCATCTTCCAGACGGTGCTCAATCATCACAATCGTTTTATCCGTCTCTTGATGGACACGATCAATCAAATCCATCGCATACTGTCCTGTTGCTGGATCTAAATTTGCTAATGGCTCATCAAATAGAAGAATATCTACCTTTTCATCTACCATCACACCACCAAGTGAGACACGCTGTTTTTGTCCGCCGGAAAGCTCATGTGTCGCATGATTCATATGGTCCTCGACCTCTACTAGTTCTGCCACTTGCTGGACAATTTCTTTCATTTCCTGCTGTGGTACCTGCTCATTTTCTAATGAAAAAGCAAGATCCTCTCCAACTGTAATACCAATAAATTGACCGTCTGTATCTTGTAACACCGTACCTACCATTGTCGATATCGTAAAAATATCTAAATCCTTCGTGTTCTGCCCGTTTATCAAAAGCTCTCCTTCGATTTTCCCTTTATAAGAGAATGGCACTAGCCCATTTAAACAATGAACGAGTGTACTTTTTCCTGAGCCGGAAGGGCCTAAAATCAATACTTTTTCGCCTTGATAAATCGTCGCATCTATGTTGTGTAAGGTAGGTTCTGTTTGGCTATGATATTTAAATGTAAATTGATTAAATGCTATGATTGGCTCTTTCATGGTATACTCCTTTATCATGCTACGATTCCTTCGACAGACTATTTCCTTTCGTTCTTGTCTTCGCATAAGCTGCAAGTAAGATGGTACCGACTACGCCAACAGATATAATGTTAGAAATACTTGCTACCGCTCCTTGTGTGAATACTTTACTAGCTGGTTCGGCATAAATAAGAATATCTAATAATGGCGCGAGTAAAATCCAGCCAATCGCTTGTACAATAACCTGTACTACATTAAACGTCACTATTTGCTTTGTTCCAAACTCTCCATTTTCTACGGCAATCTTTCGTGCAAATAATCCGATAAATAGTCCAATAAACAGGGAAACAAACACCCAACTCCACCAAATCGAACCCCATAATAAAACATCTTTAAGCGCATGACCAATCAAGCCGATAAGTCCACCTGCAATAGGACCAAATAACACTGCCATGAAGGCTAAAAATGCTACTGCCGTTTCAATATTTGTATTGGGAATCCCAGTTGGAATCGTTAAAAACCTCCCTAAAATAACGTATACAGCAGCACCAATACCAATCGCCACAATTGTTCTAATTGATAAGTTCCCTTTCATTATTCCTCTCTCCCTTTAGAAAAATATGAGCTGTGTCCTTCTGTTGTCGATTCTTTTTAACTATATACAATCCTCGGTGCTTTGCGTACAATTAATTTCCATTTCTCCCCTGTTTGAATTTGATAAGCTTGTGCAAAAGACCCTTGATTCAATGCAACACCGATATTTTCTAGTGAATTAATATAGAGAAGCGGTTCTCCAACTCGTGTATCCGCAAATGATTTACCATAGGACATCACATTTTTATATACTTGTCTTGAACCATCTAATATTGTTACCTCTAACGTATCACCATAATTAATCTCTTCATTTTGAAAATATTCCTTCGAGATATTCGTCCATAAATTTCCGAATCGAATATCTAAAATATCGATATTACCTGTGATCATGCCATCCTCCACTGTTACTTCTGGTGTGGAGAGTTTCACCAACTGTTCCCTATCTAACTTCTTTCCAACTTCTTCAAATGTAATAACGCCTGTCGCAAGTCTCGCTCCTGTATATGCATATACATCTCGACCATGAAACGTATAGGATTCATAAGATTTTTCCAATCGATTCACTTTTTCATCTATTTCTCTAACCTCTTTAATGCCAATCGAATTCGCAAGATGTGTCACAGTCCCATTGTCAGGTGTCACAATATAGTGGTTACTAGTTGTTTGAACGACAATACTTAATCGTTCCGATCCTACCCCAGGATCAACTACCGAAACAAAAACGGTTCCTTCCGGCCAATAACTAATCGTTTGATAAAGTCTATACGAAGCCTCCCAAATATTGTACGCTGGTATATCATGTGTAATATCGTATAAATCCAAATCTTGCTCTACTGTTTTCGCCACACCATACATTGCACTCACCGCACCATCACTTGTACCAAAATCTGATTGAAATACTAAATTGTTCGACATAATTATTACCTCCTAGATGTATGTAATTACTAAAAAACGCCCTTATTGCTCTTATGAACAACAAGGGCGTTGACTATTTAATTCAACACGGTACCACCTTTATTTACTGCCTACTCACGTAAACAGTCTCTATAAGTACTCCGCCTAACAAGGCTTTCATACTTTGGTATAGATAACGAGTACCAAATCTCGTCGCCACTTACTTGCACCATTATCGGATACGTTCAGTACGAAGCTCCAAGGCCATTTTCAGCATCTGTATTTTTACTTCTTTTCAGCTACCGAAGCTCTCTGTCAAAAAACACGCGAAACTTACTTTCCCTTTTCATCACTTTTGCAATCATTATTCATTTGTCAATCTTATAAAGGATTATACGCAAAATGATGAAAAAGCGCAAGTTGTTTTTTGAATTTTTAAATTATTCCATCTATAAATGATCACTAATTTATTGGATGAGTGAAAGGTTTCGCCAGTGCGATATATATGTTCTTGTCTTAGTATTCGGTTTTCCCTATATAATTACTCTTTTCATGAGCAAACAGGAATATGTAAGCAGTATTCTACTAACAATCAATTCTGTTAGTAGTACTATTTTTAGTAAAATCCATTGTTAAAACACAAAAACTCGTTAATTCATATATGTTCCACCATTAATATTAATAGTTTCACCAGTAATAAAATCTGACATGAATGATGCGAGAAAAAGTATAACATCTGCAACATTTTGCGGTTTCCCTAATTTCTTTAATGGTATTTTAGAAACTACAGTTTGATAATATTCATCTGACCATTGTTTAATCATATCTGTTTCAACAGGGCCTGGTGACACACCATTTACGTATATATTATACTCAGCCATTTCTATTGCTAAATGCTTAGTTAAATAATCAATCCCAGCCTTCGAAGCACCGTATGCCGGGATTGCATTTTTATGACCAGATTTTGCAGTAGTTGAACTTACATTGACAATCTTTCCATAGTTTTGCTTTATCATATACGGTAAAACAGCTTTACAAAAGTATATATTCCCATTCAAATTAACATCCATAACCTTTTTCCAATCTTCTATATCCATATCGAGAGTAGATGTACGCATATTCATACCCGCATTATTGATCAAAATATCAATATGTCCATATTCCTTAATCGCTTGTGAAACTACTTTTGTTGCTGTTTCAAAATTTGTTACATCACCAACAGAAACCATACATTTTCTTCCCATTTCATTTACCTTGCCTGCCACTTCATTTAGTAGATCAACTTTTGTGCCTGATATTACTAACGAAGCACCATGCCAGGCTAATGTTAATGCTGTTTGTCTACCAATGCCTCGACTTGCACCAGAAACAATCGCTACTTTATCCTGTAATAACATATCTTCACTCCAATAAAAATGTCTATGTTGTTACTAAAACACATAATCCTTATTCCATTAGAATATTAGGCAAAAACGTAACAACATGAGGGAACAAAATAATAAGAATAATAGAAACTAAATATATACATACAAAAATGATAATCTGTCTCATCATTCTTAATACATTTGTATCAGCTACTTTAGCAGCTAACAAAATTGATAAACCATATGGAGGTGTCACTGTACCTAAGCGAATAGACATAACTGTCACAATACCTGCCACAACTGGATCGATACCTAACCCTTGAATAATCGGCACTGACAATGGAACGAAAATTAACATCGCAGAGTTCGGTTCCATAAAAGTTCCTAAAACAACATATAACAGCATTAATAATAATAGAAACATAAGGGGATTAAAGTTGTTTTCTATTAATAAATTAATGATTGGATCTAATGCTTTATAATACGAAAGCACCCAAGAAAGTAATGCTGCAGCAGCAATTAAAATATAAATGGAGGCCGAGTCAATAACTGCCTTTCTTGTAACCTCCATATATTTTTTGAAATTCCTTTCTTTTTTAATAAAAAAAGCAACAATAAAAACATATACAACTGCTATACTCGCAGCTTCTGTTGCTGTAAATATACCAGACATTATCCCTACTATAACTACCAAAAATAAACTCACTGGAAAGATACTCTTCTTTAAAGCAACTGTTTTAGATAAGGTCTGATCATTTGGTAAACCAATCTGTTCATTCTGAATATCACCCACATCATGTTTTTTAGCGTACATGTAGGCATATACCATTTGTGTAATACCTATTAAAATACCTGGTACAATTCCCGCGATGAATAAAGCTGCTACAGAGGTTTGCGCTAACGCTCCATACACAATCAACAAAATACTCGGTGGAATAATGGATCCGATTGTTGAAGATGCTGCAGTAATCGTAGCAGCAAATTCTTTACTATACCCCGCTTTAATCATTGCAGGAATTAAAATTCTGCCTAGTGAAGCTACATCCGCAACTGAAGATCCAGAAATAGCACCAAAAAATACACTTGTAACAATGTTCATATGTGCCAAGCTACCCTTTAATTTACCTACCAATGCTTTTGAAATATAAATTAAATCATCTGTTACTTTAGTTAAATTCATCAGTGCTCCACAAAAGATGAATAAGGGAATTGCTAATAAAGTAAAACTTGAAAACGACTCAATCATGATAGAACTTGCCTGCGTCAGGCTGATTAATGGTTCAAATAAAAGTGGAATAACAGCTGCTATGATGATACTAAAAGCAACAGGTACACCAATTAACAAGCAAACAAAAAAGATTAAGATGATGGAAAGTAGTATCATTTCTTCTTGACCTCATTTCTAGCCAATAGCTCTCGACTGTTTATCAAGTGGAAGTACAACATCAGTATCGAACCTACCAAGAAAGCTGAGTAATAATAAATAAGTGTTGGCTGTGTTGATAATATTCTGATAGGCACAAGTTCTGTTCTATTTAATCCTGATTGAAATGCTGCAATCCCAATAAAAACAAGAATCCCCATCCCAAAAATTGAGAGAATAAACACAACAAGTAACCTTATTCTATTTATTCTCTCACTTATATAATCTGAGAAAATATCAATTTCCAAATGCATCTTTTCTTTAACAGCTAGTGCCGAACCAATAAAGACCAACCACATTAATGAGAAATTCCGTAGCACCTCTAGTTCAGGAATAGAGTACGAAAAAACATATCTACTTAAAACACCCACAAATAACGTGACAGCCAATAGTATCATCATAAAAACACTAATAGCATGGGCTATTTTCACAATATACGAAGTCAATTTTGATTGAAGCAAATCGCTCACCTCCACATATCACCTATCGAAAGTTATACTGTTTTCTAACAATACGCGCTAGAAAACAGTATGTTCAATTAATAAAAAATATCTTCCACTTCATCTACAACATCATACTCTTCTGCTAATTTATCCAATTGCTCCCTAGATCTTTCGATAAATCCTTCACGATCAATTTCAGTGAATGTTACATCAAAATCTTCCTTCAGTGTCTCCATATCTCTTTCTGCCTGTTCAAACGCTTTCGCTATATATTCTGGTTGAACTACTTCTGCTGCGTTTGCTATAGCTTCTTTATGCTCATCACTTAAAGATTCGTATCGATTATTATTCATTACAACAAAGCCTAGGGTTAAATTATGTTGAGTCCTAGCCACATATTTTGCAACTTCACCAAATCTATTATTAAGCATAGAATCTAAACTATTCTGTGAACCTTCTACCACTCCAGTTTGTAAAGCTGAATACACCTCGTTTAAATCTATACTCGTAGGATTCGCTCCTAAAGCTTTCCACCATTCTATTTCAGTAGCACCTGTACCGCTACGCATTTCTTTGCCTTGTAAATCTTCCACTGATTCAATTGGGAAAGTACTCAAAATATTACGTTCTATTCCACCAATATACATCAAAGTATTCAAACCTGGATTTTCCACTAACTTTTCCTCAAAATATGATAGTTTATCACCTGAGTTTACAATTGACTCGAAGTGCTCTTGATCTCTAAACAAATAATTACTACTTAGTACATTAAAAACAGGACTATGTTCTGCAAACCAACCTGGATCAGAATAAATAAAATCGATATCTCCAGAAATAACAGATTGATACAAACTTGAAGCATTTCCCAGAGTTCCATCTGTATGAACTGTTATCTCAATTTCTCCATCACTCTGCTCTTCAATTTCATCAGCAAATGCTTGTAATGCTTGTGCTAACAAAGTATCTTTCGGGTTTATCGTAGCTGCTACTAAACTAACTGATTCACCATTACCAGATGAAATGGTTTCAGCCCCTGAATCATCCGAGCAAGCAACCGCTATCATTAATATTAGAGTGAAACTAAATATAAAACTCATTTTCTTCACAACTTTTGATGAAAACATATTCCTTTCTCCTCCTTCTTAGCAAAAGCATTAACTCTTAATCCATTCTTCTGTTACAACAACATGCTTTATAAAATGACGTAAGTAGGTAAATGTAATGTGAATTTTTCCATCATCTGTTTGCTTAATAGAGGGGTAAGAAAATTCTGGATGTTCAGCAAAAACATCTTCTTTCGTTATAATGTTTTTCTTATAGTTCCATGTTTCTCCATCATCATCCGAAAGTGCTATAGTTAAGGGTGCCCTTATAACCCCCCAAATAGATTCTTGTTCTTTTATATTTTTGTCAACCCCAACTTTGTCCATGTCACTCTTATCAAACCAAGGAGGTCTATTTTCATTTGGTGGCGCTAATTCGGCGTTAACATCATTAAAAATAATGGCTAATTCATCGTTTTTCAACCTTATTACTTGTATAGAAGCGTTATTGTTCATTAACTCTGTTTGCTTTGGAGTTGTCCATGTTCTACCATGATCATTTGATTTACTTATATAAATATAGTCTGCTTTTCTACTACGAAAAAAGCCAAGAAGATTATCTTGTTTATCTGATACGATAGACATATGAACTAATCCTTTACTATCCTTTACCACATGTTCTGTCCATGTCTTACCATGATCATTTGATATTTTCACTACGCTAAAGTCATTTCCTAAAAATCCAGTTCGCGATTTCAAACTATAGTATGCAGGTAACACTAATTCACCCGTTTCTAATTTAATTGGCTTATTTCGCACAAAAATACCTGGCTTGTCAAATAATGTTCTGATTTCACTCCATGTATATCCATTGTCAGTAGAGATTCTATATCGTACAACAGAGGATTCTTGATGAACAGCATTCTGAGCTGTATAAATCAACCATAGTTCACCATTTGTATTTTCAAATAGAACCGGATTCTGCTCAGATCTCTCTGTATCATCTGAAAGAACAATTGGCTGACTCCATTCTTTCTCATCTTTTTTTAGTCTCGAACACATTATTGAAATATCAGGTTTTCCTTCTCTTGAACCACTAAACCAAACACATAATATATCCCCATTAGCTAATACATGTAAATTAGAAGCATGGTTATGTGGATATAAAGCAGGAATATCCCTCGTTAATTGAAACGCTTTCAAATCATCCATCAAAACTCTCCCCCTAACCGAAAGATTAATTATATTGCTATACACTAATAATAAACATTCTTCAACCTATTTCGGAGCAAGTTCAGCAGCCGATTGTATTGCAGCGATCATACTCCGATTATCTGCAATGTTTTTACCAGCAATATCAAATGCTGTTCCATGGTCTACAGAAGTTCGAATTATTCCATAGTTTAAACCAATTGTTATATTAACTCCTTCTTCTAAACCTAATACCTTTATAGGTACATGCCCTTGATCATGATAACAAGCAACGACTATATCAAAATCACCTCGAACTGCTCGAAAGAATAATGTATCAGCTGGATGTGGCCCACTCACATTTACTCCTTCTTCCTGTGCTCTTTTAATAGCTGGAACTAATTTTGCCTCTTCTTCACCTTCACCAAACAACCTGTTTTCACCTGCGTGTGGATTGATACCACAAACTGCGATTCTTGGCACTTTATAACCTGCACGTTTTAGTGCAGTATCTGCTAAGTCAATAACAGTATAAGCTCTCTCTGGGTTAATAGTATCAATTGCTTCTTTCAAGCCAACATGTGTCGTCAAATGTATGACTTTTAGTTTTGGAGAACTTAACATCATAGAATAATCATCTGTTTCTGTTAGCGTTGCCAATATTTCTGTATGCCCTGGAAATTGATGTCCCCCTTTTACTAATGCTTCTTTATTTAAAGGAGCTGTGCATATAGCTTGTATCTGACTTTCTTTAGCCAATTCAACTGCCTTTTTAATAAATTGAAATGCTGCATTTCCTGCTATTGGTGAAACTTCACCAAATGCTAAATTCTCTGGTAATAGATTTAAATCTATACAGTCAACTGTTCCATAACGAAACTGAGCTTCTTGTACTTCCTGGATTATATTTACAACAATCTCTGAATCTGTAATATCAATTACTCGTTTTAATATTTTTGCATCACCTATTACAACTGGTTTACAAAATTCATAAATAGCTGAATCCTCTAAAGCCTTTATAATAATTTCTGGTCCGATACCAGCTGCATCCCCCATTGTTATACCAATTGTTGGCCTCATATGTTCACCACCTTAATAATTAAACTGTAAGATTAGAAATTCACTTTATTATCCTGACTGCTATTATTTAATTGTTTTAATACGTTTGTCATTACTTGAATAGTCCCGAAACTACCGGCCTTTGTGACCGTTATAATTTCATCCTGTGTTCCAATTTTTCCAATTGGAACACCTAATTCTAGTTCACCGATCAATTGATAATTTTTAATTCTTAGTCTAGTAAATACTTGTTGCGCTGTATCTCCACCTGTTAGAAATAGATTTCGAATTTTTAAAGCTTTAACAATAGAAACCGCTATATCTCCTAAGGCCTTTGAAATCCAATCACTAATTTCTGTAGGATGAATACCTTTATCTATTCCAACAGTTTTCACATTATCTACATCAGCAGATGAATACAAAGCCACACTCTTCCCAGCCATAATAGCTTCTTTTATTGTCGATTGAATGTCTGTCACTTCTTTTTCTTTCACTTCATAACCAGTAAGAATCTTAGCTGAATCCATCTCAACTCCAACCACATCAGAACTCGACAAAAGATGCTCGAGTTGTTGCCTTCCAACCTTGCTAATACTTCCAACCACAAATAAAACTGGTTTATTGTTTGGCTGGATATTATTTCTCTCCTCTTGTACCCGATATCCTAATAATGCTGGTAAATAATTAATCAAACCTGCCGATCCACATAGAACGGATCGATAGTCTGAATTCATAACATCCATTAATCGTTTTAAATCTTCTTCTATAACAGCATCAACAGTAATATAAGAAATCCCTTGTTTTTTCCAATTGCGCAATCGTTTTCGAATAAAGTCATTTCCTTTTCGTAAATCTTTATAAGTTAGATGCTTTACACTTCGCCCTGACGAATGTTGGATCAATTTACTTACATCAGATTCATGAACCGGGGTTTTAGGGTCATTTGCTACTTCTGTTTTACTTAGCTTTATTCCATCAAGATAATGAATCCCATCTTTAACGACTCTCCTATTACTCGGATGCGCTGGGGTAATAAATACAAAATCTGGTTGAAATTTATCATATATAGCATTCAATTCAGAGCCTATATTTCCTCTCATAGTTGAGTCAATTTTTTTATAAACAATGTCAAAAGTCATCTCCTTAATTTGTTCACACGTTTCACTAACTGTAAGGTATGCTTGATCATTTGTCATCGCTCTGCTATCTGTGTTAAAAATAATTACATCTTTATTAGTTTCTAAGTCATTCGTATCACTTTGAATTACCACTGATACATCTAAATCATATTGAACAAGTTGAACCCCTGTATCACATGCGCCTGTTAAGTCATCTGCAACGATAGCTATTTTCATCATATTTCCTTCTTTAAATTACACTAATAATTTTCTGTAAATATTTTCAATTTCATCCAAACTTAAGGATTTAGGATTATTATTTAACAGGCGTGTAACTTTAGAAGCAGAAACTGACAAGGCTTTTAAATCACTTTCTTTTACACCGTACTCCTTCAAGTCTTGTGGAATTTCTAAAGTCCGAGTCCACTCTTGAATTTTTTCTACAACTATATTAGCAGCCTCCTCTTCGGATATATCACGAACATCCATACCCATTGCGTCTGCCATTTCATATACTCTATTTGTAATCGCATCCATATTAAATCTAGTAACATGTGGTAATAACATCGAATTTGCTACTCCATGGGGAATATTAAATTTCCCCCCGAGAGGATATGCAAGTGCATGGACTGCTGCTGTTCCAGCACTAGTTAGCGCCATACCACCATACATAGACCCCACTAACATCTTTTCCCTCGCTTCCACATTAGAACCATTTTGATACGCTTCTACTATACTTGAAGATATTAACCTAATAGATTCTAACGCAAACATGTCACTTATTGGGTTAGCTTTGTTAGAGATAAATGATTCCAAAGAGTGTGTAAAAGCATCCATTCCAGTCGCTGCTGTAATTGGCTTTGGTAAACCAAGCGTTAAGGCTGGATCTAAAATCACAAGATTCGGTAATAAATATTTACTGACCATCCCTACTTTTAGCTCCTCATCCGGTAATGTTACGATTGCGTTTGGCGTAACTTCAGACCCCGTTCCAGATGTTGTAGGAATTAAAACAGTAGGTAATCCTGGATTTTTGAGCAAATCCGTTCCTAAATATTCTTTTAATGGTTGAGTATTTGTTTGCATTATGGATAAGATCTTTGTTGCGTCCAGAACACTTCCCCCGCCAATACCAATTAACACATCATATTTTTTCTCTGAAACATGCTTGAAAACATTAGTTATATTATCAATAGTAGGTTCAGGAAGAACATCTGTATTAATATCCGTTTCAATCTTCTTTTCAACTAATTGATCGTTGATCTCATCAACAAATCCTAACTCTTTGATAGTGGGCTGAGTCAAAATTAGTGCAGATTTAATATCCTCACCAATTACAGTGATGTGTTTGTTAAAAGATTTAATGGAATCTTTCCCTGAAATGATATGATCAGCAGTCTGATATTGATATAATTTTTTCATCGATTAATCACTCTCCCATTCAGCATAAAATGTTACTACTTCTTTTACTTTTTCTAATGCGCTACCTGATAGCTCTGTTACTGGCAATTTGGGTGGTCCTACTGGAATTCCAGTCAATTCTACTGTTTTTTTCAAAACAGAAGGAATTGTCCCATATTGAAACGAACTTCTTAACGGTTTTAATTTTTCCTGTGCTTCTTGCGCGGCTTTTAAGTTACCATTTAGCCAATTTTGGTAAATGGAAACGACAGTTTTTGGCACTGCATTCGCTGTCGCTGTTATCGCCCCAACACCACCAGCCTCAAGTGTTTTGAAAATTAATGAATCCGTACCACACATCACAAAGAAGTCTTCTTGTTTTGTGGATTCAATATAAGCTCGTATATTATCAAAATTACCACTACTATCTTTAATCCCTACTATGTTTGGTATTTTAGCAAGCGTTCCAACTGTCTCTGGTTCTAAGTTCATACCGGTCTTTGATGGGATGTTATATAAAATAATTGGTAATGAGGTACTTTCTGCGATAGCTAGATAATGTTTAATGACCTCTTCTTGACTTGGTGTTATAAAGAATGGGGTAATAACAGACAACGCATCCACCCCTATATCTTCCATTATTTTAGAGAGTTCAATTACTCCTGAGGTACTATTCCCTCCAACTCCAACAATAACTGGAACTCTTCCATTTGCTTCCTCAACTATCAATCTAGTTAACTTTATTTTTTCATCACGAGCTAGTAAATGAAACTCTCCATTCGTCCCTAAAGCGAAAAGACCATCTACCCCAGAACCGATCAATTTATTAACTAACTGACTAACAACACTTCCATTAATCTGCTGATCGTTAGTTATTGGTGTGACCATCGCTGGTATAATTCCCTTGAACATTCTCTAACCTCCCTTTTTTGTTTAAAAATGCAACAAACTAATTTCGGAAAACGCTTTCTTGTTGCGATTATATTATAAAGAGTTTAAAAATACAACCTTAATTTTATTTTTTTGCAACAATATATGTTATAAATCTTTCGCTATCAATCACTGGGGTTTTACGGAGGTTTGCACCGTAATAGATCAATCATGCTAACACTTGATTCCAATTCAAACAAAAAAGCAAGATGTAAATTGGTGAGTTTCACCTCATTATCATCCTGCTTCCTAATAACAAATACTATCTAATTTTTACTCATCTTTTAATTTTCTCCACAATGTTGATCGATTAATCCCTAAACGATTAGCAGTTCGAGAATGGTTTTTATTTTCCTCTTCAAAAACCCTTTTAATAATTGCTAATTCTATATCTTTTAACGTTCCCTTTAATGGAATTGTAGAATCAAAATTAAAAGGCGCTTGATACTTAACTAATACATTTTCAATCTCTTTTTTATTGATAAAAGGTCCTTCTGCTATGAGTATGACTTCCTTCATAACTTGCATTAACTCATCAACATTCCTTGACCATACATGATTTTGTAATACTTCGAGTGCACCAACACGTATTCCTGCTATTTCTTTACCATAATCGTAGTTAAATTTATTAATAAACAGCTTCACTAATCTCTCAATGTCTTCTTTTCTTTCTCGTAACGGCGGGAGCATTAATTTTAGCGTGCTTAAGGTAAGATATAAATCATATAGAAACTCACCCTGGTCCACTTGTTGTTTAATTTTCTCCCTTGAAGATATTATAAGCCGTGGATGGGAAGCAACTTGCTGTACATATTCAAGTAAAGCTTTCTGATCAGCTAAAGCTAGTTTTTCAATTTTTTTTAAGTATACTGTTCCTTCTGTATTATTTGAAATAATTCCATCACCGTTCCGCTCACTCCCCAACAATTCAGACCAATCATCTGAATCTGTTAACTCACAATCAATAATTAACAAAGGTGTCGATGATCTTTCACTACTTAAATGTATTAAATAAGCTAACCTCTCTTTACCAGCACCCAGTTCACCAAATATCCATACATTTTCATTTTGTAAGCTAAACGCCTTTGCTTTCGTAATAGTATCCTTCATTAAGTTATTCTTGGCTGAAAACCAATTCATAGAGTGTAATGGTACCTCGTGTAATGGGCTAATAACTTGAATACCTTTCTGTTTATTACCTTCTCTATTTTCATGTAGAGATAGTTCTAAGCAAGCATATTCCTCTTTGTCAAAATACAACAAGTAAGCGCTCACCAACAAGAGATTCCCTTCTGATTCTGCTAAAGTCCTGAATTCTCCATTTTCAAATACTTCTTGAACCCACTTGTCCATGTCCCTTCTAACTACATCCTTATACAAAGATTCAGCAAATTTATTCTTATAGAAAATATGTAGTTTTTTATCCATTACAATAATCGCTGTATCATGTTGATCTAAAATAGTTTTTGGGATTAACTCCTTGGTAGTAATAGGTGTATAAACCTGTTTTATTTTCACCGCCTCTTCAAACGCTTTAATTACACTTTCTCTCCCCGATGTTAATAATAAGCCATTTAATCCTATTGCTTCAGCATTTCTAACCGTGATCGTATCACCTATAATTATTTGGTAACCTTCCTTTTGTAGTTGAAGCAATTTCGGCATTACATCTTCCTCATATTCAATGGTGTATGCTGAAACCTCGACCTCTAGTAAGTTACTGATTGTCAGGGCACTTTCAATAACATTTTTAAAACCAACGATTGCTTTTTTTTCCGTACTATCTCTAATCAACGTAAAAATTCTGAGCAAATCGTAAGCAGACACTTCAATTTCCACCACTGGTATTTTTACTTCTTTTTGAATTAATTCAGCAGTTCCACCTCTACTTATTATAATATCCGCACCATTTAATTCGGCTTCCTTAGCTAATCTAACCCCTTCCTCTAAATCTCCAATAACTACTTCGACAACAATATCCTCAATCTCATTTATCACTGCTTGTATAATTTCTTTCAATCCATAATATGGAGCAATAGCGACTACTTTCACTTTCTTTACCACCTATCTGTTGCGAATTGAAACATTTATATTCATACTATAGCAAAATAATATGTTAAATAAAACAATATTTATTTTTACAACAATCAATTTACCTAGTAGTAACAAAAAATACGGCATTAAGAGATACTCTTTCCTACTAACTTTATGTCCTTTCTTTTTACCTTTTACTCGTGCATCCTTCTTTTTCGATTACACAAACAACATACAAATAGTAAGTAACCTAGAGTTCTTCGTTAAACTGCGTTAAGATAGAAGCAAATACAGGAGGGGCTTTCATGAACAATATATTATTTGATATTCCTGCTAACACATACAAAACGTTAAGTGAAACAGAAAAGTATTTACTGGAGCATATTCACAACCATTTAACCGTTTCATTATCAGGTGTCACGACACGCGAAACTTACTTTCCCTTTTCATCACTTTTGCAATCATTATTCATTTGTCAATCTTGTAAAGGAATTTACGGAAAATAATGATAAGTCGCAAGTTATTTTTTTGAATTTTAAAATTATTCCAAATATTATTTACTCACTATATTGTTAGATAATTTGCTTAAATGAAGGTTTCAAAAGAAAGCGCCTTATTGTCATAATATACATATTTTTACAGAAGGGAGGGTAATGTGAGTTGCATCTCTGTAAGTCCTAATCTCCACCATAAAATAAAAAAGGACGTGAGAAAAAAATGAAGAAGCATTTGCTATTGTACCACCATCAAAAGTAGCGAAACCTTGCATATTGAAGTCAGGCGTGTTAGCGGATATAGAAAGGAACGATAAACCAAAGAGAAAAGCAACAAAAAAACCGAGAGATATCCATTTGTACAACTGGTGGAGCTGGTGGGACTACCGTAACGGTTCATACTGGGGACGAGTTAATTCAAGCATTAAAAAACAAAGCTCCTAACACGCCTTTAACGATTTATGTTGACGGTACCATTACACCGAACAATTTATCTGAGGACAAAATTAATATCAAAGATGTATCAGATGTTTACATTCTTGGTCTCGGAACAAACGGCGAATTAGACGGTATTGGTATTAAGATTTGGCGAGCAAGCAATATCATTATTCGTAATCTCACGATTCATGAAGTGTACACTGGAGATCTTGATGCAATCAATGTCGAAGGACCATCAAATAATATTTGGGTTGATCATAATGAATTATATGCAAGCTTAGATGTGGATAAAGATTATTATGACGGCCTTTTTGATGTGAAACGCGATTCATTTAACATTACCTTCTCATGGAATTATGTACATGATGGTTGGAAAGCAATGTTACTCGGCTCATCTGATAATGACAATGAGGATCGAAATATTACCTTCCACCATAATCATTTTCAGAATTTAAATTCACGTGTACCAAGCTTCCGTTTTGGACAAGGTCACCTATACAATAACTATTTTGAAGGAATTGTTAGCACTGGAATCAACGCTCGAATGGGTGCACAACTTCACGTAGAAAACAATGTATTCGAGAATGCAAAAGATCCACTTGGTTATTGGTACAGTAATGATACAGGTTATTCGAACGTATCCAATAACTTATATATCAACAGTTCTGGAAGTCAACCAACTACTTCTACAACTAATTACACGGCGCCATACAATTATACACTTACACCAGTTGAGGATGTAAAAGCACTAGTAACAGAATATGCTGGCGTTGGGGTTGTACAACCGTAATTGTAATATATAAAGTGAGACTTAGCAGGGAGTTAGCGTCCGTTTATCCCCACTTAGCTTCCTCGTTGTCACTCGAACCTTGAAGTGGGGACTTTAAGGATGTTTACACCGTGATAAAATAAATAAGTGATATCTGTTAATAATACTTTTCCAGGTATATTTTGTTTAATCTGCGATGCAAGAATGTTTATTTCTGTTTCTTCTTCATTCTCCTCTGTGCCATATCGAGCTTTTTTAGTAATTTTACCTCTGCTTTCAACAAGTTATTTGTGCCTCTAATCTTTGATACTTTTCTTCTAATAGAAGACGTAACTAAGATATCCGAACTAGTCAAGTTCTAGCTAAGACTCTACATAATAGTTCGAATTTCCCCCTTAGTATATTGACTATACCACTCTTATAATCTAAAATTTATACTCACTGGGAGGGTTTTGACACATACTAAGGATTAACACCATGATATACTATTTGATTTTTTCCCTGTTGTTTAGCAGTATAGAGTGCTATATCAGCTTCATTTAATAGTAGATCAAAGTTGTTGTTTAGCCGACCAACGCTGATTCCAATACTACCTCTAATCGATATCGTTTTACCGTCTATAGAAATTGATTTTTTTATATTTCTCAGCAATGATTCTGCTACCTTTTTAGTATATTCTTTGTTAATATAGTCAGTAATGAATACAAACTCATCTCCACCAATACGAAAAAACCCTTGTTTCGCATCTTTCAGCTGTATAATTCTACTACCAAATGATCGCAAGACTTGATCACCTATCATATGACCAAATGCATCATTAATATGTTTGAAATTGTCTAGATCAATATAAAAAATAGCGAGTTTTTTATTACGCTTTTTTTGCAAATATCTAGCTAAAGCATGGCGATTTGGTAAGCATGAACCAAAGTCTCGAAATGCCATTGTTTTATATTTATGTCTGCTGACAAATAATAAACAGAAAGTAATAACAATTATTATGATAGCTAGGTACTTTAAACTATTTTCTAAAAGCAACATATAAGCAACTCCTGTAGGTTATCGTTCTATTTCGTTAATTTCGTATAATGGCAAAAACGCCAATAATTACTATAAGAAATCTTACTATACATATTTTAAACAAATCTATAAATCTGGATAGGTAAAAAGAACTATAAAAAACGCCGTTAGGAGGTTGCTATGAATGAATGTATGTATATTCGATGATGAACCAATGGCTCTTGACTATCTTCATCATCAATTAAATAAATTTTCAAATATCAACGTAATATTTAAATCTACTGAACCTCTCATAAATCTAAATAAACACTTATGGGATGATATCGACATTGTATTTCTAGATATTGAAATGCCCGAGACAAATGGATTAGCATTGGCAGAACAAATTACAGCCTACAATCCACATATAATTATCGTATTTGTAACTGCACACAAGCAATACGCAATTGAAGCTTTTGAAATGCATGCACTAGATTACTTGTTAAAGCCTGTATCAGTTAAACGATTAAATAAAACTATTCAAAGAATTAATTCCATAAATTCTCGCTCTGAAAACGATCGCATTAATTCAACAAGCACGCTTCACATTAATGTTTTTGATGATCTAACGTTCCGATTAAGTAATAGCTCCTACTTGGAATCCATCAAATGGCGAACCTCTAAATCAAAAGAATTATTTTTATACTTACTACATAATGAAGGCAAACTTGTATTAAAATCTGAGTTAGTAGAAGCATTATGGGAAGAAATTGATGTAGATAAGGCATTTGCATATTTATATGTTAGCATCTACCATATCCGACAATCTTTAAGTAGTTTACAAGATTATATCAAAATATTAAATATTGAAGACGGCTATCAGTTACAGTTGCAACATGTCCAATTAGATAAAAAAGAATGGAAAAAGCAACTACTAGAAGCTCCTGATATTAATATACATACGATTGAAACATATGAAGAAATCATGCAATTATACAAGGGTAATTATCTAGAGAAGTTTGATTATCTGTGGATACAAGGAGAGAAATTTGAGTTAGAGGAGTTGTGGATACGACACGCAAAATTAATGGCAGATTGTTATCGAGCTCACAACCATATTGAAAAAGCCATTTCCTGGTACGCAAATATTATAAAAATACGTCCTGAAGATGAAGGTACTGCCTTCCATTTAATGACGTTATACGCCACTTTAAATTATCGAATGTTTGTTGACTATCAATATAAACAACTATACAAAAGTATGGCTGAATTAGATTTAACAGTAAACTCGGAAATTACCACATGGTATACTAATTGGAAAAAGAATATAAAATGAATAAAACACTGTTCCTCTAATAGGCAGTGTTTTCATTCTTCTTTCAACATCTTGCATAGTTTTAAATAAATCTTGCACCTCATATTAAGGTTGTTTTTGTCATCTTGGAGAAAACACCTTATAAAGTGAGACTTCAATCAGTGGGAGTTTTTTACTCCTACTGATTGTTAGCGAAACTTATCAGGGCGTTAGCGTTCGTTTATTCTCCACTTAGCTTCTTTGTTTTAACTCGAATCTTGAAGCGGGGGTATTACGCGGAATCATGCACCGTGATAAATGGAATCATGGTGCGTTTACGAACCAATGGTGACTTTCACCTAAAGGCACGACGAACACGATGTTCTAGTATAGACATTGGTCACAGAACCTGACCGAATGTAGTCGATGAAAGTACGACTAAGCCTCTGGTTTTGCCAATCGGCAAGTCTTTCGTAGGGCGATTCATGAAGTCGCCTGGTTTCTGGGCGCTCCGAGCTAGACAAATACTCGAATTTTATACTGTCTTTACTTATTAAAAAAAGCTCTCACCGTTTTGGTGAGAGCTTTTCGTAATCTCAAATTTATTACTGTTTCCTGCGTTTAACTACGACCATAGACACTACGCCTAAAAATAGTAGAACTAAACCGACTGCAAATAGGTTAAAAGTATCAGTTGCTGTATCAGGCAATATATCTTTACTTGTTTTATTTGAATCACCTGAGTCTTCAGATTTTATTGACTCTTGTGAATCAGTATCTCCTGAGTTTTCAGGTTTTGTTGACTCTTCTGAATCAGCATCCCCTGAGTCTTCAGGTTTTGTTGACTCTTCTGAATCATTATCTCCTGAGTCTTCAGGTTTTGTTGACTCTTCTGAATCATTATCTCCTGAGTCTTCAGGTTTTGTAGGCTCTTCTGAATCATTATCTTCTGAGTCTTCAGATACTTCTCTTACAAACCCAAAATCTAGTGTTGGGTCACGTTCTTCATCTTCTGTTAAATGACGAGATATCGCAAACCAGCTTGATGAGTCTTTTGCACGATCATCTCCTACTTCATGCAACGTTGGTTCATATCCTTCTAAAGCTTTGGCTGATGCTTCTCTGTCAATTCTTACGATATACGTATTGTCAATTGGCAAATTATCAAATGTATACCAACCATTTTTATCTGTGGTTGTTGGCCCAACTGGACTCCCGTAAACATCTGTTACCGGGTTTCCATCTTCATCCTCAATTGTTAACACTACGCCTTCGATTGGAATATCCGTGTCATCTTGAAGACCATTTTTGTTTTTATCAAACCATACATAGTCACCCACACTTACTTTTTTAGGGCTGTTAACAATAACAACATTGTTTTTATCTTTTACATCGATAGTGCCTTTATAGCCGTAAACTTCTTCTTCCACAACAGAGTAATCAATTTCGTCTCCATCTGCGTAGATGTCTAATCCACCGAAGTCTGCTTGCCAATTATTGGATTCACTCAATTCAACTGAATCCACTTCTTCTCCATTGGCTAGTAAATGAACAGTGATCGACTCTGGACGTGCTTCTTTATTATTCGCATCGTTCCATCGTTTCACAACATTGATACTTGTTTGCTCTGGGGTGTAGCTGTTAGTAATATTCAAGCCATCAATCGCAGTTGAATAATCCTCTACCTCATCTTCTTGTACTGTGTAATTGATTTCCTCGCCGTTTGCGAATTTCGGTAGATCGGTAAATGCAAATTCCCATTCCGTTTCCTCTGTTACCTCAATGTCCTTCACATCTTCACCGTTAGCTAATAAACGAACCGTGATAGCATTTGGACGTTTTCCGTCTTGATTCTCAGCGTCATCCCATGTTTTGGATCCAACTAAATCAATAACCTCTGGTGTATAGCTATTGGTAATGACATAGCCATTGTCATTGGTTCCAGTTATTGCTGTTTCATAACTTTCTACGCCTTCTTCTTCAATACTGTATTCAATCGTTTCTCCATCTGCATATACATCCAGTTCAGTGAAGTCACCTTGCCAGTTGTTTGCTTCATTAAGAACCAATTCTTGACCTGTATTTTCCCCATCTGCCTGTAAATTCACTGTGATCGAGTCTGGGCGTTTGCCATCTTGGTTATTCGCATCTTCCCAGCTTTTCACCACGTTAATACTAGTTTGTTCTGGTGTATAGCTGTTGGTAATATCCATACCGTCAATTTCAGTTGAATAATTCTCTACTCCATTTTCTTGAATAGTGTAGTTGATTTCCTCACCGTTTGCGAATTTCGGTAGATCGGTAAATGCAAATTCCCAATCCATTTCCGCTGTTACCTCAATGTCCTTCACTTCTTCACCGTTAGCTAATAAACAAACGGTGATCGAGTCTGGACGTTTGCCGTCTTGGTTGTCAGCGTCATCCCATGTTTTCGTACCGGCTAGATCAATCAATTCTGGTTCATACGTATTGGTAATGACATAACCATTCTCAGCATTACCGGTCGTTTCTGTTTCATAAGGATCAACGGCTACTTCTTCCACCGTATAATCGATTAATTCACCATTTTTAAATTTATCCAATTCAGTAAAATTGGCTTGCCAATTGTTCGATTCATTTAAATGTAAAGAATCAACTTTTTCCTCATCAGCCAATAGATTTACTGTAATGAATTCTGGACGAACTCCATCTTGGTTATTGGCATCTTCCCAAATTTTAGAAACACTTACACTAGTTTGTTCTGGTTCGTGAAGGTTGGTTAATATGATATTTCCATGATCCATATCATTGACAGAGTTTTCATAGCCGTCTGGAACAGATACTTCTTTGACCGTATAGTCAATTTCTTCTCCACCATTTTGGTATGCGTCTAGTTCTGACCATGTATGCATCCAATCATTGTCTTCAGACAAGATAACCGTATCACCAATTTCATCTTCTCCTGCATACAATTGAACTTCAACCTGTTCAGGTCGAATACCATCTTGATTATTGTTATCGTTCCATCCTTTCGACACGGTAACTGATGTTTGTTCAGGTGTATATGCATTAGTAATTGTTACTCTATTTTCTTCATTTACTTCCACTTCTGTTGAATAATCTTCTACCGTATTTTCTGTTATACGATAACGAATTTCTTCTCCGTTTTGATTTTTTGGCAAACCTTCAAACGTATGTGCCCAATCATTTTCTTCATTCAATTCTACTGTGGCAACAATCTCAGATAAATCATTCATGACATTTACGGTCACACCATCTGGACGGACACCATCCTGATCCTCTTCATCTTCCCACACTTTGGTAACAGGAATTTCTACTGTATCTGGTGTACGGATGTTCGTAATCAACACGACGCCATTTTCTTCCTGTACAGCCGGCTCCTCATAACTTGCCGGGACATCTGTTTCTTCTACCGTATAATCAATTATCTGACCGCCATCATGGTAAACATCCAATTCTGTCCATGAATAGGTCCAATCATTTTCTTCCGATAACTGAACAGGGCTATTAACAGGCTCTCCATCAGCGAATAATTGAACTGTTACATTATCCGGGCGGACACCATCTTGGTTATTCCCATCTTCCCAGCCTTTCACAACGGTCATAGATGTTTGTTCCGGTGTGTAACTGTTTGTAACAACAAAGCTTCCATCTGCATGTTTTGTCATGTCTGTTGAATAGTCTTCGATGGCATCTTCTACGACACGATATTCGATTTTATTACCATCATGATATTTCGGTAACCCTTCGAATACATGTGACCATTCGCCATTTTCGTTTGCCATTACTTCCTCTGTTTTAACAACTTCAGAAGCTTGATTGACTACATGTAGTGTGATGCTCTCTGGTCGTTTACCATCTTGATCATTCGCATCATCCCATTCTTTTTTAACTGGGATGTCAATCAATTCTGGCTCATAACTGTTAGTAATTGTAATAGCTCCATGATTTTCATCGTTTATTTCCGATTCATATCCTGCTGGAACATCGACTTCCTCAACAGAATATTCAATAGTTGTTCCGCCATCACGATTCGCATCTAATTCGGACCATGTATAGGACCAATTATCTGCTGCGGTAAGGAACACCTCATCTCCTAATGGTTCACCATCTGCTAGTAATTGAACACGAATACTGCCTGGACGTTGACCGTCTTGATCTCCTGCATCATCCCAGAATTTATTCACGGTAACAGATGTTTGCTCAGGAGTATGTTCATTCGTTACGGTAAATGTTCCATCAGGATTGTATGAAATTTCAGTGGAATAATCTTCTACTGTATTTTCTGCAACGCTGTATTCGATTTCTTCTCCGTTATGATATTTTGGCAGATTCTTGAAAACATGTGACCAATCTCCATTTTCATCAGCCGTTATCTCTTTCGTTTCCACCACTTGTGAACGATCATCATAAAGGTTGATCGTAATACTGTCAGGACGTGCTCCGTCTTGATCATTGGCATCTTCCCAATTTTTTTCAACCGCAATATCGATCACTTCTGGTGTGTAGCTGTTGGTGATGGTAAAACCATCTTCGGAAGTTCCACTAATAGCGCTGTCGTATTCTTCTGGAACATTTGATTCTTCAACCGTATAGGTAATCTTTTCTCCATTTTGGTATTTATCTAAATTGGTAAAAGAAGCTTCCCAACCCTTCAATGGATTCAAGACAATCGATTGCCCCGTTTCTTCGCCATCCGCAAACAGATTTACCGTAATGGCGTTCGGACGCTTACCGTCTTGGTTATCTTCATCATCCCATAGTTTTTCTACCGGGATAGCTATAGTGCTTGGTGCATAGCTGTTTGTAATAACAAACCCGTCCTCGGTATTTCCAGCAATTTCACTCTCATACTGCTCTGGCACATCTACTTCTTCAACAGTATAGGTAATCTTCTCTCCCCTATTATCCAGCTCCGGTAAATTCGTAAAAGAATTTTTCCATTCATTGTCATTATTCAAAGTAATGTTGTTTTCTTCATCTGTTTCCTCACCATTTGCCAATAGTGCGACTTCAATGGAATCAGGACGAATACCATCTTGATTATCCGCATCTTCCCATACTTTTTCGACTGAAATTTCTGTATTCGGGGATACAAACTCATTTGTAATCGTTAATCCATCTTCTGAAACTGATTTCTCAAAATGCTCAGGAACTTGCACTTCATCAACAGTATAATCATACGCATTGCCGTCGATGTCTGTTTTGTCTAAGGCAGTCCAAGTATATTCTGTTTCACCAGCTTCCAAGGTTACAGCGTCTCTAAGTTTCTCACCATTTCTAAATAATTGCAGTTCAATGGAATCTGGTCTGACAGACTCTCCACCTTCCCACACTTTCGTTCCTGTTATATCTACTTTTTCTTTAGTATTCTCGAACTCTACTGTTTCAATATTATCTTCATCGTTGTCGAAGCCTGTATCCACAACAATTTCTATTTCTTCATCAGATAGAACATAGCCATTTGGTGCTTCAACTTCTGTTAGATAATAAGTTCTAAGTGGTAAATTTCCAACTTCTAACACACCATTTTCAGTCGTGTACTCACCAAATTGTTGTCTTTCACCATTTAAGTCGAATTCAAGCTTAAAGGTAGCTTCATTGTTTGCTATTATATCTTCTGTTTCAGCGTCGATTTTCGTTACACGTAATGCCCCTCTATCTGTAGCCCATTCTCCACCTACGTTAGAGAATACTCTTGCTTGCAGTTCCTGAGATTCTACAGATTTTTCTTCTATCTCGGATCCTTCTAATGAGATTGTATTGTTCACTTCACCGTCCTCTTCTGTTACGACAGTTGAATATCTTAAGATTATGGTGTCTTTCAATTCATCAGTAAGTTCAATAGTTAAAACATTCTCATTATCGTCTGTTGTAGTTACATCAAGCGTATAATCTGTTCCTTCTTCTAGAGAGGATTCTTCTGTTCCATCTAATCTGACAATTTCAAGACTATCCTTTACATAGACAAGCCCTGCACTAATGGTATCCGTAATGATAGGTTCTTTAATGTTTGATAGACTTTCGTTCACTCTAACTTCCCAGTCTATTTCATCACCTGTGAAAACACTACCTCCATCAACACTGACTGGATCTTTTACTAAGAAGTCGTTATGTTTATTATAGTTAAGAGTTGAAGAATATGGATATTCTTCACCGTCAACTTCAACCATTGCGTTATTCGTATAGTTGGGTTCCGAAATATTTGGTACGGAAGTTGTAAATTCGACAATATACCTTTTTGTTACATCTTCTTCAAAAGTTAACTCGAAGTTTTCACCGTCAACCTTCAAAGTGTATTTTTCGGAATCTAGAACCTCGTCAGTAATCTCAGTCGTTCCATTAGCATTTACGTTATAAACCGATACTTGAATACTCTCTTCATCAATTTCTCCATCATACTGTAACGTATCTGTTATGGTAACATTTGACCCAAGATCTTGTTCTTGATAATTCGTATATAGCTGCCAAGCGATTTTTCTTTCAGATCCACTTTCCCAGCCATTAACTAGATTTCCTTCATCATCAACATGTACGAGTTGCCCCTCTTTTTTACCACTGTTCCAAGAGTCTTCTCTTACCGTTGTATCTGCGTCTCTTCCTTCATCAATCTCATTACCATTTTCAGTTGTTCCTGTGAACTGAGCGTGATTTGTATACACTCTATCTTGTTCTCCATCACTCTGATGAGTATCAAGTGTATTACCATCTACTTCCTTCTGTGGATCATAAGAAGTTTGGTACGTAACTTCTAGTTGACCGCCATCTAACGGTAATGCATCTGGTAGAAGTTCAATGGTAAACCCTTTATGATAACCAGTTTCATCACCTTCTGTTCTAGGTTCTAGCGTATAGTCATCGCCTTCTGTTAGAGGCTCTCCTTTATGGGTAACCTTTACTTCATCTGGTAGTAAGATCAGTCCTTTATTTGGGAAGGTATCTTCTATTACTAATGCATCAATTGCTTCCCTTTTTGGATCGACGTTTAATTTCCAATCGATCGTCTTTTCAGCATAGTCTATTCCTGTAAAACTCTTCGTATAGCTATTACCTACCGGGGTGATTGTAGCATTACTCTCTGCGCCATCTTCACCGATACCATCACCTTTGATGCCAACACCATTATTAAAATAATTACGCTCAAAGTCGGTAATTTTGGTTGTATAAGTAACAGTAAGCTGTTGTGTTCCTATATTTCCTAAGTCAATTTCAACTCCGGTTCCACCATCAGCATCAGGGTTTATGTTGATATTATTAGGAGAATACGTCTTGCCATCCTCATCTGTGATCTCAATATCATTTTCACTAATTTCTAACCCCTCTGGAATTAAATCTGTTAACACAGCTTCTCCAACTGGGTGTCCTGCTTCATTCACATGAATGGTCCAGGTAACTGTCTTGTCGTCATAATCGACATTGGATGTCCCTTCTTTTCGCAGGACAGGATCTCTGACGATGTCAACAGTTGCATCATCACTATCTACTTCAATATTATCATTATAAAGTGTTGCTGTATTTTTGAAACCATTTTCTTCTAGGTATTCACCACTGTTTACTTTTTCCCAATCAACATCTGTTTCAAATTTAATTCGATAGGCATCGTCTTGTCCTAATTCGCCTAATTGTATAGGGAATTCAGTAAACTCTCCTTCATGAGGATCTCCTTCAGACCAATTATCACCATTTTGTGTAATTCGCATAACTTTGATAGTTTTTGGATCTAAGGTTAACCCGTCAGGTAGGTCATCATTTACTATAGCATTATTTATTAAACTTCCATTTTTATTAACATCTATTTCCCATTGAATTTTATCCTCGTTATTTTTTTGGCTACCAGATTTCTCAATTGAATCACTTCTTGTCAATCCACCAACTGTAGCCTTTGCAGGTAAGTTTGTGTCTCCATAGTTAAATGTTGCATCATTGGTAAACGATTCTTTCGAGTAATCTTCAATGGTTGTTGTATATTGAATACGGTAACCTTTATATGGAGCGATAGTACCCAATTCTACTTCAAATTCACCTTCAGTATCAGAAGATGTTTCAAGTGTAACTTCATTACCGACTGTTTTATCTCCATCATAGCCTATGACCAACTCATGGATGACAAAATCTCTAGCTTCGCCTAAACCATCGGGAATGTTGTCTGCTAGAGTTGCATCTGTTATCTCTTCTTCATTCGTATTGATAACGTCTACTTCCCATATGATTTCTCTTGCATCATGGTCAGTGTCAGGATGTCCTTCCTTATCAATACCACTAATATCTCCATTTGGTTTTGCGATAATCGTTAACGAATTGTCTTCACTATCATTGAATTTAATCTCTTGTTCAATATCTTCACTGAATTTTGCCAGATTGAACTCTAATCCAAGATCGACAAATCCGTTATGGACATTATCATTTTCAATATTTTCATTGAATTCGAACTTTAGTACACCATTCTCGATATAGTAAGTTCCTACATCAATCCCATCAACTATGATTGGTTGCTTCGGAGAGTCAACCATTTCAAAAGCGTCAGAAAGAAGGATTTCAGCTGTATCACCATCTTTTGCATTATGCCCCTGTGTATCCCATTTGAATCCTAAATGTGCTATAGTACCTTCACCTATATCAATAATATCGCCATCATTAATGTCTTCTTCATTCATTTTAAGATAATCAAAGGTAAAGATATTTCCTAATTCAGCGGAAGGCTCAATATCAGAGGATGCAGAAGTGGACTTAGTCGTTGACTCTTCTTCTGAAGACACGTTTTCGTCTTCATTTGCTGGCTCTTGTTGCTCTTCTTTAGTGCTTTCTTCTGTCCCTTCTGAATGTGAACTGTCCTTTTCTTCGGTTGCTTTATCATCAGTGGTGGCTTCTTGCTCCTCTTCTTTTGACTCAACAGCCTCTTCCTCAGAATTAGCTTCTTGTTGTTCATCGGAAGTGACAGCTGAAATAACAAAATTACCACTCGCTTCAGGATATTCTTCGATCACTTCATTCAATCTTATCGTGACCGTATTATCCGTTCCAGCTGTGTATTCACCTACTTGCTGTTCTTCAAAAAGTAGATTACTAGTTTGTTCTTGTTGCACAACAATGTCAGAATCAAATGTGATTGTCTCTTTACTGTCAGCTTCTACTTCTAGATCAGCTACAGACCAATCGATACTTACTTCTACATCGCTACCAGACATTGTTTCCGCATCAACTTGATTGCCTTCTTCGTCTATAACACTAATATTCTTAAAAATAGACATGTCTGAAGACGAAATAGCCTGCGAAGGCAACATGAAACTACTAGACAATGTTTGAAACAATAACACTGCTAGTAAAACAATACTTAATTTCCTTGTCATAAAACATTTACACTCCTCTCTATACTTATAATTGATACGAATGGAGATGAAGTCCTAGCATATTTATCTCCATCTTGATGGTAGTGAAGGCTAGCAACCTATTTTTCTTAAAACATGCTTAAATTACGAGGTAACCTATTACAAGTCAGACGTGTAAAATAGAAGCGATGAAGTGAGACTTCAATCAGTGGGAGTTTTTTACTTTCGTTGATTGTTAGCGATACGTATCTGGAAGTTAGCTTCCGTTTATCCCACACTTAGCTTCTTTATTTTAACTCCAAGCTTGAAGTGGAGATGCTACGGACTCATGCACCGTGATAAACTGTCGTATCTATCACTATGAAATTATTTAGTTCAAGTTATCCTCACGTCACGTCTATATCGCAAGTACATTTCATGACTTATTAAGCATGTCATGTAGGATTTAGCTAGTTACACAACCAAATTTGAATTATAGAGGTGAATACTGAACACATTCTTAAACAATTTTTAAACTAGTTATCATTTTAGCAGGGAAAAAGTCCCATAAATGAACCAATTGCGTTTAACGATTTACTGATAATCCCATAAAATCAGGAAATAAGAAATAATGAATAAACAGTAAAATTTTCAATGAATGCGTTCACATTTTATACTATAAAATGTGAATCAGATGACAACTTATATAAAGGAAGAATTCAATCAGTGGGAATTTTGAACTCCCACTGATTGTTAGCGAAACGTATCTGGAAGTTAGCAGCCGTTCATCCCCCTCCTTAGCTTCCTTGTTTTGACTAAATCTTGAAGGCTGGGTTTCACGGATATTTACACCGTGATAAACCTTGTCAATTAAGGCAGATGTTTGTGAGGGATACTTTTTGGATAGCTATTCCTCTATTTCAATTATGTTAGTGTTGTTTCTAGAAGGAAAAGTGAAAATAACAGATCAAATGTACGAATGAACCTTAAAAACCTCGTTTTCGTTAACTACACTTTTCCAATTAGACACTCTAGCTTCTTGTTTTGAATACATATTATTTATATAATGAAAGAACGATAAAGCGAAACTTATCAGGGCGTTGGCGTCCGTTTAACCCCCACTTAGCTTCTTTGTTTTAACTCGAACCTTGAAGTGGGGGTTTTACGGACTCATGCACCGTGATAAACAAATAATATATCATGAAATCGGAGACTAATATGGCACTTGATCTACAAACACTTCTACTAGTTATTGGTATCATTAATTTTATGGGATTAACATTAATGATTGTTTTATGGAGAATTAACTCTACGGTAAAAGGGCCAGCTTTCTGGACTTTGTCGTCTGTTAGTTGGTTCGTGAGCTTTATTAGTATCTATTTTTTTAATGGAAGTTTAATAACGTTCTTAAACAACAGCTGTACATTAACCGGTGCAATTTTATTAATGGAAGGAATTATTAGATTTCGTGGCTTTGGTAATGATCGAAAAAGACAAAAACTACTAATAGCATTAATTCTGTTATCCATTATCATGTCGTTTATCAATCAAACAAACCCTACCGCAAGATATCTTTACCATGATTTTATCGTCGTAGTGGTTGCTGTGATTTCGATAGTGGCTATGCTTTATAAAACAAATAAAGTTCAATTTTGGGTGCATTTATACACAGCTATTTCAATCGCTTTGATCATCCCCATTTTTTCTTATAGATGGTATTTAGCATTTAGCGGTCAAATTGAGGAACAACTAATTGGACCGACACAACATACATTTCAAGTTTTGTTAGTTCTATCTACCATCCCTCTTTACATTGGATGGCCTTTAGGATTAGGACTTGCTTTATCCTATCAAATGAGACAAGAATTAAAATCCGCAATGGAAGCAAAATGGTTACAAGCACAAATACAACCACATTTTATCTTTAATACGTTAAACTCCATCAATGCACTAAGCATTGTAGACGTTGATAAAATGCGTCGATTGGTAGATGAATTTAGTGAATTTCTACGGAGCAAATTTGACTCTCACTCCTTTAATAGATGGATATCTCTTGATGAGGAAATTTCCATCGTAGAATCTTATCTTTATATAGAAAAGGTAAGATTTGGAAATAGATTAAAAGTGCTGTGGGATGTAGAAGTTGTAAAAGGTTTTTATTTACCAACGTTGACAATTCAACCAATTGTTGAAAACGCAGTAAAACATGGGATTATGAAACAAGCTTCTGGTGGAACAATTGAAATTAAAGCTTTTAAGAAAAAAGATTATGTGCGAGTCATCATTAAAGATAATGGAGTTGGCATGAGCGAAGATAGCGTTCGTTCGATTAAACAGATGGATTTAGTCAATTCTGTAGGAGTAGGGCTCAACAATACGAATAGAAGGCTAATTGAAGGTTTTGGATCAGGTTTGCAAATTAGGAGTAAGATGGAGGTAGGTACGGTGATTGCTTTTAATATGACGAAAAACGATTCGCAAGAAGAAAAACCGAACAATTACAGATGCTCCTCATAACGCCATGACAAACTGCACCTCGACAACGCAATAATCAGCTGAAACTTTTACTAGCAGTGGTTTACAATCTAAAACGCGAACTATGTAAACCAAAAAACTGTTAAATAAAGTGAGACTTCAATCAGCGGGAGTTTTACGGACTCATGCACTATGATAAAAAAGGCACTTTACTGTCGGCAAGTCTTTTCTTTATCATAGGACGATTGGTGAAGTCGCCTGGTTTCTGGGCCCTCCGCTCTAGACAAATACTCCATTCTTTACTTAAGCAAAAAAAGCTGCCGAGAATAATTTCTCAGGCAGCTTTCCTGTTCTTATACCGCTTCTTGTTGCTTGAGCTTTCTATCTTTCAGTAACAATGATACATATAGTAAAATCGCAATCACTATTGATACCGCAGCAATAACATAAATGTAGCTATATCCTAATGCAGATGCCACAAATCCAAAGCCAATCGCGCCAACACCAACACCTAAATCAAAGAAAGAAAAGAATGTTGCGTTCGCCATCCCTTTTCGGTTAGCTGGTGATTGGTTAATCGCCCAAGCTTGTAGCGCTGGTTGTACGGTACCGAAGCCTAATCCATATAAAGCTCCCGCTAAATATAGTACGAAAGAATTAGGTAGCCATGCCAACAATACCATTGCCGCTAAAATCAATAACGTACCTGGGATAAATACGACAATATGCCCTTTTCGATCATATAATTGACCAGCGAATGTTCTTGTCACCATTAAGAAAATGGCATATACGAAGAAATAGATTTGTATACCTGCCACACCCTCTTCTGCTGTATATAGCGGCAGAAAGGAAGCAATTCCACCAAAACAAAATGTAATGAAAAACAATAAAATCGATGGTCTAAGCGCACTTTTTTCCATTACATCAAAGCGTGGTGCTACTACTTTTTTCGCATTTGGGTCAACAGGTTTATACTTAATCACACTAGATAAAATAAATGCTACAATACCTAAAGATGCACAAAGTAAGAACAGTGCTGTAAATGAGATATAACCATATAATGTTAACCCTAGAGCCGGTCCGATAGCTAAAGCAAGATTACCGGAAAGACCGAAATATCCCATTCCTTCCCCACGTCTACTTTCAGGAATTAAATCTGTCGCAATCGTACCAGTAGCCGTTGTGGAAAATCCCCAACCTAACCCTTGTATACATCGCATAATAAATAAAATCACAATACTTGTAATAAATGCGTAAGAACCGATAGAAATAACAAAAATGGCTAGGCCGATCATATAAACAAATTGTCTACCTTTTGTTTCCAAAGCATGTCCAGCACTTGGTCGTAAAAGTAATGCACTAAATGTAAAAATACCAGTTATAATACCAATAAATTGATCACTACCGCCCAATTCTTGAACAAATAATGGAATCGTTGGTAGCGTCATTTGAAACCCTAGAAAAATAAAAAAATTTGCCATACAAATTAAGGCAAAATCCCTCGTCCAAATCCTCTCTTTTTTTGCTTGTATCTGTGCCAAAAGAAAATCTCCTTTATTTCGATATTCGAAATATTATTATAACCGATGACGATGGCAATTGGAACCCTTTTGCACTTCCAAATTGCTCTTATACTATTATGAATATTTTCTCTATTTTTTGTTGGTGGAGTCAGCCTGTCATGATGAGGCGTAAGTAGCGTGGAGAGCGATTTCCCTTCCTCATTTTGTAGATATGTCTGGTTATCTACATTTTCTCGCTCTATCTCACTCGCTTTTGTAAATAAATCTTTTTTTCTGCATTTTCTTGCTCTATCTCACTCGCTTTTGTAAATAAATCTTTTTTTCTGCATTTTCTCGTTCTATCTCACTCGCTTTTGTAAATAAATCTTTTTTTCTGCATTTTCTCGTTCTATCTCACTCGCTTTTGTAAATAAATCTTTTTTTCTACACTTTCTCGCTCTATCTCACTTGCTTTTGTAAATAAATCTTTTTTCTACACTTTCTCGCTTCATCACCTCCTCTTTTTGTAGATAAATTGCTTTTTTAAATGGTATAGGTTGTTGTTGTTTTGTGAAAAATGGGAAAGAAGTCATCATAAGAGAGGAATAGACATATATGTGGTTCATGATTGTTGGTGGTTTGTTGCTGTTTATTACTTTCACTTTATATTGTTGTCTTGTTGTTGCTGGGCGGGCTGATAAACAGTATGAAGAATATGTAAGAAGGAAGTAGTTACTTCCTTCTTACCATCGGAAAATTTCCCAGATATATTTGAGGATTTCACTTGCTCCTTGTTTTCTTGTTTCATGATTTTTCCACCAGTTACGGTCATACACATCGTCGCGGACTGGCACAGAGATGACTTCTATCCCTTCATCTTTTAATGTTTTTTGGAAAATCCATTTTGCGCGGGCAGAGTGAAACTTGCTCGTTACAACCATTAAACGTTGCACATGTAACTCTCTCAGCATTGGGATAGATAATTCCGCTTCTTCTCTTGTACTTGTCACACCTTTAAATGAATAAATCGCATCTTTCGGTACATCTAATGCACGTAAATGCTCTGTCATCATATCAGAAGAGTATGTTTTCCAGCCAACTGGTGCTCCTGTGACAATGATTTTATCACTATAGCCTTCATGGTAGAGTTTTGCTCCTTCTTCTTCTCGTTCACCAAGCCCGCCACTTAATACAATAATCGCATCTACCTTTTCTGGTGTATCCTGTGATACGATAAATCGATGCAAGTTAAAGAAAATAACGCTGCCCACTAATAAGAAAAATAAAGGTAATGATACAAGTAACCCTTTTTTCCAAGTCATTCTGCCACGCTCCGTTTCTACATGTAAACTGCTATTATAGCTTATCATGACTCTTTACCGAACTCTAGTGGCAGAATACTTTATTAATATCCTTTGTGATAATCTACTACATTAACAGATGGCTCCCCTTGTTTGAGATATTGTCTAATATTTGGAATGACGATATCTCGTACGACACGTTCATCATAATGCTCTGTCGAACCAGCAGTATGCGGGGTTATCATCACGTTTTCCATCTCCCATAGTGGACTTTCTTTCGGAAGTGGTTCCACTTGAAAAACATCTAAACCAGCACCGGCAATTTCCCCTTTTTCTAATGCCTGAACTAATGCCTCTTCATCAACAATTGGCCCTCTTCCAATATTAATTAATATCGCACTATCTTTCATCAATCGGAAAGCTTCATTATTAAACATTCCTTCTGTTGCTTCTGTTAAAGGAAGGGTTATGACTACATAATCACATTCCGGTAAAAATGTAGCTAATTGGTCAGGGGTATACATCTCGTCTACATAGGCAGTTTCCTTACCAGAATGACGAAGTCCTAATACGTTCATACTAAAAGCTTTGGCTATTTTAGCCGTTTCTTGACCTATTGCACCTACACCTAATATCCCAATCGTTTTGTTGTGTATTTCTAACTTCAAGTCCGCATGATGCCATTCTTTGTTCGCTTGTCCGCGGACATATGCATTCATTTTTCTCGTCAAACCTAACATAAATGCGAAGATTGTTTCCGAAATAGAATATGCGTGTACACCTGTTGCACTTGTCAAGGTGACATTCTTTTGCTCTAATGCTTCGAGCGGGAGACTATTAACACCTGCACTCCATGTTTGAATCCATTTCAGCTGTTTATTTTGCTCCAGTATGATTGGCTCAATGGCTTGTTTCCAATGAAGAATTATTTCTGCCTCTGCTAGCTCATCCGCTATTTTATCTGTATTTTTCGTCGCAATGACATGCCAACCAGGGATTTCCTGTTCAATTTCTTGCAAAAGTGTTTCATCTAAAGCTTTATTAATCACCATTGTTCTTGCCATGATAACGTCCCCCTCTTTAGAATTTGTATATAGTTAGTTTACCATTTTTTCTCTCATTAACCATTGTGAATGGTAAGAAAAAAGCCCATACTCTCTAATCGAGAATACGGACTCCTATTTAGACTAAATCACATGCTTCTACTGGCATCCAATGCTCATCCTGGTTATGCCATTTCACATTACAGCCTAATGGATTCGTTAATGGTGTGGAAATTTCCTGACCTGCTAAATGTTCTGTTAAGGCATTTTCTAAATCATTCACTGTCGCCTTCTCTGACTCGCGTGGGTTGTCAATGCCACGGCCTGTGTAAATTAATTCTCGTCCTTCATTGAGTACATAAAAATGCGGTGTACGTAATGCACCATATGCCTTCGCAACTTCTTGAGACTTATCGTGTAAGTAAATCCACGGGAATTGATGTTCTTTCATTTGTTCCACCATCGCATCAAAGGAATCATTTGGTTTTGTTTTTTCACTATTGGCGTTAATTCCGACGAATGTTACGCCTTTTTCCGCAAATTTCTCCGCTGTAGCTCTCGTTACCTCATTAGAACCCACAACAAAAGGGCAATGATTACATGTAAAAAATACGACTAACACTTTAGCATCAGCAAAATCGGATAAACGATATTCTTTTCCATCTGTAGCAGGAAGTTGAAAATCTGGTGCCTTTTCCCCTAATTCTAACGTAAACGCCATAAAAAAACTCCTCCTATTCGTATTATATACGAAAACGATATCATGAAAAATCTGCTAGTCTCAACCAAATTACTAGAATATTATAATTAAACACTATATAATATGGGTAATTAGGATTACAACTAGATAAAAAGAATTAGTTTCGCCTTACTTTAATTATTTCGATATGTTTTCGGTGTACAGCCAACTATTTTCTTAAACTGTACAGAGAAATAGCTCTGACTTTCAAATCCACAAAGTTGTGCGATTTCTACAAATAAATAATCAGTATGTCTAATGAAATGTTTTGCTTTTTTAATCCGTTCCTCCAAAATATAACGATGAATGTTTTTATTTGTTTCACGTTTAAATAAAGCTGAAATATAATTAGGATGACGTCCACAATGTACGGCTAAATCTGATAAACCAATCGGTTCTGATAAATTTTCTTGTATATAATGAATAATAAGCTGAGATGTTTTACTTAGTCCTTTTACTCTATTTTGCTTTATTTTTCGGATGAAAACTAAAAGAATTTTTGTCTCTACTTCAAAAATGATTTCTTTGTCTAGTGAAACAGAGTAATTCTCTACTTCTTTTATGATATTACTCATTAGATTGGTCATTTCGTTCGGATTACAACCTGCATCAATTGCAGCACGTGTCAAATGGGTAACAAACACAATGAGATTATTTTTATAGCTTCTATTCTTAGATGTTGCTAATGTTTGGACAAACTTTTCTCGCTCACTTTTAAACACATCTAGCGAGCGCATATCACCATTCGAAAATAAACGAAGGAAATCTGATTCTTTCTGAAAGCAATACTGGGTATTATCCAATTGTTCACCTTCTCTAGCATATTCATTGTTTGCTAGCAACAATTGTTGATTGAAAAGATCATTGGAATTCGACATTATAGCAGTCCCTTCTACTTGGTGTGAAAGATCTATGTCTCTATTAATCTTTTTTTATTTGTAAGACTTTCTGATAGTAATAATGATAGGATGAGATATAATGTGCTATGTCATCAAATTTCATACGGAATGAACGATTCTTAATATAAAATGTTCCATTAACTTTTTGTGGTTCTTCCATATACATGGCTAGCTCTGGGAAAAAATATCCATCTAATTGATGTTTGGCACGCTGATGAATCGTTGCAGTGAAATATTCAACTGGATATTCTTCTAACAAATATTCCTTTTGCAATCCTTTTATACGCTGAATAAGTTGCTCTGTCGACATTAATAGCTCTAAGTATATAGGATTCGAAGTTGCCTTCTTTAAGATATCAGCTAAATTCGTGCTCATTTGTTGCAAACAAAATGTAAAATAGTTATCTTCAGGTCTGTACTTTGTTATTTCATTAGCACAATAGCTTAACCAGTAATCTGGTTGTTCTGTCTTCTCTTCGATGAATCTATCAAAAGAGAGCAAAGCTCGATTCAGCCACTTATCCTTATGCTCTACCTCATACAATTTCAGTAGTGCATAAATGGTCATCTCATCATAGACAGCGTTTCGATAGGCTTGTTTTATGTTAAAATCTTTTACCTTTACAATATGGTGAAATAGACCATTATCTTGTTGCAAACTTAGGATACCATGCCCTAAAGATTCGGCCATAAATCGGAAAGATTGATCGTTAAATATATCTTCATACATAGTTATAGCTATAACAGTAATAGCTATTACACCTAACGCAGTTTCATAGCCTTTCTTCTTGTCCACAACATATGCTACCGTTCCGTATTCTGGATGCTTTCTATAAACGATCTTTTGATGAACCAAATAATTTAACGCTCGTTTTATTGCTTTTTCTAGCATTGGATTTTTTGTAATTGCATACGCTTTTATCATTGCATAGATCGTACTCGCATGAGTGAACAACCGATGTATATCATCTGACTGGTTGAAATCATAAGAAAATTCCCCAGTTAGCTTCACCTTATTCGCTAAGTGTATGGAAGCAGTATCTATCATTTGTTGGATAATAGCTTGATCGACTACCGACACTTTCCTTCTACCATTTGACAAACCACCTGAATGTAAAGGATAAACGTTTCGCTTATCACAAAAGACACCAACTGTATCAAAAATAATAATTTCTTTTATATCAGATTCTCTTAATCTTTCCTTATAATGTCGATATGTTTTTAGATAATCAAGCATCGTATCAATCGAAAATGATTGTTCTTCTAAAAAGACATTCGCACTTAATTCTTGTTCTAAGAATGCTAGATTGAATGACCTATCTAGTGAGATCCCTTTACGAAGGTGCCTCTTCTCCACTTGGTGATATGTTTGAAAGAAAGTATGTTTCGATTGTAGCTTCATATTAATGACTACATCAGCTTTAATCCATATCGGTCTCATTCTTTGTTGATTAATTATCTGCAAACATTTCTTTTCTGCGTCCAACCACGCAAGTTCCATAGATTCTGCTACACCAGTCGTAACAATTGCTCTCGTCTTCCCATCAGATACAGATAAAAAAATAACGTATTTCTTTTCATTTGGGAAAACATTACTATTACTCCTAGCAACATCATCCTTTCGAGAGTACAATCGTTCTTTTGCCTGACTAAGATGTGGAATAAATTTATCTAATGCCTTCAGTTGATTCCACCCTCTCTACTTGTTAAAGTGCCGTTTGGTAACATTATAGTATCTATGGACTATTTTATGTTGTTAAGTCGCAAATTGTCAAAATTTTCACTCAACAAAACGTGTTATTTGGAAAAATTGGTCAAAAGGTCACGTTGAAACATATTGTAATAGGCTATATATCCTGATAAATTATGTTCTACATCATCTATTCTTGTCCGAAAAGAATGATGGCGAATGAAGAATGCCCCACCTGTTCTATCAGGCTTCTTATAATACATAGCTAGTTCTGGATAAAAGTAACCATTGCGCTGATATTCTGCTCTTTGATGAATCGTTTTTACTAACTTCTCTTCATCAAAGTTTTCTAACAGATGGTCTACTCCTATTTCTTTCATCCTCTTAACCATACGATATGCTGCAAGTGTCAGCTCAAGAAATGTTGGAAATGTCGTAATTCGTTGATAAATGTAATCTAATCGACCTTCCACATTTTTTAAGCCAAATTCAAAGTAACGTTCTTCAGGTGAATAAATTGTTAACTCATTTGTACAATAACTTAACCAATGATCATGATGCTTCCAATAATCATTCGCTATAAAATGATCAAATGCTATTTTAACCATTTGTAAGTATTGCTCCTCTTTCGTTAACTTATATAGACGCATTAGCGCGAATGCTGCTTCGCCATCATAATAAATAATACGGTATTTATCTTTCAATTCTAATGATGGATAGTGAAGCACATGTACAAAAGAACCATCTTCATTTTGCATTCGTTTGATTCCATCTGCTAATTTACACGCAACATCCAAATAACGATCATCTTCAAACACTTCTGTGTACTTTGTAATAGCTAAAATAGAAGCAGCATTCCCACCAAGCTTAATTTCTTTACCTTCCTTTGTTTTTTCTGTTAAAAAGGCTTCCTCCTCTGTTTGTACAATAAAATTATTAATTAAAAATCGTAATGCACGGATAATCGCGAGTCTAAGCTCCTCTGAAGGGAAATATTCATACGTTTCACACATCGAATAGAGTGAACTAGCATGACGTAATGTATTGTAATGGTTGATCTCACGATTAAAGCAAGCGAAATATCCATATGTAAATATACCTGAGTCTTTTGTTAATCTAGCTAAATAATCGCTTCCCCCTCTAACTAATGATTCTAGCTCCTGTTTATCTAACGGAGTCATTCTTCTCCCATTATCACGTTCTCCTGTATGTAGTTCATAGCAAGTTTGGTCTTCAATAATATAGCCCTTTGTTGTAAAAGTATAAATAGAGTTTATTTTTGAAAAATCTATTGTCTTGTCTAATGGTCGATGCTTCCTAATATAAGATTGAAGATTACGTTCATCAATAAATCCTCGTTTACTTTTTGAATCGATTCGAATAATCGAATATCCATTTAATTCTTGTTCCAAAAAGGCATTCCGGAAATTATCTCCAAAACTCACACCGTAACGAAAATAGTATTTCCTTGTTTTCGTTAATTTCTCTGCGAATTCTTGTTGATCTTCTTTGATGATATCTTTCACCATATCAACTTTTAGTAAAGATAAATCCAGTGATTTTGTTTGGATATAATTTTTCCCTTTTTGATAAAGTGCATCCCACGCACAATCAAAAGAGTCTCCTGTTTCAACAAGGACTGTAGCACGCTCATTTTTATAAGCAATGGATAAAAACAGAATTGTTTCATCTGATTGTGTTGGTGTCTCTTTCTCTACAACGAATCGACGCAATTTATTCATTTGTGACTGATATCTTTCTGTGACACCAGCTAGTACTTTAACCATTGTTTAATTCCTCCTTCTCATAGATAAACAGAGTGATTTTTCTGTGATTAAACTTTTCCCATCATGTTGAGAATTAAAACCTATTTTGTTATTATTTTTTCAATTTTTTGTTTATTTTGTAAGTATCAAATAGATTTGTATATGTATAAACGGAAAATTGGAGCAAATGCATTGCCACATTTGCTCCAGAAATTTCCCTGTGTTCTTATGAATTTCGCTTACGACGACCAAAGGTTCTAGCAGCAACACCGGCTAACAGAGCTCCAAGTCCACCAGCCACATACGCCCAAGTATTAGTAGCTGTATCAGGTAATGTACTTCCACTATCATAATCACTTGATCCAGTTATATTCGTACCTGAACCATTGCCTCCAGTAGAAGAACCTGGTGTTGTAGAACTTCCTCCTGTATAAGAAGCATCGTCTTCTGAATCTGCGTCCGCATCTGCATCCGAATCAGAGTCCGCGTCTGCATCCGAATCAGAGTCTGCGTCTGCATCCGAATCAGAGTCTGCGTCTGCATCAGAATCAGAGTCTGCGTCTGCATCAGAATCAGAGTCTGAGTCTGCGTCTGCATCAGAATCAGAGTCTGCGTCTGCATCCGAATCAGAGTCTGCGTCTGCATCTGCATCAGAGTCTGCATCTGCATCAGAGTCCGCATCTGCATCAGAGTCTGCGTCTGCATCTGCATCAGAGTCTGCATCTGCATCAGAGTCTGCATCTGCATCAGAGTCCGCGTCTGCATCTGCATCAGAATCTGCGTCTGCATCTGCATCAGAATCTGCGTCTGCATCTGCATCTGCATCAGAATCTGCGTCTGCATCTGCATCTGCATCAGAATCTGCGTCCGCATCTGCATCTGCATCAGAATCTGCGTCCGCATCTGCATCAGAATCTGCGTCTGCATCTGCATCAGAATCTGCGTCTGCATCTGCATCAGAATCTGCGTCTGCATCAGAATCAGAGTCTGCGTCTGCATCAGAATCAGAGTCTGCGTCTGCATCAGCGTCCGCATCTCCTTCTTCTGGGTCTGTCGGCTCATCATCTAACGGAAGAACCGTAATAAATGTTGACTCACCTTGATTCCCATGCTCATTAATTTTATACAGCTCAACTTCTGTTCCAGCATGTAACATTTCTTCTAAATCAATCTGGAAGAATCCATGTGTGTCACTTTCTTCTGTTGGGATATCAGATTCTTCATCAACTGAATCATTTAAAGTTACTAATTCAGAGTTCATTGTTAGCATGGATGTATCTAATGCTGGTGAAGCAAGTGACATCATCATTGGAGCAATCGGATCATCATTTACATGATCCACATAAGTAGAACCAATGATTTCACCATCAACTACTGCATATACTGTTGTTCCACGTTCAGCGATTCCAGTAATAAACTCATCACCATGATAAATATTGTCAACATATGGTCTATCAGGGATTAGATCTATATCGGAATCTGAATCAGAATCTGCGTCTGCATCCGAATCGGAGTCTGCATCTGCATCAGAATCCGCGTCTGCATCTGCATCAGAATCTGCGTCCGCATCTGCATCAGAATCTGCGTCCGCATCTGCATCAGAATCTGCGTCCGAATCTGCATCAGAATCTGCGTCCGCATCTGCATCAGAATCTGCGTCCGCATCTGCATCAGAATCTGCGTCCGCATCTGCATCAGAATCTGCGTCCGCATCTGCATCAGAATCTGCGTCCGCATCTGCATCAGAATCTGCGTCCGC
>NZ_JAWZSR010000028.1:0-1337 GCF_033949965.1 Gracilibacillus pellucidus | reverse complement strand
TCGACTTGCATGTATTAGGCACGCCGCCAGCGTTCGTCCTGAGCCAAGATCAAACTCTCAATAAAGTTGACTTATGCTCACTTCTATAAGCTAGCATGTTTCATGTTTAAATTCATACTGGTTGTTTTGTTCAGTTTTCAAAGTTCAATATAATAGAAATGGTGGAGCCTAGCGGGATCGAACCGCTGACCTCCTGCGTGCAAAGCAGGCGCTCTCCCAGCTGAGCTAAGGCCCCGTGATATATAAAGTTAAATGGTCGGGAAGACAGGATTCGAACCTGCGACCCCTTGGTCCCAAACCAAGTGCTCTACCAAGCTGAGCTACTTCCCGTAATGGCGCGCCCGAGAGGAGTCGAACCCCTAACCTCTTGATCCGTAGTCAAACGCTCTATCCAATTGAGCTACGGGCGCTAAATGGTGCCGAGGGCCGGACTCGAACCGGCACGGTGGAAACCCACCGCAGGATTTTAAGTCCTGTGCGTCTGCCAATTCCGCCACCCCGGCAAGGAATAATGCATTAACCATCTGGCAAACTAAATGATTAATTTCCTGGAGCGGAAGACGGGATTCGAACCCGCGACCCCCACCTTGGCAAGGTGATGTTCTACCACTGAACTACTTCCGCTAATATTAAATTATAATGTAGTGCGGGTGGAGGGACTTGAACCCCCACGTCGAGAGACACTAGATCCTAAGTCTAGCGCGTCTGCCAATTCCGCCACACCCGCATGATGGTGAGCCATGGAGGGCTCGAACCTCCGACCCTCTGATTAAAAGTCAGATGCTCTACCAACTGAGCTAATGGCTCTAAAGTGGTGCCGGCCAGAGGACTTGAACCCCCAACCTACTGATTACAAGTCAGTTGCTCTACCAATTGAGCTAGGCCGGCAAATGGTGGAGGATGCAGGGCTCGAACCTGCGACCCCTTGCTTGTAAGGCAAGTGCTCTCCCAGCTGAGCTAATCCTCCGATATATTCGCCTGGCGGCGTCCTACTCTCGCAGGGGCGTAAGCCCCAACTACCATGGGCGCTGAAGAGCTTAACTACTGTGTTCGGCATGGGAACAGGTGTGACCTCTTCGCTATCGTCACCAGACTCTTTTTTTCAAGGACAAGATATATTATAACTCATAACTTATATGAAATGCAAGAGTTTTTTTGAAGTTTTTTAAACTTTTTTTATGAACCTTGAAAACTAGATAAGAATGTATCAACAAGTTCAAACGTAAAGATATAGTTAAGTCCTCGATCGATTAGTATTCGTCAGCTGCACATGTCACCATGCTTCCACCTCGAACCTATCTACCTCATCGTCTCTGAGGGATCTTACTCTATCGAAT
>NZ_JAWZSR010000027.1:0-1419 GCF_033949965.1 Gracilibacillus pellucidus | reverse complement strand
GATTAAGTCTATATAATTGTGTAAAAAGAAAGGGCATCATAGTTCCTCATGTTACAATGTTTTCAACCACGAAAATAATAAACAGGAGGAATATATGATGACCCAAATCAATTTTACACTAGATTTCGAAAAACTAAAAGAGGAATTGATACGTTCCAATTTAAATGACGTGGTCAAGTCAACGATGATCGTTGTATTAAATGCCTATATGGAGCGTGAACGCGATCAATATATGAAAAAAGAAGCCTATCAACGTGATGAAAACCGTCATGATTACCGTAATGGTTATTATGAGCGTAACTTCACACTGAATGTAGGCAAAGTGAAGCTACAAGTTCCTCGCACACGTACAGGTAACTTTCAAACAGAGCTTTTTGAACAATACACCAGATCCGATCAAGCATTCATTCTTTCCATGGCAGAAATGGTGATTAATGGGGTTTCTACTCGAAAAGTAACGAAAGTAATGGAACAATTATGTGGAGAAAAGGTATCAAAATCGACGGTTTCTTCTATTACCCAACAATTAGATCCTCTTGTGAACGATTGGGCTAACCGTCCCTTAAACGCATCCGTTTATCGCTATTTGTTTGTAGACGCCATGTATATCAAAGTTCGAGAGAATGATAAAGTCGTATCTAAAGCTGTTTATATTGGATTAGCTGTCCGAGAAGATGGCACACGAGAGATTATAGGACTTCAAGTAGCACACGCCGAATCCAAAACCAATTGGTCTCGTTTCTTTGAACAGTTAAAAAGTCGTGGATTTCAATCGCCGAAGTTGGTTATCTCTGATGCCCATTTAGGGTTACGTCAAGCGATCCAGGAACAATTTGTCGGTGCTAGCTGGCAACGTTGTACCGTTCACCTTAAGCGAAATATTCTCGCTAAATTCCCTAAAAAAGAAAAGAAAGAAGCTAGTGCTTTATTAAGACATATGTTTGACGCACCCAATGTCAAGATTGCTAGAGATTTGAAAGATCAGTTTCTCACACGTTATGCAGAAGAAGCAAAGTATGAAGCAGCACTTCGCATATTGGAAGAAGGGTTCGATGATGCCGTACAGTTTTATGCAGAACCCAAAATTGCGCATTCACACATCAAAACTACGAATGTGATTGAACGTATAAACGAAGAAATAAGACGCCGAGAAAAGCCTATTCGTATATTCCCTAATAATCAATCGGCTTTTCGATTAATTGGCTCCCTCTTATTAGATACTCAAAAAGGATATGATCAGTCTAGAAATAAAAGGTATATTTATTTCCAACAGTAAAAATATGCGCACCACCAATGAATGTATTCAGCATTATGATACATGCCCCGTTGGCAATAGAGGTTTTATATAACATGTGAACACCTACACATAGAAGGACCATTAGACTTATCATTATCAAAAGATATCTAAAGCTCACTCAT
>NZ_JAWZSR010000026.1:0-1473 GCF_033949965.1 Gracilibacillus pellucidus | reverse complement strand
ATTGAAATGTACCCTTTGTCAAGGACATTTTAAAAAAAGACTAAGCTACATTGTCAAGATGATTCCTGTATTGCACAGGGGTCATCTTCTTTAAATTCCATTGATATCTATAATGGTTGTAATAAGTCATATAACTCTTTACTTCATGTTTTAGTTCAGCCAATGTTTCACAAGGCTTAATGTATGCTTCATCCTTGAAGTGACCAAAAAAAGATTCCTGCGGTGCGTTATCCCAACAGTTTCCTCGTCTGGACATGGATTGACCTATACCATATTTTTTAACCATCTTTTGAAAGAGTGGGTTTGTATAATGAAATCCTTGATCTGAGTGTATGAAAGCTCCCTTTGCCAACTTTACTTTTCTATTATTTTTCAGCTTTAATAAGGTGTCTGTTGCGATATCTAAAGTAATGCGTTCAGAAACGTTATACGCTAATATTTCATTTGTTGAACCATCTTTAATCGTTGATAAATATGCTTTCTTTCCCTTGCCATAGAATAAGTAAGTAATATCTGTGAGTAATACTTTTCCTGGTACAGTTTGTTTAAATTGGCGATTAAGTAAGTTAGGTAAAACAGTATGTTCTTTTGTTGCTTTTGCCATCCTTCGATAGGGATTGGCTTTTCTTATGGGACAAACAATATTGTATTTCTTCATGATTCGTCGGATACGTTTTAGATTGTAGTTAAGGTTGAATTGCCCCATTAACGTCATTTTAATTTGACGAGCTCCCTTTTTACGTTTTTTAAAGTTAAAGGCTTTTAATATATTCTTTTTAAGTAGTTGATCTTGTTCCTCCCGTGTTTTTCTTCGTTCCTGTGATTTTGACGAGAAATAATTATAATAACCAGAACGTGAAACCCCACAAATATCACATAGAAAACTTACCATATTGCGTAGATGGTACTCTTCAATGACAGAACGAATTAAAAGAAATTTCATTTTGGCAGCACCTACTACTTGCTTCTCCCCAGCCCCCTTTCGATCATTTCTAACTTTTTTAATAACTCATTTTCAGCTTTTAACAATTGAACTTGAGCTTCTAATTTTACATTCTTTTCTTCTAACGTAAGTTCTTTCTGACGAGGCCTTCCGGAGGAGTTTGAGCGTTCATCACTAAGTCCCATTATCCCAGATTTTTTATAAGCAGTGCGCCATCTATTAGCCGTTTTTTTTACTCTGTCTTTACCTATGACTTCCACATCAAAACCGTTCTCCTCAAAAATATGACGTGGAAGTTTTCCTTGTTCACTCTCTGCAATAAATAATCTCCTAAACTCATCTGTATAGGTAATGGCTTTATTACTGACAGATTTCACATTAGGATTTATTGATAGTTCGTTCACTTCTTTTTCTGTAAAATACTTTTTAGTCATCATGATCCCCCAAATCCATTTTTATTTAAGTATACAAAAAAGAACCCTATAAAGCAGTCCTTTTTTAAAAGTGTCTACTCTATAGGGTACATATTA
>NZ_JAWZSR010000025.1:0-1643 GCF_033949965.1 Gracilibacillus pellucidus | reverse complement strand
AATTGAACTCTCAAAACTGAACCAAACAACCTAGTATGAGGCAATCTACGTAGTAGATTGTTCCGTAATTATATCCTTAGAAAGGAGGTGATCCAGCCGCACCTTCCGATACGGCTACCTTGTTACGACTTCACCCCAATCATTGGCCCCACCTTCGGCGGCTGGCTCCAAAGGTTACCCCACCGACTTCGGGTGTTGCCAACTCTCGTGGTGTGACGGGCGGTGTGTACAAGACCCGGGAACGTATTCACCGTGGCATGCTGATCCACGATTACTAGCGATTCCGGCTTCATGCAGGCGAGTTGCAGCCTGCAATCCGAACTGAGAATGGTTTTATGGGATTTGCTCGACCTCGCGGTTTTGCTTCCCTCTGTACCATCCATTGTAGCACGTGTGTAGCCCAGGTCATAAGGGGCATGATGATTTGACGTCATCCCCACCTTCCTCCGGTTTGTCACCGGCAGTCACCTTAGAGTGCCCAACTGAATGCTGGCAACTAAGATCAAGGGTTGCGCTCGTTGCGGGACTTAACCCAACATCTCACGACACGAGCTGACGACAACCATGCACCACCTGTCATTCGGTCCCCGAAGGGAACTCCCTATCTCTAGGGACATCCGAAGATGTCAAGACCTGGTAAGGTTCTTCGCGTTGCGTCGAATTAAACCACATGCTCCACCGCTTGTGCGGGTCCCCGTCAATTCTTTTGAGTTTCAGCCTTGCGGCCGTACTCCCCAGGCGGAGTGCTTAATGCGTTAACTGCAGCACTAAGGGGCGGAAACCCCCTAACACCTAGCACTCATCGTTTACGGCGTGGACTACCAGGGTATCTAATCCTGTTCGCTCCCCACGCTTTCGCACCTCAGCGTCAGTTACAGACCAGAGAGCCGCCTTCGCCACTGGTGTTCCTCCACATATCTACGCATTTCACCGCTACACGTGGAATTCCGCTCTCCTCTTCTGTACTCAAGTTCCCCAGTTTCCAATGACCGCTTGCGGTTGAGCCGCAAGATTTCACATCAGACTTAAGAAACCGCCTACGCGCGCTTTACGCCCAATAATTCCGGACAACGCTTGCCCCCTACGTATTACCGCGGCTGCTGGCACGTAGTTAGCCGGGGCTTTCTCGATAGGTACCGTCAAGGTACCGCCCTATTTGAACGGTACTTGTTCTTCCCTAACAACAGAACTTTACGATCCGAAAACCTTCTTCGTTCACGCGGCGTTGCTCCGTCAGACTTTCGTCCATTGCGGAAGATTCCCTACTGCTGCCTCCCGTAGGAGTCTGGGCCGTGTCTCAGTCCCAGTGTGGCCGATCACCCTCTCAGGTCGGCTACGCATCGTTGCCTTGGTGAGCCTTTACCTCACCAACTAGCTAATGCGCCGCGGGCCCATCTGTAAGTGATAGCCGGAGCCATCTTTTAACTTCCCTTCATGCGAAGAAAAGTGTTATTCGGTATTAGCCCCGGTTTCCCGGAGTTATCCCAATCTTACAGGCAGGTTGCCCACGTGTTACTCACCCGTCCGCCGCTCGTTCCACTAACGTCCTTCCGAAGAATTCAGTTAGCTTCCCGCGCTCGACTTGCATGTATTAGGCACGCCGCCAGCGTTCGTCCTGAGCCAAGATCAAACTCTCAATAAAG
>NZ_JAWZSR010000024.1:0-2976 GCF_033949965.1 Gracilibacillus pellucidus | reverse complement strand
CACATGTCACCATGCTTCCACCTCGAACCTATCTACCTCATCGTCTCTGAGGGATCTTACTCTATCGAATAGATGGGAAGTCTCATCTTGAGGGGGGCTTCATGCTTAGATGCTTTCAGCACTTATCCCTTCCACACGTAGCTACCCAGCGATGCTCTTGGCAGAACAACTGGTGCACCAGCGGTGTGTCCATCCCGGTCCTCTCGTACTAAGGACAGCTCCTCTCAAACTTCCAACGCCCACGACGGATAGGGACCGAACTGTCTCACGACGTTCTGAACCCAGCTCGCGTACCGCTTTAATGGGCGAACAGCCCAACCCTTGGGACCGACTACAGCCCCAGGATGCGATGAGCCGACATCGAGGTGCCAAACCTCCCCGTCGATGTGGACTCTTGGGGGAGATAAGCCTGTTATCCCCGGGGTAGCTTTTATCCGTTGAGCGACGGCCCTTCCATACGGTACCGCCGGATCACTAAGCCCGACTTTCGTCCCTGCTCGACTTGTAGGTCTCGCAGTCAAGCTCCCTTCTGCCTTTACACTCTGCGAATGATTTCCAACCATTCTGAGGGAACCTTTGGGCGCCTCCGTTACTCTTTAGGAGGCGACCGCCCCAGTCAAACTGCCCACCTGACACTGTCTCCGAACCGGATAACGGTTCTGGGTTAGAAGGTCAATACAGCCAGGGTGGTATCCCACCGGCGCCTCCGCGTAAGCTAGCGCTCACGCATCTAAGGCTCCCACCTATCCTGTACAAGCTGTACCAACATTCAATATCAGGCTACAGTAAAGCTCCACGGGGTCTTTCCGTCCTGTCGCGGGTAATGCGCATCTTCACGCATAGTATAATTTCACCGGGTCTCTCGTTGAGACAGTGCCCAAGTCGTTGCACCTTTCGTGCGGGTCGGAACTTACCCGACAAGGAATTTCGCTACCTTAGGACCGTTATAGTTACGGCCGCCGTTTACTGGGGCTTCGGTTCAACGCTTCGCTAATGCTAACGCATCCCCTTAACCTTCCAGCACCGGGCAGGTGTCAGCCCCTATACTTCGCCTTACGGCTTCGCAGAGACCTGTGTTTTTGCTAAACAGTCGCTTGGGCCTTTTCACTGCGGCTTACGGAACGTAAGCACCCCTTCTCCCGAAGTTACGGGGTCATTTTGCCGAGTTCCTTAACGAGAGTTCTCCCGATCACCTTAGGATTCTCTCCTCGCCTACCTGTGTCGGTTTGCGGTACGGGCACCCTTTTCCTTGCTAGAGGCTTTTCTTGGCAGTGTGAAGTCCGGAACTTCGGTACTATATTTCCCTCCCGATCACAGCTTGTGATTGCCAGACGGATTTGCCTATCTGACTCACTTACTGCTTCGACGCACACTTCCAGTCGTGCGCATTCCTTATCCTACTGCGTCCCCCCATTGCTCAAACGGAATTGGGTGGTACAGGAATATCAACCTGTTGTCCATCGCCTACGCCTTTCGGCCTCGGCTTAGGCCCCGACTAACCCTGAGCGGACGAGCCTTCCTCAGGAAACCTTAGGCATTCGGTGAAGAAGATTCTCACTTCTTTTTCGCTACTCATACCGGCATTCTCACTTCTAAGCGCTCCACCAGTCCTCACGGTCTGACTTCGCTGCACTTAGAACGCTCTCCTACCATTGTTCGAAGAACAATCCGTAGCTTCGGTGATACGTTTAGCCCCGGTACATTTTCGGCGCAACGTCACTCGACCAGTGAGCTATTACGCACTCTTTAAATGATGGCTGCTTCTAAGCCAACATCCTGGTTGTCTAAGCAACGTCACATCCTTTTCCACTTAACGTATACTTTGGGACCTTAGCTGACGGTCTGGGCTGTTTCCCTTTCGACTATGAACCTTATCACCCATAGTCTGACTCCCAAGGTAATATGATTGGCATTCGGAGTTTGACTGAATTCGGTAACCCGATGAGGGCCCCTAGTCCAATCAGTGCTCTACCTCCAACATACATTCCTTGAGGCTAGCCCTAAAGCTATTTCGGAGAGAACCAGCTATCTCCGTGTTCGATTGGAATTTCACCCCTACCCACACCTCATCCCCGCACTTTTCAACGTACGTGGGTTCGGGCCTCCAGTCAGTGTTACCTGACCTTCACCCTGGACATGGGTAGATCACACGGTTTCGGGTCTACGACCACCTACTATTATCGCCCTATTCAGACTCGCTTTCGCTGCGGCTCCGTGTCTTCCACTTAACCTTGCAGGGGATCGTAACTCGCCGGTCCATTCTACAAAAGGTACGCCGTCACGCAAAAATGCGCTTCGACTACTTGTAGGCACACGGTTTCAGGTTCTCTTTCACTCCCCTCCCGGGGTGCTTTTCACCTTTCCCTCACGGTACTGGTTCACTATCGGTCACTAGGGAGTATTTAGCCTTGGGAGATGGTCCTCCCGGATTCCGACGGAATTTCACGTGTTCCGCCGTACTCAGGATACACTCCGGAGGAAACACATTTTCGACTACAGGGCTCTTACCTTCTGTTGCGGGTCGTTCCAGACCGCTTCGTCTAATGTATTTCTTTCTAACTCCAAAGGAGTGTCCTACAACCCCAAAAAGCAAGCTTTTTGGTTTGGGCTAATTCCGTTTCGCTCGCCGCTACTCAGGAAATCGCGTTTGCTTTCTCTTCCTCCGGGTACTGAGATGTTTCAGTTCCCCGGGTCTGCCTCTTCATATCCTATGGATTCAGATAGAAGTTCTACTCCATGACGAGCAGAGGGTTTCCCCATTCGGAAATTCTCGGATCAATACTTACGTACAGCTCCCCGAGACATATCGGTGTTTGTCCCGTCCTTCATCGGCTCCTAGTGCCAAGGCATCCACCGTGCGCCCTTCTTCACTTAACTATTACAATGCTTTAATGAAAAAGTCGTTGGTTTGTTTGATGTCTTGTCATCAGTCAACTTATGTTGACGTGATTATTCTTATCTAGTTTTCAAGGTACA